>NC_007516.1:2196826-2510659 GCF_000012625.1 Synechococcus sp. CC9605 | reverse complement strand
ATGGGGAGTAAGACCGTGTTTTCCACTTCTTCACAGCGGGTGGAAAACTTTTGGGGCGAGCGAGTGGATTCTTTTTGTCTTTTTCCACAGCGTGTTGCGATGGTTTTAGGCCGTCTTCCGCAGCCGCTTTGTTGGTTGGTTTGGTCTTTTGGCTATAGAAAAGCTTATCTGGGGGTTTGAAGCGCGTTGATCGAGGGCGGTGTCAGAAGCCCATGACGCTGGCGACGGTGCCCAAATCGGGATTGAGATCGGTGTGGAATGCAGCGTCGTTGTTGCTGATGGCGCAGTCGGGATCCTTGAGGCCGTTGCCGGTCAGAACGCAGACCACCGTGGCGCCGGCAGGCACTTCATCTTTGCGCTTGAGCAGGCCTGCCACAGAGGCAGCGCTGGCGGGTTCGCAGAAGATTCCCTCCTGGCCGCCCAGAATCTTGTAGGCCGCGAGGATCTCCGCGTCGGTCACATCCAGGAAAGCGCCGTTGCTGGCCTCGCGTGCTGCCAGGGCCTTGGCTCGGTTCACCGGGTTGCCAATGCGGATGGCAGTGGCGATGGTTTCGGGGTCCGTCACTGTGGTGTTGTTCACCAGTGGGGCGGATCCGCTGGCCTGGAATCCCATCATTCGGGGCAGGCTGCGGCTCCGGCCGGCCTGCTGATATTCCTGAAAACCCATCCAATAGGCGGTGATGTTCCCGGCGTTGCCCATGGGTATGCACAGCCAGTCGGGTGCATCACCGAGGGCATCCACGATTTCAAAGGCCGCGGTTTTCTGGCCCTGCAGCCGGTAGGGATTCACCGAGTTCACGAGGGTGACGGGATACTTATCTGCCGCTTCCCGAACGATGTCGAGGGCGCGATCGAAGTTGCCGCGGATCGCCAAGACCTCAGCCCCGTAGACCAGCGCCTGAGCCAGTTTCCCCTGGGCGACATAGCCATCCGGGATCAACACGAACGCACGCATCCCACCCCGCCTGGCATAGGCCGCAGCCGCAGCACTGGTGTTGCCCGTGCTGGCACAAATCACCGCTTCACAACCGGCTTCCTTGGCTTTGCTGATAGCCATGGTCATGCCCCGGTCCTTGAAGGACCCTGTGGGGTTCAGGCCGTCGTACTTCACAAACACCTTCACGCCCTTGCCGATCTGTTCCGCTACCGATGGAACGGGGATCAAAGGGGTGGCGCCTTCACGAAGGCTGATCACCGGGGTCGCATCGCTTACGGGAAGCCAGCTGCGATAGGCCTCGATCAGTCCAGGCCAGTCCTGCATCACAGGAGTGGCAGTGAAACGCCGACGGAGGTTCTGAAACAGGGACACCGGCTGGGATGGGGGGTTTGCCGGAATCTAGGCGGCGTCCGATCAGGGCTTGGTCAGGGTTGCGCTTCCTTCAATCCGTCCAAGGGGGAGTCGGAGAAAAACTGCACCAGGCCGGCGATGGATTCCGCTTTTTCGATCACCCCGAACAGAGCGGGAAGATTCACCGCCATAACGGCATTGGGGTAGCCCTTCAAAAAGCTCACTGCCGTGAGGCCATCTTCGCTCTGCAATCCACTGATCACTCCGGCGCGGATCGCCGGAACACTCACCTCAGGTTCAGGTGTGTAGATCGGATGAATGATGCGTGCGACACGACGCAGGATGGCTTCCCCGATCCGTGTGTTGATAAGACGGCTTGTGAGCACCAGGGGAAGCTCGAGGCTCTGGTTGAGCATCTGCGACACCTCGTTGGGGTCTTGTCCGGAGAGATCAAGCAGATCCTCCAGAAGCCCATTGGCTTCACCGGTTTCGGCCAGGTGTTCAATTTCCTTGACGGGAATGGAGCGGCGGAAGGCACCACTCACCAGGGCGATCTCCGTGGCGGCATGCAGGGGTTGCATGACGCTGCTCCAAGTCAGCCCAAGCCCTGCCGCTATCGCCAGCAGAGAGGAACGGGTGAAGGGCTTGGGGAGCATCACGCTGATGGTGTTGGCCGGAAGTTAGGCCGGAACTCCAGCGGCGACCCGCACCAGGCGGACAACTCCCCGTTCGGCCAGCCCCTGAGCCACTTTGAAGCCCATGCGCCGGGTGTTTGGTTCATTGAGCACCCTTGGCATTCGACGCAGGAGAAGGTCGGGTGTGAATCCCGGCAACGATTGCAACACCTGAATCAACTCCCGCACCGGCTCCAGTTGCATCAGTGGATCGGAGAGTCCGGGCGGTGTCTGGCCAAGGGCGGAGGGTTGCAATCGTTTGGGCAGGCGTTGACCCAGGCGTTGCATCGTTGACCAACCCAGGGCATCCAGCCGATCAACCGTGGCGGTCACCAGTTGATCCCGGAGCAGCCCTGCCTTGGGAGAGAACAGGAAGTCGAGCAGTTGATCGAGCAAGGCCTCCAGATCCAGTTGGGCCTGACTTGCGGCGCTGGAGACCAGATTTTCCAGACGGGTCCAACGGAAGGCGTCCCCGTCGAACAGCATCTCCTTGAGGCTTTGACGCAACTGGGGATCGGGATCTTCCATCAGCCGCCTGGCGAAGTAGGGGTAGGCAGCACCGAGGATCTTGAAGTTCGGATCCACACTCAGGGCGATGCCCTCCAGGGTGACCAGCGACCGAATGATCAGGGCGTAGTAAGGCGGCACCCGGAAGGGGAATTTGTACATCACACCGGACATGTCGTCGGTCACCGCCTTGAAATCCATGCGGTTGACGCCGGCCTCCAGGGCCTGGCTGAAGACCTTCTCAAAGGCGGGAACAATCGGTTCCAGGTTTACGTCTTCCGCCAGGAATCCCAGGGTGACGAAATCTTTGGAGAGCTTCCCGAAGTTCCGGTTCACCAGATGAACCACGGCCTGAATCAAGCCGGTGCGTGACTCGCGGCTCACCTCGCTCATCATCCCGAAGTCGAGATAACAAAGGCGACCGTCCTCCAAAGCCAGGAGATTGCCGGGGTGGGGATCCGCATGGAAGAAGCCATGCTCCAGCAACTGTTGAAGGCTGCAGTTCACGCCCACCTCCACCATGTCGTCCGGGTCCACACCGAGCTCGCGAACCGCATCGAGGTTGGTGAGCTTGACGCCATCGATCCACTCCATCGTCAGCACCCGGCGGCTGGTGGCGTTGCGATAGATCGTTGGAACAGCGATGCGAGGGTTGTGTTGGTGCAGCTCAGCGAAGGTCTCAGCGTTCGAGGCCTCGTTGAGGTAGTCCATCTCTTCGAACACCCGTCGCCCCAGTTCGTCGATCAGAGCGACGAGGTCGCTGCGGATCAATCCGATGTTGCTGTTCAACCAGGCGGCGATGTTGCGCACGATGTAGAGATCCAGGGTGATCTGTTCACGCAGCCCCGGGCGCTGCACCTTCACAGCGACTTTGGCGCCACCTTTGAGGGTTCCTTTGTGCACCTGTCCCAGGGAGGCGGCTGAAATCGGGTCCCGGTCCAGCTGCTCGAAGACCTTATCCACCGGTGCCCCCAGGTCCTCCTCGATGCAGGCCATGGCGAGGCCGCTGTCGAAGCCGGGCAGTTGGTCCTGCAGCTGCGCCAGTTCCTCCAGCAGCAACGGGGGGACGATGTCCGGTCGGGTGGAGAGCGCCTGGCCGGCTTTGATGAAGGCGGGGCCGAGATCCACCAGGAGCTCAGCGCATTCGCGGGCGCGGCCGCGAGCCCGTTCCTCATCCTTCAGCAACTGGAAGATCCAGTCGAAGGCGACGCCCAGCAGCAACAGGCCGATGGGTACAAGGGTTTGCCAGAGCCGACGGATCAACCGCTGGGGATGGCCTGCATAGATACGTGTGATGGCGGCGGGGTCGTACTCGAGCAACCCCGCGGCTTCGATGAAATCCCCGAGCTCCTGCGCCATCAATTAATCGGGATGTTCGACACCCCTTCTAAACGAACCGAGCTGCCGCTACGGTCGGCATTATCACAGGGCTGGACGTGCTCACCGGTCTGCAGCTGCAGAACATCGCTCTGATTGAGAGTCTTGAACTGGATTTCAGCTCCGGTTTCACGGTGCTCACCGGTGAGACCGGAGCTGGCAAGTCGATCCTTCTCGATGCCCTCGATGCGGTGCTTGGTGGAGCGCAGGGTTCCAGCGGCATTCGTCTGCTGCGGGCTGGTTCGGATCGCGCCAGGATCGAGGCTGCGTTTCAACTCAACCCAGCCCTCGAGCAGTGGTTGATCGCGGCGGAGTTTGACCCCGAAGAGGAGCTCCTGATCAGTCGCGCATGGAAACGGCAGGAGGGTGATCGTTATTCCAGTCGCTGCCGGCTGAACGGCAGCACGGTGAACCGTCAGCAGTTGCTTGAGCTCAGGCCGCTGTTGATTGATCTCACGGTTCAGGGACAGACCCAGTTGTTGTCGCGGGCGGGGCAGCAACGGCTCTGGCTTGATCGTCTCGGTGGATCTGCATTGGCCGAGGTCAAAGCACGGGTGGCTGATGCCTGGACCGAATGGCGCCAGGCATCAGATGCCCTGATGGCCCTTGAGCAGGAGCAGCAGCGCTCCGAACAGGAGCGGGCTGAACAGGAAGAGCAGTTGGAGCAGCTGCAAGCTGCCGATCTCGACGATCCAGAAGAGCAGCAGCGGCTGGAACAAGATCAAGACCGCCTCGTCCATGGCGTGAGGCTGCTGGAAAGTCTGGCCTTGCTGTTTGGCCGAATCCGCGATGGTGTCGATCAGGCGCCTTCGCTGCAGGATCACTTCGCGGCGTGCATCCAGGAGCTGCAGGCCATGGCGCAGCTGGATGGTTCGCTTGAGCCCCTGCTTGATCAGGCCCTGGATCTCGAGGCTGGTGTCGACGCTTTGTTGCGCTCCCTCGATCAATACGGTTTGGCGCTCGAGAGTGATCCAGACCACCTTGAGCGGATTCAGGACCGTTTGTCGGTCTTAAAACGCCTGCAGCGTCGCTACGGCCTTGATCTGGCTGGTTTGATTCAGCGGCGCGATGAGCTGCTTCAACGTTTGGGATCGGAAGGCTTCGCGGCTGATCTCACCCGCCTGCACCAGGTGGAAAACGACCGTCGCCAGACGCGAGACCAAGCTAATGCGGCCTTGCGTCGCGAGCGGTCCAAGGCGACGGAGGCTTTAGAGGCCTCGTTGCTGAAACTGTTGCCGCCCATGGGCCTGGCCAATGTGCGTTTCAAGGTGGATCTCACCCCCTGTGACCCGGCTGAGCATGGTGCGGACGCGGTTCAATTCCTGTTTTCCGCCAATCCCGGCCAACCGATGGCGCCGCTGACGGAGGTGGCGTCCGGCGGTGAGATGTCTCGTTTTCTGCTCGCGCTCAAGACCACCCTTGCCGCGGTGGATGGATCCAGCACGCTGCTGTTCGATGAGATTGATGCCGGCGTCAGTGGACGCGTTAGTGGAGCCATGGCGGATCTTCTTCAGACCCTGGCCCGTCAGCGTCAGGTGTTCTGCGTCACCCACCAACCGCTTGTGGCAGCGGTTGCGGATCACCATTTCCGGGTGAGCAAGCATGTGGAAGACGGTGTCACCCACTCGCGAGTGTCCCGACTGCGGGACACTCAGGAACGCCGCCAAGAGCTGGCAGACCTCGCTGGTGGTGATCAGGCTGATGCCTATGCAGCAAGCCTGCTGGACCAGCGAACAGCTTGAAGGCTTCGGTTCTTCCTAAGGTATTGAGCTTTCCAACGGGTCCTGATGGCGCGAGCTGCTGCCAAGATCGCTGACTCAGCTGGCCCGCTGGCGACTCAGGACGATGTGATTCGAGTGAGGGGTGCCCGGCAGCACAACCTCAAGAACGTCGACGTCACCATTCCCCGCAACAAGCTGGTGGTATTCACCGGGGTGAGTGGCAGCGGCAAGAGTTCACTCGCCTTCGACACGATTTTTGCAGAGGGACAGCGCCGCTACGTCGAAAGTTTGTCGGCCTATGCCCGCCAGTTTCTGGGGCAGGTGGACAAGCCCGATGTCGATGCCATCGAGGGCCTGTCTCCGGCGATTTCGATTGATCAGAAATCCACCAGTCACAACCCCCGTTCCACGGTCGGCACCGTCACGGAGATTCAGGACTATCTCCGTCTGCTGTTCGGCCGTGCCGGCGAGCCCCACTGCCCCAAGTGTGGCCGTTCGATCAAGCCGCAGAGCATCGACGAAATGGTCGATCAGATCCTGCTGTTGCCGGAGGGAACCCGCTATCAGTTGTTGTCGCCGGTGGTGCGCGGCAAGAAGGGCACCCACACCAAGTTGATCAGTGGTTTGGCGGCGGAAGGTTTCGCTCGGGTGCGCATCAACGGTGAGGTGCGCGAGCTGGCCGACAACATCGAGCTCGACAAGAACCACAGCCACAACATTGAGGTGGTGGTCGATCGTCTTGTGGCCCGTGAGGGGATCCAGGAACGGCTGACCGATTCGTTGCGAACGGCCCTCAAACGCGGCGATGGTCTGGCATTGGTGGAGGTGGTGCCCAAGAAGGGGGAGGAGCTTCCCGAGGGCGTTGAGCGGGAGCGTCTCTACTCCGAGAACTTCGCCTGCCCCGTGCACGGCGCTGTGATGGAGGAGCTGTCACCGCGGCTGTTTTCGTTCAACAGCCCTTACGGCGCCTGTGAGGCATGCCATGGCATCGGCCATCTGCGCAAATTCACCGTGGACCGTGTGATTCCGGATCCAACGCAGCCGGTGTATTCCGCGGTCGCTCCCTGGGCCGAGAAAGACAACAGCTACTACTTCTCTCTGCTGTATTCAGTGGGTGAGGCCTTCGGCTTTGAGATCAAGACCCCATGGAATGAACTCACGGATGAACAGCGGGATGTGCTGCTCAACGGAAGCCGCGAACCGATTCTGATCCAGGCCGACAGCCGTTATCGCAAGGGGCAAGGGGGATATACCCGGCCCTTCGAAGGCATTCTTCCGATCCTTGAGCGGCAGCTCCGCGATGCCAGTGGTGAAGCCCAGCGCCAGAAGTTGGAGAAGTATCTCGAGCTGGTTCCCTGTGAAGCCTGTGGCGGACAACGGCTCCGCCCTGAAGCCCTGGCGGTGAAAGTGGGGCCGTACCGGATTCCAGAACTTACGGCCGTCAGCGTCAGTCAGACCCTGGAACGGATCGAAAAACTGATGGGTGTGGGCGCCTACGAGGGTTCAGAGCCCTTGCTGAATGCCCGTCAGATCCAGATCGGTGATCTGGTGCTCAGGGAAATCCGCCTTCGTTTGAAATTCCTGATTGATGTTGGTCTCGATTACCTGAGCCTTGATCGACCGGCGATGACGCTCTCCGGCGGTGAAGCCCAGCGCATCCGTCTGGCAACTCAGATCGGTGCTGGTCTCACTGGAGTGCTGTATGTGCTCGATGAGCCAAGCATCGGCCTGCATCAGCGGGATAACGACCGTCTCCTAAACACCCTGGTTCGGCTCAGGGATCTTGGAAACACCTTGGTGGTGGTGGAACACGATGAAGACACCATTCGTGCTGCCGATCACGTGGTGGACATCGGCCCTGGTGCTGGTGTCCACGGGGGCCACATCGTGGCGGAGGGAAGTTTCGATGATCTGGTGGCAAGCAGTGAATCGCTCACCGGCGCTTACCTGAGTGGCCGTCGCTCGATTCCAACGCCAGCTGAACGTCGCCAGAGCGGTTCGCGCTCGCTCAAGTTGATCGATTGCAACCGCAACAATCTCAAGAACGTTTCGGTTGAGTTTCCCTTGGGTCGGTTGGTGTCCGTCACCGGGGTGAGTGGCAGCGGCAAGAGCACCCTGGTGAATGAGCTCCTGCACCCGGCTCTTGAGAACGGACTGGGTCTCAAAGTGCCCTTTCCCCAGGGTCTGGGTGAACTGCGGGGGTTGAAGTCGATCGACAAGGTGATCGTGATCGACCAGAGCCCGATTGGACGCACGCCCCGCTCCAATCCAGCCACCTACACCGGTGCTTTTGATCCGATCCGTCAGGTGTTCGCCGCCACGGTGGAGGCCAAGGCCCGCGGTTACCAGGTGGGTCAGTTCAGTTTCAACGTGAAGGGTGGCCGCTGTGAGGCCTGCCGTGGTCAGGGCGTGAACGTGATTGAGATGAACTTCCTGCCGGATGTGTACGTCCAGTGCGATGTCTGCAAGGGCGCCCGCTTCAACCGCGAAACCCTGCAGGTGAAATACAAGGGCTACACCATCGCGGATGTGCTGCAAATGACGGTGGAGCAGGCCGCTGAGGTGTTTGATGCGATTCCTCAGGCGGCAGATCGCTTGCGCACCTTGGTGGATGTGGGCCTGGGCTACGTAAAGCTCGGCCAGCCGGCGCCAACCCTCTCGGGGGGTGAGGCCCAGCGGGTGAAGCTTGCAACGGAGCTGTCACGGCGGGCCACTGGCAAGACCCTTTATCTGATTGATGAGCCCACCACTGGCCTCAGCTTCTACGACGTGCACAAGCTGATGGATGTGATGCAGCGTCTTGTGGACAAGGGCAATTCGATCATCTGCATCGAGCACAACCTTGACGTGATCCGTTGCAGCGACTGGATCATCGATCTCGGCCCCGAAGGCGGTGACAAGGGTGGCGAGATCCTGGTCACTGGCACTCCCGAGGAAGTCGCCCAGCACCCCACCAGTCATACCGGCCGCTATCTGGCTCGAGTTTTGGAGCAGCATCCCCCAGAAGTGCCCGTTCCATTGGCGGCTTGATGACCCGACTTCGCACCCACCTGGCGGCCCTGACTTTTGGCATGTCACTGGCCCTGAGTGGGGTTTCTGCTTCAGCCTTGGAGCGGTTCGTCTTGCGTCTCCCGTTTCTGGAGACGGAGATCACGATCAATTTCGATGACAGTAAGTCCGCTGAACAATTGATCCAGGCCAGTCCGGATCTGCAGGATCTGGAATTGGTCAGTGGTGGCAAGTTGTTGCCGCTGTTGCGCCAGGTGTTCCTTACGCCGCTGCCCCTGGAGACCAAGGCCCTGCTGGCGGGATCGACCGGTCAGCCGCTGCTGGAGCAGGCCCTCCATGCGGCGACGCAGGTGGTGGATCTTGAGGGGGTGGAGCTCGACGAAAGCGGACGGATGCTGACCGAGGCCCTGCTTCGCGCTGAACGCCGGGGGCAACCCAATATTCTCGGCTTTTTGAGGGAGTTGCCGGGAGAGCAGGCGTCGATCGACCTGTCGCGCCTCGCTGAGGTGGCTAACCGGCTTAAAACCAACCTTGAGGTGGGGGTTGCCCTGGCCCGTTCCGTTGAGGCTGCATCTGTGACAACCGCTCTGCGGGAGCCTCTGCGGCCCAGCTGGTCCCGTGAGGTTGTTCAGGTGTCCGTGCCCCATCGGCCGAAACCCATGCGGGTTCTCATGCTTCAGCCTGCAGCCCCTGGGAATGGTCGTTTGGTGGTGATCTCCCATGGGCTCTGGGACGATCCGGAGTCGTTTGAAGGGTGGGGTGAGGTGCTGGCTGCCCACGGCTACACCGTGCTCTTTCCCGATCACCCCGGCAGTGACCTCAATCAGCAGAAAGCGATGCTAGCTGGTGACGCGCCGCCGCCGGGGCCTGAAGAATTGAGGCTTCGGCCCCTTGATGTGTCCGCTTTGTTGGATGCGGTCAGTTCAGGTCGTCTTCTGCCGGGTGCCATGTTGAACATCGACGCCGTTGCAGTGGTGGGTCACTCCTGGGGAGCCACCACCACGCTTCAGCTGGCCGGTGGGGTTCCTATTGATTCCAGACTCAAAGCCCGTTGCAACGACCTTAAGGATTCGGAGCGAAACATCAGTTGGGTGCTCCAGTGCAGTTGGCTGTCGGGGGTGAACCAAGCCGCTGTTGCTGATCCAAGGGTCAAGGCTGTTGTGGCCGTCAGTCCGCCCTTGCGTCTGTTGTTCGACGGCAGTCGCCTTGAGAGCCGTCCGGCCAAGATGCTGCTGATCAGCGGTACCCGCGATTGGGTGGTGCCTTCGGGTCCGGAAGCGATCGCTCCGATGCGTCAGACCAAGGCCGTGCGGTTGGGTCACCGCTTGGTGTTGGTGCAGGGTGCGGACCACTTCAGCCTTCGTAGTTTTCGGGGCGAGCCGACCCCGGCACAGGTTGGACCAGTGATCCTTGGCTGGATCAACGAGAAGCTTGAGCTGGAAGGCGCCCTCACCTTCTCTGCGGGTGGTTGGGGTGATGAGCAAGGCAGCCTTGTCGATGTCAGCGACCGCCTCTGACGTTGCTGGCTTGTTACATCAAGCCGAGGGCATGCGTGTTGTCCCTTGGGTCCAGATCCATTGCACGACAACACGACTCCGCTTTTTGATTCGGTTTGATTGGTTGGTCTTCTAAGGATTTTTTTAGTTTTTGCTCCTTCTTCCGCCTCTAAAGAAAAAACAACGGCACGAATCTGCGTCCCGTTGTTGTTTGTGAGGGGAGCGAATGGGGATCCGGTTGTTGCATCTGCACCTTCACGGTCTGTTTCGTTCCCATGAACTCGAATTGGGCCGGGATGCTGATACCGGTGGTCAGACGTTGTATGTGCTGGAGCTCGTGCGCAGCCTGGCTCAGCGGGCTGAGGTGGAGCAGGTGGATGTGGTCACCCGGCTGATTCAGGACCGACGGGTTGATCTCGATTACAGCCAACGGATTGAAGACATTGCTCCAGGAGCCCGCATCCTGCGCTTTCCCTTTGGTCCGAAGCGTTATCTGCGCAAGGAGCTGTTTTGGCCCCATCTCGAGGAGTTGGCTGATCAGCTGGTGGAACATCTGAGCCAGCCCGGTCAGAGGGTGGATTGGATTCACGCGCATTACGCCGATGCCGGTCTGGTGGGTGCTTTGGTCAGTCAGCGGCTGGGGATTCCGCTTGTCTTCACCGGCCATTCCCTCGGTCGGGAGAAACAGCGACGGCTCCTGGCGGGTGGCCTGGATCGATCTCAACTTGAGCAGACCTATGCCATCAGCCGTCGCATTGACGCCGAAGAGCGTGCCCTGGCCCAGGCGGATCTGGTGATCACCAGCACCCGTCAGGAGGCCGATCAGCAGTACTCCCGCTACGGTCACTTTGAGGCGGATCAGGCGGAGGTGGTGCCCCCAGGTGTCGATGCTTCCCGCTTCCATCCCCACGGTTCATCGCAGGAAGGCTCCGCGCTGCAAAGCCTGTTGCAGCCTTTCCTCAGGGAGCCCGGGCGTCCGCCTCTGCTGGCGATTTCCCGTGCGGTGCGGCGCAAGAACATTCCCGCGCTGGTGGAAGCCTTTGGCCAGTCGCCGGTGCTGCGGCAGCGCCACAACCTGGTGCTTGTGCTGGGCTGTCGGGATGACCCGCGGCAGCTCGAGAAGCAGCAGCGCGATGTGCTTCAGCAGGTGTTCGATCTGGTGGATCGGTTTGATCTCTATGGCCAGGTGGCCTATCCCAAACAACACAGCCGTTCCCAGATTCCCGCTTTGTACCGCTGGGCGGCGAGCCGTGGAGGTCTGTTTGTGAATCCGGCGTTGACCGAACCTTTCGGACTCACCCTTCTGGAGGCCGCGGCCTGTGGTTTGCCGATGGTGGCCACCGACGATGGCGGCCCAAGGGACATCCAACACCGTTGCGACAACGGTCTTCTGGCGGACGTCACCGATCCCGGTGCACTTCAGGAGGCCTTGGAATTGGCCGGCAGTGATCGCTCCCGTTGGCGTCGTTGGAGTGACAACGGGGTTGAGGCCATCAGTCGTCACTTCAGCTGGGATGCCCATGTGTGTCAGTACCTCGCCTTGATGCAGCAGAAGGTCCGCGTTTCACCTGTTCGGGCGATGTCGGTGGTGCGGCGGTCCAGCCCTGTCTCCAGACTGTTGGCGTTGGATCTCGACAGCTGCTTGGAGCTGCCAGAGGAACGCTCCCTTGCCCATCTGCGCGATCGGCTTCACGCCGAATCCTTTGCGGCTTCGACTGGCTTGGTGATCCTCACGGGACGCTCGTTGGACCAGGCGTGTCAGCGCTACCGGGAGTTACATCTTCCCGACCCCAAGGCCTGGATCTGCCGGGCTGGAACCGAGATTCACCACACTTCGGATCGCGCGGAAGATCCCGTATGGGCGCAGCGCATCAGCCAAGCCTGGGATCGCGAGGCTGTTCTCGCAGCGATGGGGCAACTCAAGGAACACATTCAGCTTCAGGACCCTGATCACCAGAGTCCCTTCAAGGTCAGTTACCTGTTGCGTGCCTCCAACCGCGGTCTGATTGGTTTGGCCCGTCAGTGCTTGCGCCGCCATGGTCTGCAGGCGGAACCCCAGCTCCGTTGCCACTGGTTCCTGGATGTTCTGCCCCAGCGTGCGTCCCGCAGCGAAGCCATTCGTTTTCTGGCCCAGTCTTGGCAGCTCCCCCTGCAGCAGGTTCTGGTGGTGGCAAGCCAGCAGGGGGATGGAGAGTTGCTGGATGGGTTGCCCGCCACGGTGGTTCCTGCGGATCACGATCCCTGCCTGTTGGGTCAACGGACCCAGCAGCGGGTGTACTTTTCGAAACGCCCCAGTGTTGGAGCCGTGCTGGATGGCTTAACCCACTTTCGGTTTTCAGCCAGCCGTTGACCCTGGGATCACGGATACACAGGCGGCTGCCCTGTCGGCTTTGGCTTGTGCTTCCTTGCGATCGACTCCCCTTGCCAGAGCCACACCCATCCGCCGACCGGGGCGGGCTGTGGGCTTGCCGAACAGCAGCACTTGGGTGTCGGCTTCCGTGAGCGCTTGTTCGACCCCTTCAAAAGCGACGGAGTCCATGTTCGTTTGGGCCAGGATCACTCGGCTGGCGGCGGCATCTGCTGCTGTGATCGCGGGGATCGGAAGACCGAGAACAGCGCGCAGATGCAGTTCGAACTCGCTCAGGTTCTGGCTGATCAGGGTGACCAGGCCTGTGTCATGCGGCCGGGGAGAGAGTTCGGAAAAAATCACCTCATCGTCACAGAGGAAAAATTCCACACCGAAGAGGCCGGCACCGCCCAGGTTGTCGGTGACGGTCTTGGCCATGGCCTGGGCCTGATGCAGTTGCTGGTCGGTCAGTTGCGCCGGCTGCCAGCTGCACTGATAGTCCCCTCCTTCCTGTTCGTGGCCGATTGGTGCACAGAACAGGGTTTCGCCATTGCGCTGACGGATGGTGAGCAAGGTGATCTCCAGATCAAAATGGAGAAATTCCTCCACGATCACCTGGGTTGAGGTGCCCCGTGCGCCGGCCATGGCGGCCTCCCAGGCCTTGGGTAGATCGTCCGCACAGTCCACCACGCTCTGGCCTTTGCCGGAGGAGCTCATCACCGGCTTCACCACGACGGGCCAGCCCAGCGGCTCCGCCACCGCTTTGAGTTCCTCAGCACTGGAGGCATAGGCGAACCGGGCGGTGCGGAGATTAAGTTCGCCGGCTGCCAGGTCGCGGATGCGGTCTCGGTTCATCGTGACGGCCGTCGCACGGGCCGTTGGAATCACGGTGATTCCTTCTTGTTCGAGTTCCGCCAGGGCATGAACGGCGAGCGCTTCGATCTCCGGGATCACCACATCGGGTTGGTGGCGCCTGACCACCTCCAGCAAGGCATCGGCATCGGTCATCGGCAGCACTTCGGCCACGTCAGCCACCTGCATGGCCGGGGCACCGGCATAGCGATCACAGGCGATCACCCGGCAGCCCAGCCGTTGGGCAGCAATGGCCACCTCCTTGCCCAGCTCCCCGCTGCCCAGCAGCATCACGGTGCGTGGAAACGACGGCATGGTGATCCTTGAACGGCCTGCCTGCATCATCAATCAATGCAAGTCCTGAGACTTTTCGCAGCCTGGGGAGCAGCTCCCGATGTCCCGCTAGGTCAAGGATGCGTTCTTGATTGAGTCCAGTGCTTCGGGCGACGTTGTTAGCGGTTCTCGCTGGAGCCTGTCTCCAGCTCGGGCCGGTTCAGTCCAGGCCTGCGGATCTCATTCCACCGGTCGCCCCCTGGCTCAGTGATGCAGAGGCACTGGGCTTGCTGCCTGTTGCTCTTCGTTCCCGTTCCACGAAGCAGCTGGTGCTGCATCGTTCCAGCCGTCAGCTAATCCTGCTGGAGCACGGGCAGCTTCGTTTGCGTGTGCCTGCTGCGGTCGGCACCCAAGGCTGGGAAACGCCTCTCGGCGAGCATCGGGCTCTTTTTAAAGCGGTGGACCCCGTTTGGCGGCATCCCGGCACCGGTGCGCTGGTTCCCCCCGGAGGCCGAAATCCACTGGGATCTCGTTGGATTGTTTTTTATCAGGACTGCTCCAATCCCGGTGGTTGGGATGGCGAGAAGGTGGTGCAGGTCCGCGGCTGCTCCCACGTCGGCTTGCACGGCACGCCCCACCGTTGGACTGTCGGACGGGCCGTGTCGCATGGATGCGTTCGCCTTTATGACGAACACATCCGCAGGGTCTATGACCTTGTGGATGTGGGGACTCCGGTGTTGGTCCTGCCCTGATCGTTGATCGTTTCGTTGTGATGAATCAGGAAATGAAAAAAGCCCTGGGTTGATCCAGGGCTCGGTGGACGTGTTTTGTCGTTCTGCCGTTAGATCACCAGAGTCCCTGGACGGGAGCAGCAGTAGGAGCTGGCTCTTCGGCCTTGGCGGTGTAGGCCTGGATGCAGGCCGGGGTGTTCATGTACCAGCTGAGCAGCGAGGTGTCCTTGTGGAAATCACCTTGCACGTCGGCATTGCAGACTTTCATGGCACCTTGCAGGCGCTGGTCGGTCGGCAGCTTGGCCATCATTCCGTAGCTGGAGAGTTTTCCATCTTCAGCATCGAGAATGATGGCGCTGCGAACGGCCTGGAGGTCGTTCTGCTGGCTGTAGTACGGGTGATAGTTGCTATTGATGCTTTCTTTGAGGAAGGCCTCGCCTTCGGTGGAATAGAGGATGCGAGTGACGTCAGCAACGTCGACGTCGTACTGCTTCTCCAGACCCACCTCGAGTTTTTCGCGGGTCCAACCGGACAGGTCGCTCAGATCCTGAGGAACGGGATTGGAGACGGCTTTTTTGCCACCGATGGGCAACAGCACGTTGGAGCGAACGAAGCCGTTGGTGACGGTGCGGGCGGTTTGCATGGGTGCGGCGAAGCCAGGGAGTCCAGCTGCGGCGACCATCAGGCCGGCACCGGTGAACAGAAGTGCTCTGCGCATGAGCTGCAGTTGATTTGCTCTCGAACCGTCGCCAGACCGTCGGGGCAATAGCCCGGAACCACAGGGTTTTTTTTCCCCTTTAAGAGAGCGTTAACGAAAAACGGGAATGCTTTCTTTCCTCTGACGGAAGGAACCGTGTCTTAAGATTCTCTTCCGATTCTCGTTTTGATTGCTTGCTGGGTCTGTTTGCCGCGTTGCTTGTGCCGATGTCGGGTGTGGTGACCCAGGGCGTCGAACAGGACCATCCAGCTTTGGACATCTCATGCCGTGTTGGTCGCCCTGTGCGTGCTGCCCATGACGGGGTCGGTCGGAGTCGCTGGACAGCCACCCACGGATGGACGTTTCACCTGGCTGGGGCAGGCGTCAAGACGCGATACAGCCACCTCAATGCTGGTGCCCCAGCAGGCTCCTATGACCGCGGCCAGATCATTGGTCTTTGTGGCAACACGGGCCGATGGTCGACTGGTCCTCATCTTCACTTCGAAGCGGAACCCCTGCATCTCCTGGACGTGCTTGAGAGCCCCAGCGGAGATCAGCTGAAATCGATGGAGCAATTGCCTCAATGGCGTCAGCGCTCGGTGGAAGCGAGCCGTTGAGGGATCAGTTCGAATCGGTGCTGCTCTGACGGCGCACTTCTCCGACCAGCCATACGCCCATGAATCCAAGCGACGACAAACCGAAATAGATCAGCACCCATCGCAGAACCCGATCAGGATCCGCAGCTGCATTGGCGAGCAGCTCAGCAGTTTTGGCAAGCAGGTTGTCCATCAGTTCTGAAGATCGGGGATCAGCGTGAGTTGGCGGACCGGTGATTCTTCGCTGACGAAACCCCAGGCTTCAAACACGCTGGAATCGGGATGCGTGATGCGCTGCTCCGTTCCCTTGCGTTCCAGTTGGAACCCTTCGCTTGACATGCGTCGCATCAAACTGGCCGACTCCTCAAACCGGGCAGCCATCGCCTCGAGGCTTGAGCAGTCAGCTGTGAGACCGGTTTCACGCCAGGTGAAGTAGGTCATCCTGCCTTGCCGCCTCAAAATATGACTTTAAGGGATGTGAGCGGTATTGAGCTTTCGTTCTGGATATCCAAAATCCACTGAGTATCGGCTATGACGTTCAGGCTTCCTTTCATTCAGAGCACTGTGTTGTGGTCACTCTAATTTCTTAAAACGTCGGTCATTTTTGTGCATCAGCGTCAATCTTTATCAGAAGGATTGACTTTGTGAGGAGTGAACAAAGTTCAATCTCATTGGTGATCTGAATCACTGCATCCTCGAGATCGCTTCGAAATGAGGTTCCACAGGATTGGATCAAAGATCAGCGTTCAGGGACGCAGCACCAGTCCGAGAAGCACAAGCCCTGCTGTGACAAGCCAGAACGCAGGCACCACGCTTTGTTCATCGGTGCCACCCAGCTCAAAATGGTGATGGAGTGGCGCCATGCGGAACACGCGTCGCCCCTGACCATCAGGACCTTTCGTGGCCTTGAACACCCAAACCTGGATGATCACAGAGAGGGATTCCGCCACGAAGACGCCTCCCATCACCAGCAGGGGCCAGAGGCTGTTGGATAACAGGGCAACACCGCTGAGGGCGGCCCCCATCGCCAGGGATCCCGTGTCGCCCATGAAGGCCCGAGCCGGGTTTCGGTTGTGCACGAGAAACCCAAGCCATGCTCCGGCCATGGCCATGCAGAAGCCAGCCAGAGCGGGATCTCCGTTGTCCCCTCGCAGCATCAGTTGAAGTGCCAGACCCGTGAACACCAGTGCTCCGCAGCCGCTGGCCAAACCATCCAGGCCATCGGTGAGGTTGGTGGCGTTGCTTTCCGCCAGAACGACAAATAGCCCCAGCGGCCAGATCATGAGTCCCAACGGCAGTTCAAGGCCAAAGGGCAAAGCAATGCTGCTGCTGATCCAGCCCTGCCAGGCGGCTATGGCCAGAAAGGCTGCGGTCGCCATGGCTTGCAGCAGCAATTTCCCTCGTGCCGTCAGGCCTGTGTTGGTGTGTTTGGTGAGGCTGCTCCAGTCATCGATGCCGCCGATCAGCATGAACGCCAGGGTCAGGACTGCCAGGCTGAGCAGTTGCTGTGACGCTACGGCGTCCCGTGTGATCAGGCTCCCGAGAACGACCCCGACAGGAACCACCAGAAGGCCCCCCATCGTTGGAGTTCCCGCCTTGCTCTGATGGGTTTTGGGACCCTCCTCACGGATGAACTGCCCCATCTTCAAGCGACGCAGAAGGGGGATTCCCACTGCTGCAGTCGCTGTTGCGCAGACTGCTGCAATCAAGAGCGGCAGGCTCAGTTGCGCATTGGTGATCCATTTGTCGGCTGCAAAGCTGGTCATCAAGACCACCAGCATCAGCAAGCTGGCAGTCAATGAGCCGTTCTCCCACCAAGGACGGTGGTTCGAATCCCTGGATTGCAAAGCGGCATTGGACTGGTCGCTGGGACCCTAGGTGAGTCGCTCAGTGGCGACCAGTCAGTGATTGGAGGACGTCAGTCCTCCCACTGCTCCTCGTTTTGCTCGTCATCCTTGTTGTAATCCTCTTTCTCACCCATGAGGGCGGAGAGCTCCTCCTCTTCGACGGTGCTCACTTCTGGTGATCCGGATTCTTCGTCGGCGACGAGACGACCGCTGGTTTCCAGCCAAGACAGCAGGTCGGGCTCCTCACGCAGGGGCAGCACGGGCGCAGGATCGCGGCGCCCGTAGCGGGTGAGGGACGGGTTGACGCTGTCCAGGGCGTTTAAATCAACCAGAGCGCTCATGCAGGGAGGGACGCGGGCCAATAAACCAAGATAGACCACGTGCTGTTTTTGGGCCGGCCCTGAATAAATCTGCGCTGCTCGTTCTTCTGTGGGGCCTGGCCCTGATCATCAGTGCTGGCCTGCATTGGTGGGGCTTGCAGCGGCCTGAACCGTTGCAGACCTCTTGGACCCTGGCGCTGTTGCTGGTCTTTGCCCCGGCTGTGGTGTTGGCTGCATGGTTGCTTGTGGCTTCCCCAAAGGTGGCGGCCGGCGAGACGAGAGAATCAGACGATTGTGATCAGGAGACCCATTGATGGGCCGCGCCAAGAAGGTGGTACTCGCCTATTCCGGGGGAGTGGATACCAGCGTCTGCATTCCGTACCTGAAGCAGGAATGGGGTGTGGAGGATGTGATCACATTTGCCGCTGACCTCGGCCAGGGCGATGAGCTGGAGCCGATTCGTCAGAAAGCGCTGGATGCCGGTGCCAGTCAGTCGCTGGTGGGAGATCTGATTGAGCCCTTCATCAAGGATTTCGCCTTTCCAGCGATTCGTGCCAACGCCCTCTACGAAGGCCGTTATCCCCTTTCCACGGCCCTCGCGAGGCCTCTGATTGCCAAGCGCCTTGTTGAGGTGGCCCGGGAGGTGGGTGCCGATGCTGTCGCCCATGGATGCACAGGCAAGGGCAACGACCAGGTGCGTTTTGATGTGGCCATCGCTGCATTGGCTCCGGATCTCAAGGTGCTCACTCCTGCCCGTGAGTGGGGCATGAGCCGCGAGGAGACCATCGCCTACGGCGAACGCTTTGGTCTGCCCGCACCGGTGAGCAAGAAGTCGCCTTATTCGATCGATCTCAATTTGCTGGGCCGAAGCATTGAGGCCGGACCCCTTGAAGACCCGATGGTGGCTCCGCCGGAGGAGGTGTTTGCCATGACGCGATCGGTGGAGGCTGCTCCGGATGCCTCCGAAGAGATCGAGATTGCTTTTGAAGCAGGCAATCCTGTGGGGATCAACGGCCAGAAGCTGGACCCTGTGGCCCTGATCCGTGAAGCCAACCGTCTGGCGGGCATCCATGGCATTGGCCGTCTCGACATGATCGAGAACCGGGTGGTGGGCATCAAATCCAGGGAGATCTACGAAACGCCTGGCCTTTTGCTGTTTATCCAGGCCCACCAGGAACTGGAAAGCCTGACCCTGGCCGCCGATGTGCTGCGCAGCAAGCGGCAATTGGAGATGCAGTGGGCCGATCTCGTCTACCAGGGCCTTTGGTTTGGTCCTCTCAAGGATGCTCTTGATGGCTTCATGGACCGCACCCAGGCCACCGTCAATGGTGTCGTTCGTCTCCGGCTGCACAAAGGAACTGCCACGGTCACCGGCCGCGGCTCAGCAGACAGCAGCCTGTACGTCCCCGAAATGGCGTCCTACGGCAGTGAGGATCAGTTCGATCACCGCGCTGCAGAGGGCTTCATTTATGTCTGGGGTCTGCCAACCCGACTCTGGTCAGCATCCCAGCGCCGCTCAAGCTGAGCGCTGCCGCTTCTGCAGAAACTTGGGAAGCCTCAGGCCCGGAAAACGCACAACGTTGTCCGGTTCTGAGCCTCCAGGCAGGGCCAGCTGAGGCCGTTCGATCTGGTCTTCATCAACCTGTTCAGCCAGCAGTTGATAGCGCTCTATCAACGGCTCGAGCCGCTGTTGGAAGCGGCTTTCAAAGACGTCAGGCAGTTCAGCCAACAGCTTGTTCTAGGCCTCGATCTCGCCTTCGAGCTCGGAAATTCTCTGTTTCAGCAACCGAATCACTTCAGCGTCGCCATGACGCTCGTTCCGAACAGGTTCGGTTGGCTGAGGTTGGTCGCGTTTCGAATCCATGGGCGGACGATATCGCCCACCCACGAATCCAACAATGCTGATCAGTCAGCTGATGCAGCGGCTTCGGCCTGTTGCTGTTGAGCAGCTTCGCTGCCCGGCATCACCCGAGGTGCGGGAAGAGGGCCTTCCTGCTTCACGGTCAGGTAGCGGATCACATCCTCGCTGAGGCGCATTGCCTTCTCGAGAACAGCGACGTGCTGGCCGTCGCCGTTGTGGCTCAGTTGCACGTAAATGCCTTCCTTGTGCTTCGCAATGGGGTAGGCAAGACGGCGCTTGCCGCGCATCTGGTTGTCCAGCACTTCAGCACCAGCTTCCACGAGCATGTCGCGGTACTTGGTGAGATGGCTTTCAACTTCTTCCTCCGGAATGTCCGGACGAAGGATGTACATGGTTTCGTAATACGGATCATGCGTCATGGGCAGCACCGAAGGGGTATCAGGCTCACCAAAGTGAGCGACGGGTTCAACACCTTATCCCCTGGCCTGTCCACGCACTTCAGTAGAGCTGCATGCGTACGGCCTGGCTGATGCCGGGAAGATCCGGTTCGCGCCCACGCCAGCACTCCACCAGGGCGAACAGAAGAATGGCCAGCACCGCCACCACGATCGTGCTGGACAGGGTGCTCACCAGCAGGCTGCCTCCGGCAATGGGTTGGAGAAGGATCCCAAACGCGAAGCCCAGCACAACGATCACGATGTCGGTGAGCAGGGCCTGCAGGGTGTTGAAGCGGAGGAAGTAGGGAACGGCTGGATTCCGCACCACCGCCAGAAACAGCACGAAGAACAGCAGCAGGCCACCGAAGGGAACCCCCCGATCCAATTGGATCAGCGGTACCGCTGGAATCGTTAAAAGCCTGAGCAGAGGGATTTGGCTGAATATGCCGTCAGCCCCCCATCCGAAGGGAATGGCGTCACTCCAGGGGAGCAGGTACACCAGCGGTGCGAGCAGCCGCTGCCAGAGGGGAATCTGCACGGTGGAGCTAGGGATTATTGTGACCTTAAGTCGCAAGAGCAGTCGCGGCGGCGCTTCGCATCGCCTCGACAGGAACATCGTCGCGTCCACTCCAGAGCCGCAGCGAGGCAGCGCCTTGCTGCACCAGCATCTCGAGGCCATCTATGCAGCGATGGCCTCGTTGTTGCCCAGCTGCAAGCCAGCTGGTGGGCCTGGGTGTGTAGATCAGGTCATAGAGAACCGCTTCGGAGCTCAGCCTGCACCAGATGTCGGCCCCCAGCGGCATCGCCTCGGGGTCGCCGTGCTGGGCCATCCCGACCGGGGTGGTGTTCACCACGAGAGCCGCTCGAGCGATGGCGTCGTTGAGCTGAACTGCGTTGTTGAGACAGGGCGTCAGGGGGGCCTTGTCCTGCTGCAGATCAGTTATGAAGGCTTGTAGTGCCTCGCTTCGCCGTCCCACAACGGTGATGCTGCTGAGGTCCAGGGTCTGCAGACCGGCGACCACCGCCCGCGCTGATCCGCCGCAGCCGATCACCACGGCATGGCGTTCTGCCCAGGTGTCGTTGGCACCGAGGGGTGCAAGAAAGCCCTCCACGTCGGTGTTGGTGCCGAACCAGCCACCGCCTTCTCCTGGAATTAGGGTGTTGACGGCACCGAGCCGTTGCGCCAACGGGCTTCGCTCCTCGCAGAGTGCGGCGATGTCTTTTTTGTGGGGGATGGTGACGTTGAGCCCCTGGCAGCCCACGGCCCTGAGGCCCTTCATCACCTGATCAAGGCTTTCGCTGTCGCAGGGCAGGGCCAGGTAGCGCCAGTTGAGCCCCATGCTTTCGAGGGCTGCGTTCTGCATCACCGGCGAGAGCGAGTGGCGCACTGGATTGCCAAGCAGGCCCACAAGGCTGGTGCCGCCGTTGATCATTGCCAGGGCCGGATCGCTTCACCAGCCTGCCTGTTCGGGAACCACACCTCGCCGGTCACCGGGTCTGCTGTGGAGGATGAGCCCATTCAAATCACCAATTCTGGAGGTGGGCACCGATGGGCAAGGTTGTCGGCATTGACCTTGGCACCACGAACAGCTGTGTTTCCGTGATGGAGGGTGGCAAGCCCACCGTGATCGCGAACGCCGAGGGCTTCCGCACGACGCCTTCCGTGGTTGCTTACACAAAGAACCAGGATCAGCTGGTGGGTCAGATCGCCAAACGTCAGGCGGTGATGAACCCAGACAACACCTTCTATTCCGTCAAGCGTTTCATCGGCCGTCGGGTTGATGAGGTGAATGAGGAGTCGAAAGAGGTGAGCTACGGCGTTGAGAAGGCCGGCTCCAACGTGAAGGTGAAGTGCCCAGTTCTCGACAAGCAATTCGCACCTGAAGAGGTTTCCGCCCAGGTGCTGCGCAAGTTGGCGGAGGACGCCGGTAAGTACCTCGGTGAAACCGTCAGCCAAGCGGTGATCACCGTTCCGGCTTATTTCAACGACTCCCAGCGCCAGGCCACCAAGGACGCCGGCAAGATCGCTGGCCTTGAGGTGCTCCGCATCATCAACGAGCCCACCGCTGCGGCTCTGGCCTACGGCCTAGACAAGAAGAGCAACGAGCGCATCCTGGTCTTCGACCTGGGTGGTGGCACCTTCGACGTCTCCGTTCTGGAAGTTGGTGACGGTGTGTTCGAGGTGTTGTCCACCGCTGGTGATACGCACCTCGGCGGTGACGACTTCGACAAGGTGATCGTGGATCACCTGGCCGAGACCTTCAAATCCAACGAAGGCATCGATCTGCGTCAGGACAAGCAGGCCCTGCAGCGCCTCACCGAAGCCGCTGAAAAAGCCAAGGTTGAGCTGTCCAACGCCACCCAGAGCGAGATCAACCTGCCGTTCATCACGGCCACGCCCGAGGGTCCCAAGCACCTGGACCTCACCCTCACCCGCGCCAAGTTTGAGGAACTCGCTTCCAAGCTGATTGACCGCTGCGCAATGCCTGTGGAGCAGGCGCTCAAGGACGCCAAGCTCTCCTCCGGCGAGCTGGACGAGATCGTGATGGTGGGTGGTTCCACCCGCATCCCGGCCGTGCTTGAACTAGTGAAGCGCATCACCGGAAAAGACCCCAACCAGACGGTGAATCCCGATGAGGTGGTGGCTGTGGGTGCTGCCATTCAGGGCGGTGTGCTGGCCGGCGAGGTGAAGGACATCCTTCTGCTCGACGTCACACCCCTCTCCCTGGGTGTGGAAACCCTTGGCGGTGTGATGACCAAAATGATCACCCGCAACACAACGGTTCCCACCAAGAAGACCGAGACCTATTCCACGGCTGTGGATGGTCAGACCAATGTGGAAATCCACGTGCTCCAGGGTGAGCGCGAGATGGCGTCCGACAACAAGTCGCTTGGAACTTTCCGTCTCGATGGCATCCCCCCGGCTCCCCGGGGCGTGCCTCAGATCGAAGTGACCTTCGACATCGACGCCAACGGCATCCTCAGCGTCACCGCCAAGGACAAGGGCAGCGGCAAGGAGCAGTCCATCTCGATCACCGGCGCGTCGACCCTCTCGGATTCCGAGGTCGACAAGATGGTGAAGGACGCCGAGGCCAACGCCAGCGCTGATAAGGAGAAGCGCGAAAAGATCGACCTCAAGAACCAGGCTGAAACCCTCGTCTACCAGGCTGAAAAGCAGATGGGCGAACTGGGCGACAAGGTCGATGCCGATGCCAAGGCCAAGCTGGAGGAGAAGCGCCTCAAGCTCAAGGAAGCCACCGAGAAGGATGACTACGACGCGATGAAGACCCTGCTGGAGGAACTGCAGCAGGAGCTCTACACCGTCGGCGCTTCCGTCTATCAGCAGGAAGGGGCTGCGGCTGGTGCTGGCGCGCCTGGCGCTGATGCCGGTGCCGGTGCCAACACCGGTGGTGGTGATGCCAGCGACGACGTCATCGACGCGGAGTTCACCGAGACCAAGTGATCGGTTGATTCAGCAACGCCTCAGGGCCCTGCGGGGCCCTTTTTTATGCCTGCTCAACGGCAGCGGCCACCCACTCGGCCGTGCCAGGACTGAGCAGAACGCCGTTGCGGTAGTGCCCACTGGCCAGGATCAATCCAGGTTCCAGCGCCTCCAGCAGAGGGGCGGGGCGATCCACGGGCCGGGCTCGTAGGCCACTCCAATGGCCAACCACCTTGGCTGAGCGCAGCCACTCCGGTGCCCGCTCGTTGAGGTTGCGCATCAGGGTTAGCGGATCCTTTGAAGCACGATCGCCCGGTTCCACGGTGGCCCCGAGCAGCAGCCGTCCGGGTGCGGTGGGAATCAAGTTGAAGCCCTGATCCACCAGCACCGAGGGCCAATGGCTCCACGTCGGCGGACCCGTTGTCAGTTCCAGTGACAGGGCCTGGCCCAACACGGGTGTCATCGGTCGGGCCTGGCCCAGGGGTTCCAGCAAGACGTCTGAGTTCAGGGCTGTGCAGAGCACCACAAGGTCGTGAACGGAGCTGTTTCCATCGGCGTGGTGCACACGCCAGTGGTTGTCGTTGCGCTCCAGACGGATCACCGCTGTGGCATTCAGCTCCACGTTTTGCTCTGCCAGCGCCTGTCGAAGGGCTTGTTGCAGCAGCAGGGGATCAATCCGACCGTCGTGGCGCGAGTACAGGCCACCGTGGCTGGCCGTCGGCCAGACCGCTGCCAGGCCGGCGTTGGTGACCATTTGCAGCCCCAGGTCAACGCGTTGGGCGGCCAGCGACTCCATCCGCTCAGCCGCTTGCTCGTCCTCGGCGATTTGCAGCAGGCCCGGATGAAGCTTGAGATCAAGCTGGTGAGCCTGCAGCGTTTCGATCCATTGCGGCCAGAGCTCCATGCTCCGGCGGCGCAACCTCCAGCCCCGTCCGCTGCTGCGGCGAAACACATGGCCCATCAGCACCCCGAGGGATGCCGATGTACCACTGAGATCCTTTGCTGATCTCTCGCGATCAACGGCCTGGTTCAGGCGAGGGTCGTAAACAGAAACATCGTGCCCTTGCTGGGCCAGATGCCAGGCGGTGCCAAGGCCGATAGCCCCGGCACCAATCACTCCAACGGAGCGGATCAGTTGAAGGCCTCAGCCGGGAGGAGATCGCTGTAGGCGTCAAAGCCGGCAGCCACGGCGCTGTAGGACTTCTGCAGGCGGCTGAAGTCCTGCAGGCGTGCTGCTTCATCCAGATCGGCCAAAGCTTCTTTCAAGGAGCGGGCCACCTTGGTGGCTTGCTTTCGCTCACTCTTGTCGAGGCGTTGATTGATGTACGACATTTCCCGGCTCACTTCCTGCATGGGGCCATGCAGGAGATTGCGGGTGAACACCCAATCCTTTGCACTCACCAGCCGGGCCAGATCAGGCAGACGGGTTTTTGCTTCTTCAAAGGCTGCGGCCTGGCGGCGGATCACGCCCAGATCGTCAGGACTGATGCCGGCAGCGTTTACAGCAGCCGGGGCCATCAGACCCAGGCTCAAAGCGACGCAGAGGCAGAACGCGGCAAGGCGGCTCAGAGCCTTCAGCATGGTGATCGAAAATTTCCTAGCGACTTTAACCAGCCCCTCCTGCGCGGGAGAATTTTGTTTTTGAAAGCGTTGTTGTGAGTGACGCCACGGTCATCCTCCAGATGATCTGCCCTGATCGTCCTGGCCTGGTCAGTGAACTGGCGGGTTGGGTGGCAGCCAATGGCGGCAGCATTCGTCATGCCGATCACCACACGGACGCGGGAGCAGGCTTGTTTCTCAGCCGCATTGAGTGGCAGCTCCAGGGATTCGGCATACCCCGGGATGTGCTTCCTGAAGCGGCTCTGGCCCTGGGACAGCGGCTGGGTGGGGAAGCGCAGCTCCACTTCTCAGATGAATTCCCCCGTGTGGCGATCTTTGCCAGCAAGCAAAGCCACTGCCTGCAGGACTTGCTCTGGCGGGTTCAAAGCGGAGAGCTGCCGATGCAGGTTCCCCTGGTGATTGCCAACCATCCGGATCTGGAACCCCTGTGTGCGTCGTTTGATGTCCCTTTCGTTTGTGTTCCGGTCAGTCGGGACACCAAGGCGGAAGCGGAGCGGCGGATGCTGCAGTTGCTGGAAGAGAACGAGGTTGAACTTGCGGTGCTGGCCAAATACATGCAGGTGCTGAGCAGTGATTTCCTCGAGCGTTTCCCCCAGGTGATCAACATTCACCATTCCTTTCTGCCTGCGTTCAAGGGCTCTCAGCCGTATCACCGGGCCTGGGACCGTGGGGTCAAGCTCATCGGCGCAACGGCCCACTACGTCACTGAAGATCTGGATGACGGCCCGATCATTGAGCAAACCACCGTTCCCGTCAGCCATCGGGACGAAGTGGAGGATCTGATCCGCAAGGGCCGTGACACGGAACGCCTTGCCTTGGCGCGGGCTCTTCGCCTGCATCTGCGCCGTCAGGTGATGGTCTATCGCGGGCGTACGGCTGTTTTTGCATGACCTCTGATCGTGGCGGTCAGGCCTTCCGGCTTGGCCTGTTTCTGCTTCCCTCCAGTGCTCTGCTCTCGGGCATCTGCCTCTTTGTGGCTTGTGTCAGCGGCAGTCGGGGCCGGGATCGGCCTATCTGGCAGGCCCGCTGGACCCAACCGTTTCTGGTTGCGGCTGTATTGATGCTGGTGGGTGCGCTGGGGGCGGAAACAGGGTCGCTGGCCTGGGCTGGGTTGGGCAATTGGTTGCCGTTGTTCTGGGCCTACTGGGCTTTTCAGCCTCATCTGGCCAGCGAACAGCAGCGCCGTCAGGCCGCTTGGATGCTGGTGGCCGGCACCTTGCCGGTGCTGCTCACTGGCCTGGGGCAAATGTTTCTGGGTTGGCAGGGACCCTGGCAACTCGGAGGCGGCGCCATCATCTGGTTCGTCGCGCCCGGTGGTCAGCCGCAAGGGCGACTCTCGGCCCTGTTTGATTACGCCAACATCGCCGGTGCCTGGCTCGGGGTGGTCTGGCCGTTGATGCTGGCGGCTGTGCTGCGGCCGGATGGTTGGTGGCGGCGTGGTGCTGCTCTGGTGCTCACGCTTTCAACGGTGCTTGCCGTTGTGCTCACCCAGTCGCGCAACGCCATGGGGGCGCTGGCCTTATCGGTTCCCTTTGTGATGGGGCCGATGCAGTGGTTCTGGTTGCTCCCCCTGCTGCTTCTCCTCGCCTCGCCGTTGTTGTTAGTGGTGCTCCCCGGTGTCCCGTCCGGATGGCGCCAACTGGCGATGGCATTGGTCCCCGAGCCGATCCTTGATCGACTGCTTGAACGGGGAGGGCCCACCGCCTGGAAACACACCCGTCTGGGGCAGTGGGGGTATGCCTTGGAGTTGGTTGCGGCCCGCCCCTGGCTGGGCTGGGGGGCAGCCGCCTTCAGCGTGCTGTACCCGATTTATGCGGCCAAGCGTTGGCATGGCCATTCCCACAATCTCCCCCTGGAGTTGGCGATCAGCCACGGCCTTCCGGTCATGCTGTTGGTTGTCGGAACGGTGCTGTTGTTGCCGGTGGTGGCTCTGCGGCGTGGAATCCTGCAGAAAGCACCCATGGAACGGGCCTGGTGGACCGCCACGCTGGTGCTGGTGGCGATGCATGCCACCGACCTGCCTTTGTTCGACAGTCGCCTCAACATTCTCGGCTGGACGCTCTTGGCGGGTTTGGCTGCTTTTAACCAGGAGGTTGGGCAGATGCCACAGCCAAGGCCTGATCGTGATGGTCCCGCAGCATCGCCGGAGCCAGGGGCCCCCTGAGGTGAGTCCAGGGGAGGGTCCGTGAAGCGTCCCATAGCTCGTGGATCACCGTGCTCCAGGGCGGCGGAGGCGGCAGATCTGGCCCTGGCATCGGCTCGAGTTCACCGTTGAGGGCAGCTCGGTAGATTTTCTTCCAGCCCCCCATGCTTTCGCGTCCCTCGCCAACGGCTGCGATCACCGGCGCCAGGCGACGGTCGCTGCGGGAAAGCAGGGCCTGAATCACGCTCCAGCCATAGCTCTCCGGGCGGAACTCGATTCCCTTCGGTTTCAACCGTTTGGCCAGACGTTTGAGGCGCTTCTCGGCTTCCGGTCGGACGCCCTCCCACTGGAAGGGGGTCTGGGCTTTGGGCACAAATGTGCTTACCCCGAGGGTGAAGCGCAGTCCAGCGGTTCCTTTCTTGAGCGCCAGGAGCAGATCCGCCGTTGCCTCCACGTCGTCATCCGATTCCGTCGGCAGGCCCACCATCCCGTAGAGCTTGAGGCCCTTGAGGCCGCCTTGTTTGGCATGGCAAGCCGCCTCATGGATGGCCTCCGTGGTGAGTTTCTTGTTCACCACTTCGCGCATCCGCTCACTGCCGCTTTCGATGGCGATGGTGAGCGAGCGGCTGCCGCGTTTGGCCAGGATCCGACCCAAGTCAGGGGTCACAGTGGCGGCCCTCACCGAGCTGACGCTGACGCGGGTGCCATCGAAACGATCCTGATCTAGCCAGTTCAGGAGATCGGTGAACTGGGGATGCTGGGTGACGGAGGCCCCCAGCAGGCCGAGGCGTTTGGTGGCTTTCAGGCCTTTCTCCACAGCCGGGATCAGGCCGTCATCCAACGACGGTGTCCGGAACGGCAGCGTCAGGTAGCTGGCCAGACAGAACCTGCACAGTTCAGGACAACTGCGCGCCACCTCCACCATGTGGATGTCGGGCCAGGCGGCCTCGGGGGTGACCACCGTTGAGTGACTCAGGGTGTTGCCGCGCCAGGTCTGTTTTTCAACCTGGGCTGGAACCGCTGGATCGATCGGTTCCACGCCAATCAGCTCCCCGTTTGGGTCGTACTGCGGGGCATAAAGCGACGGCACGTACACCCCCGGCACCTGAGCCAGCTGTCGCAGCCGCTCCGCTCGCGGTGCCTCTCGGCAGTTCTGCAGCGCATCGATGAAGGCGGGCAGCAGCAGTTCACCGTCCCCGAGCAGCACGGCATCAAAAAACGGTGCAAGGGGCTCGGGGTTGGCCGTGAGCACCGGTCCGCCGCCGAACACGATCGGGTCCTCATCCCCACGCTCCAGAGCCCAAACCGGAATCCGCTGGTTCTGCAGGAGCTCTGGCAGCACCGGTCCATCCAGTTCCCAGCTCAGGGAGAGCCCGAACAGATCGATGTGGCGCGGCATCGCATCGCCCTGATCGGTGAACAGCCGGCGCACGTCCACATCCGACCGCTGCGCAAGCGTCGCCCAGACGATCTGATAGCCGAGGCTGGTGATCCCCACGGAATAGGTGCTGGGAAAGGCCAGCACGGCCTTGAGGGCCTCGGGGTCCGGCGTGGCCGGATCGAAGAGCAGCGTTTCCTGGTTCAGCTGGGGTCTCCTGTTGGGCCTGATGGCGGGGTTGGCGGCGTGAACGGACGTCTGTAGTGGTTGAGCTTCATCGCCATCCGATCTTCAGCGTCGAGTTCCATGCCCATCTGACGTTCGTAGATCGAGTGGGGATGGAACAGTCGGGCGATCACGAAGCTGGTGAGGCAGGCCACCAGGATCGGTTTGAGGATCAGCAGATCCTTGGTGAGGGCAAAGGCCAGGAACATGGCCGAGATCGGCGTGCGGGAACAGCCGGCGACGAAGGCGCCCATCCCCGCGAACACATAAGTGGTGGGCACATGGCCGGTGAGGGCCTCCACGCCAAATCCACCGGCCAGGCCAATGGCCCCTCCGAGCGTCAGCATCGGCATGAACAGCCCCCCTGGTGCTCCCGAGCCCGCCGCCAGGCCTGTGCTGAAGAAGAGCACCACAAAGCTGGCAAGGGCAAGGCTGATGTCGGCTTTCCCGGCTCCTATCAGGTGCTTCAGTTCACTGGGGTTGTGGAAGGCATCAGGCAGGGCCGCATAGACGCAGCCCAGCACGAGCCCGCTCACGGTCATGC
The DNA here is from genome assembly GCF_000012625.1 of Synechococcus sp. CC9605. Taxonomy (NCBI): domain Bacteria; kingdom Bacillati; phylum Cyanobacteriota; class Cyanophyceae; order Synechococcales; family Synechococcaceae; genus Synechococcus; species Synechococcus sp. CC9605. The sequence continues at coordinate 2,481,274 of NC_007516.1, read as the reverse complement.
GCAGGATCAGTCGGTCTCCGAACCAACGGCTGCCCTGCCGCTGCATGGTGAGCACGTAGCGGGTGTAAAGCTCCGCCAGCACACCGATCACCACACCCAGAGCCACGAGATACAGCAGATCCACCGGCAGGAAGCGCACCAGGGGGGTGTACTCCCGTTCCAGTTGAAACCCGATGGTGCTGTTGAGTCCGCCGCCCCCGGGGTTGAGGCCGAGAAATCCGAGCACATCCGCCAGGGTGTCGGCCGAGAAGGTGGTGATGATCACCAGCAGTAGCACCACGGGCCTGGCGGAGTGGAGCAGCTCCTCGATCGCGTAGATGAATCCACCGATGGGAGCGCTGAACACGGCGGCAATGCCGGCACCACCACCGGCGGCCACAATCACCCTGCGAAAGGCCACCGGTGCCCGCAGCCAGCGTGACATCTGCCAGGCCACGGAGCCGCCCATCTGAACGGCGGGGCCTTCCGGGCCCAGGGGGAAGCCCGAGCCGATGGCAATGATGCCCGCCACCAGTTTCACCAGGCCCACCCGAAGCCCCATCGGAACTGACCGGTGGCGCAGGAATCCCATGATGTGGGTGATTCCGGCTCCGCCAGCGGCTGGAGAGAGGTTGGTGATCAACCAGGCCGAGACCATCCCGCCGATGGCGCCGAGGGAGGGGAGCACCACCCAGGCTGGAAACTCGTCGAGCAGATCGAGCCGCCAATCCCGCAGCAGGTTGATGCCGCTGGTGAACAGCAGGCCGGTGATGGCAGCTCCAAGGCCAGTGAGCGCCAGAGCCAGAACCACCACCAGCCAGCGGCGTTCCAACAAACTCCTGATGCTCCGGCCGGAGCCCAGGAGGTGGCGTCGTTGTTTGGGTTCGCTAATGGATTGCACAGATGAAGTGATCTGGGGTCAGGCCTGAGCCAGAACGGTTGCTTCGTCGTCAGCACTGACCACGCGCCCCTGGTCTTCAAAGCCGCTGATCTGATCGAAGTTCAGGTAGCGGTAGAGCTCATCGGAGAGGGGATCGATCTTTTCGGCCGCAATGCTGCGGTATTCCTCCGGGGTGGGGATGCGTCCTAGCTGGGCGCAGACGGCGGCCAGTTCGGCGCTGCCCAGGTACACCTGAGCCCCTTTGCCCAGGCGGTTGTTGAAGTTGCGGGTGCTGGTGGAGAAAACGGTGGTGTTGTCCTCCACGCGGGCCTGGTTGCCCATGCAGAGGGAGCAACCCGGCATCTCCATGCGGGACCCAGCGGCTTCGAAGGTGGCGTAGTAGCCCTCCTCTTTCAGGGTCTCTTCGTCCATCCGTGTTGGGGGGCAGACCCAGAGGCGCGCTGTGTTCTGGCCGGCGCCTTCAAGCACCTTGGCCGCGGCGCGGTAATGGCCGATGTTGGTCATGCAGGAGCCGATGAACACCTCCTGCACCGGGTCACCAGCCACTTCGCTGAGCAGCTTCACGTTGTCGGGGTCGTTGGGGCAGGCCACCACCGGTTCGGTGAGCTCGTCGAGGTTGATCTCCAGCACTTCCGCGTATTCAGCATCTGCGTCAGCGCTCATCAGCTGCGGGTTCGCCAGCCAGGCCTCCATCTCCTTGATCCGGCGGGCCAGGGTGCGGGCATCGCTGTAGCCGCGGGCGATCATGTTTTTGAGCAGCGCCACGTTGCTGCGCAGGTATTCGCTCACCGTGTCTTCGGAGAGCTTGATCGTGCAGCCGGCGCAGGAGCGTTCGGCGCTGGCATCGGTGAGTTCGAAGGCCTGTTCCAGCTTCAGGTCGGGCAGACCTTCGATCTCCATAATCCGGCCGTTGAACAGGTTCTTCTTGTTGGCCTTTTCAACGGTGAGCAGTCCCCGCTGGATGGCCACCCAGGGGATGGCGTTCACCACGTCCCGGAGCGTGACGCCCGGTTGCAGGGATCCGCTGAAGCGCACCAGCACCGATTCAGGCATGTCGAGTGGCATGGCGCCGATGGCGGCCGCAAAGGCCACCACCCCAGAGCCGCCTGGGAAGGAAATGCCTAGGGGGAAACGGGTGTGGCTGTCGCCGCCGGTGCCGACGGTGTCGGGCAGAAGCATCCGGTTCAGCCAGCTGTGGATGATGCCGTCACCGGGTCGAAGGGCCACGCCACCCCGCTGGGCGAAGAAGTCGGGCAGTTCGTTCTGGGTCTGCAGATCCACCGGCTTCGGATAAGCGGCGGTGTGACAGAAGCTCTGCATCACCAGGTCGGAGGAGAAGCCCAGGCAGGCCAGTTCCTTCATTTCGTCCCGCGTCATCGGGCCGGTGGTGTCCTGGGAGCCGACGGTGGTCATCAACGGTTCGCAGCTGGTGCCGGGTCGGACGCCAGCGAGACCGCAGGCCTTGCCCACCATCTTCTGCGCCAGGGTGAAACCCTTGCCGGTGTCTGCCGGCGCTGAGGGGCGGATGAACAGATCCGAAGGGCTGAGGCCAAGCTTGGCGCGCACCTTGTCGGTGAGGGCGCGGCCGATCATCAGGGGGATGCGACCGCCAGCCCGCACCTCGTCGCTGATCGTGGTGGGCTTCAGCTCGAACCGACTCACCACCTTGCCGTCCCGTTCGATCGTGCCGGCGTGGGGGCGAATGGTGATCACATCCCCGGTGTTCAGGTCGGTGACATTGCATTCGATCGGCAGAGCACCCGAGTCTTCAGCGGTGTTGAAAAAGATCGGGGCGATCTTGCCGCCAAGGATCACGCCGCCTGCCCGTTTGTTGGGCACATGGGGAATGTCATTGCCGGTGTGCCAGAGCACCGAATTGATGGCGCTCTTGCGGGAGCTGCCGGTTCCCACCACATCACCGACGTAGGCCACGGGATGGCCTTTCTCCTTCAGGCTTGCGATGGTCTTCAGGCCCTCTGGGTCCCTGGTCTCGAGCATCGCTAGGGCATGGACGGGGATGTCCGGCCGGGTAGTGGCATGGGTGGCCGGCGACAGATCGTCCGTGTTGGTTTCGCCTTCAACCTTGAACACCGTCACGGTGATGCTGTTGGAAAGTTCGGGCTTGGCGGTGAACCACTCGGCCGCGGCCCAGCTGTCCACAACCTGCTTGGCAAAGCGGTTGTCCGCCGCCAGATCCATCACTTCGTTGAACGCGTCGTACACGAGCAGCGTTCGGCTGAGTTCCTCAGCAGCACAGCCCGCCAGCGCAGCGTCGGAGTGCTTTAGCAGCTCGATCAGGGCGGCGACGTTGTATCCCCCCACCATCGTTCCCAGCAGGCGGGTGGCGTCCAGTGGTGAGACCAGGGGGCTCTTGGCGTCTCCCTGAGCCACGGCACTGAGCCAGGTGGCTTTCACATAAGCCGCTTCATCCACACCAGGGGGGATCCGTTCGCTGAGTAGGTGCACCAGGAACTCCTCCTCGCCGGCGGGAGGGTTCTGCAGCAGCTCGGTCAGTCCCTGGGTCTGCTCGGCGTTGAGCGGAAGAGCGGGAACGCCCTGGGCTTCCCGGGCGGCGGCCAGCTCGCGGTAAGCGCTCAGCATGGAGTTCTCTGTGCAGGGATGACCACCATTCTTCCGGACCGTGTCTGTTGCCAGTGAGCGGGGTGCGTAGCCTTGGTCGGAGTCTCGCGTCCAGTCATGGCCACCACCTCCGATTTGCATGTGGTGGAGACACGTCCCCTGGTGGCCCCTGCTGTGTTGCATCAGGAACTGCCCATGGACGCGGCGGCGCTCGAGACCGTGGCGTCAGCTCGCCGACGCATTCAAGACTTTCTCAGTGGCCGTGATCAGCGCTTGCTGGTGGTGGTGGGCCCTTGCTCTGTTCACGACGTCAAAGCTGCCCGGGAGTACGCCCAGCGCCTGGCTCCGATCCGCGAGCGCTTGAAGGATCAGCTCGAGGTGGTGATGCGGGTGTATTTCGAGAAGCCGCGCACCACGGTTGGTTGGAAGGGACTTATCAATGACCCCCACCTCGATAACTCCTACGACATCAACACCGGTCTGCGGCGAGCCCGAGGACTGCTGTTGGATCTCGCCCGGGAGGGGATGCCTGCTGCAACGGAACTGCTCGATCCCGTGGTTCCCCAGTACATCGCTGATTTGATCAGCTGGACTGCGATTGGCGCCAGGACGACGGAAAGTCAGACCCACCGCGAAATGGCCTCAGGGCTGTCGATGCCGATCGGCTACAAGAACAGCACCAACGGCAGCGCCACCATCGCGATCAATGCCATGCAGGCAGCGGGGAAGCCACATCACTTCCTCGGAATCAATCGCGATGGGCATGCTTCGATCGTTAGCACCACGGGCAACCCCTACGGCCACCTCGTGCTGCGGGGCGGCAGCCAGGGCAGCAATTACCACCTGGAGGCTGTGCAGGAAGCCGCAGCCGAGTTGAGCCAGGCCGGTCTGCAGGATCGACTGATGGTGGATTGCAGCCATGCCAACAGCAACAAAGACTTCCGTCGACAGGCAGACGTGCTGGCCAGCGTTGCTGAGCAGTTGCGAGGGGGCTCCAACCACGTGATGGGCGTGATGATTGAGAGCCATCTGGTGGAAGGCAACCAGAAGCTCAACGCCGACCTGACGCAGCTGACCTATGGCCAGAGCGTCACGGATGCCTGCATCAGCCTCGAGACCACCGAAACCTTGCTGGAGGATCTGGCCGCGGCCGTGGCCAGTCGCAAACAGACGGTCACCGCATGACCATCAACGCCTTGGTTCAAACCACCAGTTGACTCCACAGCACCCCCACGCTGAGGGGAACGCTGAGGTTGTCGAGACCGCCCCAGCTGAGCTGTTCCAGCCCGGTTGCCATGGCCACCATGCCAAGGGCTGCCGGCAGCGAAAGGTCAGCCCCCGACCACTGCGCCAGGCCGATCAGCACCAGGCTTGAGACAACGGCCATGGTGATCGTGCCGACGCTTGATTTGGTCTGACCAAACAGAACCCATTTCGGGGAATCGACGTTTCGGCCGATCAACCCTGCGAGGCCATCCCCCAGTGCCATCACCAGAACCCCGGCGGACACCGCATCGGCTCGGCTTGGCCAGAACAGCCAAAGCAGTGTTGTGATCGCGACGCCGTAGGCGATGGTGCCGTAGCTGTTGCGATCAACATCCTCGACGGCGGGGATGAAGCGCCATTGGTGGTTCAACGCCGTCACAAAGGTGATCAGCCCTGCTACAGGCAGGGCAACCACAAAAGGAATTTGAAAGAACCAGGCCAAAGGAACCACGGCTCCGGTTCCGATATGCACAATTTTTCGGCTCAGTTCCCGTTGGTTCGGTCGAAGGCGACTACACAACACCGCGCCTGCTGTCACCATCGCCATCCAGATCAGGATGGCGATGGGTCCGGTGAAGGAGAGCAAGTGGCTTAGGCGGCTTGTTGGTGGTTGGTCATGGCGCGCAGCTTGAGAATCGCCTTGGCCTCGAGCTGTCGAACGCGCTCACGGGACACATTGATCTGACGACCGATCTCCGCAAGGGTCAAAGGCTCTTCACCGCCGAGACCGAACCGCAACTTCAGAATCTTCTGCTCGCGTTCGTTCAGCTGCGACAACCAGCCGCCCAGATGTTCCTTCTGGATGCTGCGATCCATCCCCTCCATCGGCTCTTCACCGTTGGGATCAGGGATCAATTCGCCAAGGGTGCTGCGATCTTCTTCGCCACGGGCGTGGGCATCCAGGGATGCACAAGGTGCGCTCTGGGAGATCAGATCCTCCAGTTCCCGGGGCTCGATGCCCATGGCGCTGGCCAGTTCCAGCCGATTCGGTTGACGACCGAATCGGTGGGACAGCTCCCGTGAGATGCGACGCATCTTGGAGAGCTTTTCACTGATGTGGATCGGCAGACGAATGGTCCGGGCGCTGTTGTCGATGGCCCGCGTCATGCCTTGGCGAATCCACCAATAGGCATAGGTGGAGAATTTGTAGCCCATCGCGGGGTCGAACTTGTCGACCGCTCGCTCGAGGCCGATGGCTCCTTCCTGAACCAGATCAAGCAGCTCCAGGCCCTGGTTCTGGTATTTCTTCGCCACGCTCACCACGAGGCGGAGGTTGGCGGCCATCATCCTGTCGCGGGCCCGTTTGCCCATGCGGATCTTGTGGCGATGCCGGGAGGTCAGCTCCTCTTCCGGTAGCTCCTGAAGTTGCTTCATCGCTTGCACATGGTGTGCAAGTTCGATCTCTTCAGCTGCCGTCAGCAAGGGAATGCGTCCGATGCTGCTCAGATAAAAACCAATGGAGTCAGTGGCAAGCCGCCCTCCTTGTCGAGTCGATGGTCGACGTCCGGTGGACGGCAACGCAGGTTCTTTCCGGGACGACTGTTTTGTCGTGGCGGAAGATTCCAGAGGGATCCCCATCACCCTGGTCTCCTGAATGAATTTGGGCTGAACTTAGCACCAGGCAACAGTGTTGACTGTTTCGAATCGAAAGAATTTCAGGAGCTGAATCTTTGGGCTTTTAAAACAACTGATTTGGCTGTGATCGTGGCGGCCTCAAGTTTGTTTTTGAAGGAATGTTGTATCGGATATCACAGACGCAATCCCTTTGAAAACCAAAAGAATTACAAGGATTGGATGCCGTCGCTCCATTCCTTGACCAATTGAATCTGAGAATTGCATTTCGAGGCGTCGTTCTCGAGTTTGCGTTGCACAAATGTGCCGTCGCTCAGCATGTCCCAGGCAGCCTGGTTGTCATTCAAGTACAGCTGCAGCAGGCGTTCCAGTTTCTGGCGATGCTCGGGGTCTTCGATCGGTGTGACCGCTTCAATGCGGCGGTCGAGGTTGCGGCTCATCCAGTCGGCACTGCCGATGTACACCTCCGGTGATCCGCCGTTGGCGAACGAAAAGATTCTCGAGTGTTCCAGGAACGGGCCGATGATGCTGATCACCCGAATGTTTTCACTCAGTCCTTCACAACCGGGATAGAGGCTGCACATGCCGCGAATGATCAATTCGATCGACACTCCGGCTTGGGACGCTTCATAAAGAAGCGCAATGATTGTTGGGTCCACCAGGGAGTTCATCTTGGCTCGGATCACGGCCTCTTGGCCCTGCTGAGCATGTTCAATTTCGCGGCGGATTAACAGCTCCATCCCTTTCCGCAGGGTTACGGGGGCCACGAGCAGGCGACGAAAACTTTGCTGCTTGGAAAAACCGGTGAGGTAATTGAACAGTTCCACCAGGTCTTGACCCAGTTCCTGGTTGGCGGTGAGCAGGCCCAGGTCGGTGTAGAGCTTGGAGGTTTTGGAGTTGTAGTTTCCCGTGCCGATGTGCACGTAGCTCTGAAGCTTATCCTTCTCCTTGCGCACCACCAGAACAATCTTGGTGTGGGTTTTTAGCCCCAGCACCCCGTAGACCACATGCACTCCGGACTGTTCCAGATGCCGGGCCCATTGGATGTTGTTGTCTTCGTCAAATCGTGCTTTCAATTCCACCAAAGCCATCACCTGCTTGCCGTTTTCGGCGGCACGGATCAGTGCAGCAATGATCGGCGAGTCTTTGGAGGTGCGGTAGAGCGTCATCTTGATGCCCATCACCTGGGGATCGTCCGCTGCCTGGTTGATGAACTCTTCGACGGTTGTCGAGAAGAGGTCATAGGGATGGTGCAGAAGAATGTCCTGACTGCGAATCACCGAGAAGATCGATCTGAACTCATCCGGCTTGATCGCTCCCTCGTCCAGCAGGTGTTGCTGACTGCGGGCAAGCACCGTCGGTGTCTGGCCTCCGTGGCTTTGGGCCTTGAGTTTCGGCAGCGGTAGTGCGGTCAGGCTGAGTAGGTCGTCCAGGCCCAGGGGGCCATCGATCACGTAGAGGTCTTCCTCTTCAACGTTGAGTCCTGTCATCAGCATTTCCACCACGTCCTGAGGCATTTCGTTGGGCACCTCGAGGCGCACCACCTCACCGCCCATGCGTCGCTTTCGCAGTCCCTGTTCAAGGGCCAGCATCAGGTCATCGGCTTCCAGATCCCTCAGCTCCAGATCCGCATCCCGCGTCACGCGGAAGAAGTAGTGCCCCTCAATCGTCATGCCAGGGAACAGCTCTTTCAGGTTGAAGGCGATCACCTGCTCGAGGGCGATGGCGGTGTGAACGGGTTTGTGCTCCTGGCCGCAAAGATTCGATGGGATGGCGATGAAGCGAGGCAGATTTTTCTGGGGAACTTTGACCCGGGCAAATTGCCTTTGCCCTGTTTCCGGATCAACAACCACGGCCGCAACGTTGAGGCTCAGGTTGCTGACGAAGGGAAACGGATGGGCGGGGTCCACAGCCAGGGGTGTGAGCACCGGAAACACCGAGTTCTGGAAGGTGTCGTCAACCCACTGGCGTTGGTCGTCGTTCAGCTGTTTGTAATCGAGCAGCTCAACCTTGTGTTCCAGCAGCTTCGGCCTCAGGTGCTGGCGGTAATGCACCTGTTGCCCGCGCAGCAGGGGAATCAGCCGTTCCCGGATCGCCAGCAGTTGTTCCAAGGGCGATTTGCCATCCTCACTTGGCTTGCTGACGCCCGCCTCCACCTGAGACTTCAGTGACGCCACGCGAACCATGAAGAATTCGTCGAGGTTGTTGCTGAAGATGGCGCTGAACTTGGCTTGATCGAGCAGAGGTGTGCGCGAATCCAGGGCCTGGGCCAGCACCCTTTCGTTGAAGGCGATCCAGCTCAGCTCCCGGTTGATGTAATGCTCCGGGGCTAAGGCTGCTGCGCACATGGGCTGAACGGCTTGGCGCTGGTGTCGTTAGCCGAAACGTAGCAATCAGGACTGGCTGGGTTGTGTGTCGGAGATGTCCGGCAGTGGGCTGCCGGCTACCAGGCCGATCACCATCAGCAGCACGGTTGCCGCAGCCGCAAACGGGCTCACTGGACCCAGCAGGTCGTAGCTCAATCCCGCCAGGGGAGGGCCGAGAAAACTGCCCAAACTCTGCAGGGCCTGAAGGCTGCCGAGGGCGCTGCCTTGCCCCTCCCGTCCCAGGCGCCGTGACACCAGGCTGCGAAGGCTTGGTGTGACCAAGCCGGTGCCCAGGGCCAAGATGCCGACGGCGGTGAAGATGACGCCGGCGCGATCGGATGCGCCGACGCTGGGGATCAGCAGGCATCCAATGATCACCAGGCCCAGGCCCAGCAAGGTCAGACGCCATTCACCAAACCGTTTCACCAGGGGCCCGATCAGCCCTCCTTGCACCACGGTGGCGACGACCCCCACCACGAGGAAGGCGGTGGTGGCCAGCTCAGGGCCCCAGCCGAAGTGTTGCTTGAAATAGAGCACCAGGATGGCGGTGAAGCCGTTGAAGGCCAGGAAGAAGAGGAAAAAAGCTCCGCACAGTCGCCCCACGCTGGGGTTCATCAGCACCTGGCTCAGCCGTGCAAACGGATTGAGGTCGCGTTTTCTGGGCAGGTTTTTGCGGGACTCCTGGGGATGGGTTTCCGGCAGCAGATTGAGCACCACCAAGAGGTTGAGTGCAGCGAAACCTGTCGCCACCCAAACGGGAAGGGACACGGCCACCCGGGCCAGTTGCCCGCCAACGAAGGGGCCGAGGATGAACCCCAAGCCAAAGGCCACGCCGATCAAGCCAAAGGCACGGGCTCGCTTGTCGGGAGGAGTGATGTCGGCGAGCACGGCGCTGGCTGTTGCTGCCGTACCGCCACTGATGCCGTCAATGATCCGTGCTGTGAATAGCAACAGCAGGGGCAGCAGGCTTTGGCGGGGCCAAGGCAGTGAAACCGTCACGGCAAACAGGCCGAGCCCCACGACGGATCCTGCGACGCAGATGCTGATCACGGGGCGGCGGCCGAAGCGATCACTGAGCGCTCCGATCAAGGGCGTGACCAGGAACTGCGCCAGGGCATAGCTTCCGGCCAACAGACCCAGGGTTCGCCCGTCTGGGGCGAACTGGGCCAGGAGAAAGGGCAACAGCGGAAAAACAATGCTTTCGCTGAGCCGGTCGTTGAGCAGCGTGAGAAACGCGCTGAGCAGTGTGGGAATCCGAGGACGCTGCAAGCTTGCTGCCACGCAGGAGAGACTCACATTCCCACAGGCGGCTGCCATGGCTTTGCGTCCGATCGCTCCGGAGGATCAACCGCTGTTGCGGGAGATCTATGCCGATGCGATCGAATCGCAGGCTCCCCTCCTGTATTCAGAAGAACAAGTCAGGGCCTGGGCGGCTCTGGCCTGGTTGCCCGGCGTGCTCGACGAAAGTTTTCGGGAGGGCTCGGGATGGTTGACCACCGATGGTTCAGCGTTTGCGATCCGGCATCCCGAAGACCGCCTGTCGCTGCTCTACTGCCGTGGTTGTGCATCGAGGCGGGGCCATGGCAGTGCCCTTCTGAACCAGATTGAGGCGGATGCGCTGGCGTCCAGTGTTCGGCAACTGCGAACGGAGGCCAGTCAGTTCAGCCGACCGTTGCTCGAGCGTCGTGGCTGGGAGGTGGAGGCGCCGGAAACGATCCTGATCGGAGGCGTTCCGTTCGAGCGCTATCGGATGGTTAAGCTGCTCCGCCAGGTGCAGAGTTGATCGAGCATGGCTTGGGCCTGGCCCGTCTCCAGAACCGACGCTGCCCGTTGAATGCCCTCCTCCAGGGATTCACTGCAACCGGAGAACCACAGATAAGTGCCGGCGTTCCAGCGCAGGGCGTCGCAGAGAGGGCCTTTGTTCTGCAGGGCGTTGCGTGCCTGATCGGCCCAGGTGTTGTCGTCAGCCCATTCCACGTCGGCGTCGTGACAGCCGTGGTCACGGGGGTGCAGGATCAACCGCTCCGCTTTGCCGTTCCGCACTCGGGCCGTGATGCAGGCGCGTCCGATGGGCAGGTCGGTGCCTCCCTCCAACCCCTTCACGGTGAGAACATCGGTTTCGCCGGCTTGCTTCAGGGCTTCCCAGGCGCGGGCTTCTGTTGGTGGGTGGACAAAGCCACTTACAAGGAGGTGCTCGCCTTGGTGGGGTGTCCAGAGCAGTTCCAGGCTGGCAACCGGGGGACGCTTGCCCAGTTCCTCGCGGTAGCCGATCAGGGTTTCCGCAATGGGGAAGTGATCCGGCTGGTGAATCAGAGCGAAGCCGTTCTGCTGGAACCCGTCTGCAACGGCGCTGATCGGCAGACCTGTGAGGTCGAGATCAAGAAGGCGGAACAGATCAACAGCGGTGACGCCGTATTTGATAGGCATCCGGTCACCGCCCTGCAGAACCACCGGCTGACCACAGGCCAGCAGCACCAGCGCGGTGAGCGGGTAAATCGGTGCAGTACGCGTGCGCCCGTCGTAGGGCATGCCGAAGCACAACGGTGCTCGACTGTCAGCGGTGGATTGCAGCACCGGGCCATGGGCTCGGTAGGTGTCGAGCATGCCCGTGAGTTCCTGGGGTTCAGGTCGTCGGATGCGATGGGCAATCAGGAAGGCGCCGATCTGTGCCGGGGTCGCTTCGCCCTGCAGCATCAGCTCCATGGCGTCAGCCGCCTCATCGCGACTCATGCCTTTGCTGGTGTGTTCCCCGCTTCCCACCTTGCGTAGGTGCTGCTTAAAGCGTTCGCGGCCGGAGAGAACTGCGCTCGTCAAAGGTCCGGCATTAAGATGTGTGCAGTTTTCAGGAGCGACTGACCCATTAGATGTAGTGGTTGCTGCAATGAGCTCAGTGCTTTGTATAGACAGTACTGCCAGCATGTCATACTTTTCACATCATAGGTGATGTGTTCCATCGAGGCGGTAAATACGCTCTAGCAATAATTGGAATTTGCGGTTAGAGAAAAATTGTGATTGCTGCAAGTCTGGCAACTACAGGAAAATTTGTTTATGGCCATCTATCTTTGGAAAAATTTCAATTCTAGAACCTGCCTGTTAATATTCTCCTCGCCTCGAAACGGAGTTCGATTTTTGTAGTTGATGCTTCATTATTAATCCTGCGTCTGCGTAACAGTTTTAGTGTCGCTTAGACATTCCCTTTTGGAATACTGTTACGGCGGCTTCAAACAATTGTTCAATTCACTATGAGTGTTACCTCCACCTTAATGGCTGCTAAGAAAGCCAAAAGCATGACTTTTGCTGACTTGGAAGCTGCAATGGGGCTTGATGAAGTCTGGATTGCTTCTCTGTTCTATGGACAGGCAACGGCTTCGAAAGAAGAAGCTGAAAAACTTGCTGAAATTTTATCTCTCGATTCGACTACCACAGAGGCTCTTCAGGAATACCCTACTAAGGGGAGTTTAGATCCTGTTATACCTACAGACCCTTTGATTTATCGTTTCTATGAGATCATGGAAGTTTACGGAATGCCGATGAAGGATGTTATCCAAGAGAAGTTTGGCGACGGTATTATGAGTGCTATCGACTTTACCCTCGACGTTGATAAAGTAGAAGATCCAAAAGGTGATCGTGTTAAAATTACAATGTGCGGGAAGTTTTTACCTTACAAAAAGTGGTGAGTCGTCATTTGTTCTGAATCAACTAAGCTCAGCATATGTGCTGGGCTTTTTTATTGTCGAAACTGTTGACTGAGTTGTTTGCTAGCAAGCAGTCGACGGTTTTCGTCATCAAGGTTTTGACTTAGTTCTAGAAGACAACGCTGACTTGCAGTTGTTGCAATACATCCAAGTGCACGCAATGCGGCCTCGGCAACCGCGTTTGACCCGTTTTGGCACAGATCTGAAAGAGCCTCACTGATTACAACTCCATCGCGGCGTTGCAAGACACGGATGGTTTCGACAACAACCAGATCACGAAAATCATTCAGAAGGTGATGACACAACTGTAAAAGTTCATCGTCTTCGAGGCAATGCGACCGGAAACTCAGCAGTTGAAGACCAGCTAGTCGATACAGTTGGCCTGGATGCTGCAAGCAATTGATCACCACTGAAATGGGCACTTCAGCTCCCCAGCAGCCGAGTGCTTGGACTACAGCCAAATTGATCGATTCGTTTTCACATGGTTGACTCAGTAGATTTAGAAGCCAATCGCGAGCTTCATTTTGATGACACAGTCCTGATGCCATTACCAAATCAGGTTGAACCCCATGGGTGGAAACGAGTTCAAGAATGATGGGCCAGCCCCGCTCGGCATGCATGCCTAGTTTTTCGCAGAGGGCTTTCCGCAAATCAATAGAAAGGCTGGGGGAGTAAACCTCCCCCAGCCAAGCGGGCTCAAGCGGAGCCCGTTTTGATTTAGCGAGCTGTTCCCAAAGAACAGCTTCGTCAAGACTCATGGAAGTTAACTGAACATATAGCTCGGTCGCGATTTCTCGCTCCGGCTTTTCACCTTACTAGTGGCAGAGCACACGGTCACGTTGCTGATGTTTTTGTTTTATGTGAGCCGTAAAGCATTCCACCGATGAACACCATTCCACCCACGATATTACCGATGGTCACAGGCAGGAAATTCCAGAAAAACACCTTGCCCATCGACACTCCGGATCCAAGAATTGGACCGGCGGTGTGCAGGAACTGATTCACAACGATGTGCTCCATACCCATCGATTGGAATGCCACGATCGGGAGCCAGCAACCAATAATTTTACCTGGGACGCTTTTACTTACAGACGCCATCGTGACCCCAAGGCAGACCAGCCAATTGGCAATAACGCCGCGAAGGAAAGCAAGGAAGAAGCCCAATCCTCCAAGTGCTTCGTACTTCTTCTCAACATTGATCTGGTTAAGTGCAACAATTTTCTGCGCAACAAGATCCCAAATTGGGGGGCCAATGTTGTCGGCAGCTGCATCCATGGTGCCGCTTGTAAGACTTAGCGCCATGAACAACGCGACTGCAGCTGTGCCAGCCCAGTTACCAAGCCATACCCAACCCCAATTTACGAATGTTGCTTTCCAGGAGGTTTTTCCAGCCCAACACGCCATTGGGAGAAGCGCGAAGTTACCTGTAACCAGTTCCATGCCGAACAGCACGATGCTGGCGAAGCCGAAGGGGAATAAAAGTGAACCGACAAAGGGGAGTTTAGTAAGAATGCCACAGGTAAGGGCAAGGATCACAGCGAGACCCAGGATTGATCCTGAGTAAAAGCCACGGAGTAGCAGTTGTTTGGGGCTGAGTGTTGATTTTTTGGCGCCAGCACCAATCATGCTGTCGACAAGCTCGTTAGGAAGGACGTAGTCCATCAGGTAAGAGTGAAGGTTTACAAGTTGTTGTTTTCAACCGTTGAAGCGGTTGATCAGGTGTTCAGTCAGGTGAAGCGGTTTGAAGTAATGCCAGAGAGGATCGGGGCCTCGTCGCGACCACTTTCGCAGAGACGATATACACATGAGGTGGGTACATCGTTGTCATAGGCAATGTCTATGAAAGGAGGTGGTCGTTGCGATAGAGCCGTGACTTCAAAAGGAAGCGTCACGCCTTTACCTGTGGTCAGGCCTTGGGGGTGGCCCCAAACTTTTCGATCAACACCGCTTTAAGAGCATCCTCGATTTCATCTGCGGGAATTGCTTTTTGATGGATTTCTCCGAGTTTTGGATTCTGTCCTTGGGAGCCTCCTAGAGTCATTGTGTAGCCTTCGCCCATCACTCCTTCACTGTTTTTAGCTTTTGTCCCAGTCAATCCAATTGAACCCATATCTGCTTGACCACAGTTATTTGGACAACCAGTCCATTGGATTTTCACGTGCTTTGGAAGATTAAGCTCAGCATCTAGTTTTTCTGCAACCATTTGTGCAGTGTCTTTGGTGTTAGTGAGAGCAAAGCCGCAGTATGTATTTCCGGTACAAGACACAGTGCCAGCTGAAACGTTTTTCGGCTCGATTGGAAAACGTTTAAGTAGCGGATCTGACTTAAAAGATTCAATTTTATCATTACTTATGCCTACTATTATTGCGTTTTGTTCTTCAGTAAGCCGTACTTCACCATTCCCGTAATTAAGACTAGCTGTTGCTAAATCTTGGAGATCTGAGGCCTTAAGACGCCCGACTGGTACGTGAAGACCCGCATAGGAAAACCCTTCCTGCTTTTGCGGGTGAATTCCATAATGAGAGCGTGGGCTGGAGTCGAAAACTGAACCTGGATCTGAGACAAGCGGCCCGAATAAACCTTCGACTTTTTTCCGGAACTCATCGAGGCCAACCTGATCTAAATAAAAACGGAAGCGACCCTTGGGACGTTTGTCCCTTTCGCCATTGTCTCGCCAGAGACGGATAACGGCGTCAGTCATTTTGCAGATTTCCTCGGGTTTCACCCAGGCATTCAGTGGGATGGCATAAGCATTAATCTGGGATGAAAGAACACCACCAATCCATACTCCAAACCCCATAACCCCATCGCGTTCTACTGGGTGGAAGACGATGTCGTTGTGGAGCAGGAAGTTGTCCTTGGCTCCGGCAACAGCGGTGTTCCACTTGCGTGGAAGATTCGAGTACTCAGGATTTCCCTCGCTGTTATTGGTGAGGTGATTTTGAAGTTCTTGTGTGTAGGGACGAGTGTCAATGATTTCGTATGGATCTATACCTGCTATAGGATTTCCGGTCACGTTACGTGGATTGTCGAAACCAGATTGAATTGTGCTTAAACCAGCTTCCTTCAGTCGCTTGAGAATTTCAGGCAGGTCGTCTAAAAGCACTCCTCTGAGCTGTAAATTCTGACGCGTGGTGATGTCACAACTACCGTTCTCTCCATAACGTTCAACAATTGAACCGATGACACGTAGCTGATCTGCGGTTAAGGCCCCATTGGGAACACGCAGTCGGAGCATAAATTTTCCTGGAGTTTTCGGACGCCAGAACATCCCGTACCACTTCAACCGCAACTGGAGGTCGGTTTCGTCGACCTGTTCCCATCCGAGTTCTGCGAATTTTTCGATCTCGCTGCCGACCAAGAGGCCATCTTTAGCTGCTTTATTCTGCTCAATTTTGTTGAGCTTTTTGCCGTCGAGATAAGGCCTTGAGACTGAGCTGATGGTCATGATTCGATGGAGACGTAGGTGGATTAATTCCTCAAAAATTGGAGCGAATCAATCGTGATGGCCCGTTGACCAGCAACGCTTCATAAAGACGTGGAACGTTGTCTCTCATGAATAAACACCGTGACTGAAGCCTTGGTTGTAGCAAAGAGAACATTTTTGAAGTTGCCCTTTTTCAGAGGATTCGGTCCCGCAAATTTGTAACAATGGCTACGTCTGCTGGTTCCGCGGGGCCGTAAAAGGCAATTGGCTCTTGGCTCAGTATTGGCGTCCAATTTCGCCAACCATCCGTACCGCTCCGGTCCGGATCATCTGCCAAACGCGCTTCATTGCAGCAAAGTCTTTGTCCAGATCGGACGGCCCGGCGGTGCGGTCGAAACGTCGGTCGACGCGGGCGTACCTGGGTTCGTTACCCCTGCAGTGTCCGTCGTCTCGGACGTCGTACCCGTTGTACCGCTCCATGCGTCTTTCCAGCGGATCCCGGTAAGAGCGGCTGTCCAATGGGGCACGATCAAAACGACGGCTGGGCGCCATGACTCATTCAACGTTCACAACAATCCGATGACACCAGCTGACATGGTCATCGATCCGTGGCCGTTGCTACGGAATGACGCTTCAGATGAAGCACGGCATGGGCTGCATCTGGTGGTGCATGGCCGCAGTGGCGGCGTTGTTCCAGAGTGTTTGGCCTCCCTGCCGGATCTCCTGGCCCAGTTGCGATCGGCGCCCGTTCAGTTGGAGGTGCTGACGGCTGAACAGCCCATGTCGGCTCTTCCCGGATCCTCATGGATTGTTCCTTTGCTGTTGTTGCCTGGAGCGCACGCCCGAATGGATGTGCCGGCGATTCGCGACAGGCTTCGTGGAGCCAGGGCGAGCGTGGCTTTGCTGCCCTTTCTGGGCTCCTGGATCACCTGGTGGAACGCTGTGCTCTCAGCACTTTCGGTTTCTGAACGCTGTGATGCCGTGCTGGTGCACCATCCCCTTCGACCGGGGGTGGCGGATCGCTTCCTCGCGATGCTGGCGTCTCGCCTGGCCTTGCCGTTGGTTCCCTTTGATGCCTGGCCCGAGTTCCAGCAGCGCCATCCCCACGCCCGGCCGCTCCCATTGACCCTCGCCCCAAACCGCATGACAGAAGCGTTGAGCGAAGTTGGTGGATTGCCTCCCCTGCTGGAGCATCCCCCTACCCGCCAGGCCCTGATCGATCTGCTTGTTTCTCTGCCGTGACCACCGCTGAACAAACCGGAACCGTTTATCTGGTGGGAGCTGGTCCCGGCGATCCCGAGTTGCTCACGCTAAAGGCGCATCGGCTGCTGAGCCATTGCGATGCCCTGGTGTACGACTCGCTGGTGCCCGAAGAAGTGCTGGATCTTGTGCCGGCTACCTGCGAACGCCGTTTTGTCGGCAAGCGTCGCGGACATCATTCGGTGCCACAACCCAGCACCAATGCCGTGCTGGTTGAAATGGCCCAGAAGCACAGCACGGTGGTGCGCTTGAAGGGGGGTGATCCCTTCCTGTTTGGACGTGGAGGGGAAGAAGCCGCATACCTGGCGGAGCGGAATATTCCTGTTCAGGTGGTGCCTGGTGTTACCGCTGGCATTGCTGCCCCTGCCTACGCCGGAATTCCCGTTACCCACCGGCGAGCGGGATCATCGGTGACCTTCGTCACCGGTCATGAGGAAATCGACAAGCGCCGTCCTTCCGTGGATTGGCGTGCTCTGGCTGCGGCCAGTGACGGATTGGTGATCTACATGGGGCTGCACAACTTGCCTCGGATCGCAGAAGAGCTGATGGCGGGTGGTTTGGCTGCGACGACCCCCGTGGCGGTGATCCAGCAGGGCACGGTGGCGGGGCAACGCTGCCTCAAAGCCAGCTTGGTTGACATTGCCGATCAATGCCGAGCCGAGGCCTTCAAGTCACCCTCGATCGTTGTGGTGGGTGAGGTGATTGATCATCAGGTTGAAGCCTGCAGGCCCACACCTGCAGCGGTCACGATGCCGATTCCGTTCTGAACAGCTCCGCTCGATTCCGCTTTATTCCTTCAAGCGAGCCCGAAGCTGGGCCAGATTGCACGGTCGGGTGTCGGTATCGAGTTGAGCCCGGATGAGCCGGTTCCAAGCGGTGGTCACCGCATCAAGAGATCCCGGCAGCACAAACACGAATGTGCCGTTGGCCACGCCTGCAAGGCAGCGGCTTTGCAGGGTGCTGGTGCCGATGCTCTCGAAGGAGAGCACGCGGAACAGTTCTCCGAATCCTTCGATTGTTTTGTCCAGCAGCGGTGCCACCGCTTCGGGGGTGCCATCGCGGCCGGTGAGACCGGTGCCGCCGCTGGTGATCACCACATCAACCTCAGGATCGGCGATCCAGCGGCTCAGTTCACGGCGGATCTGATAGCGATCATCCGGGCAGAGTTGTCGCTCCTGAAGGTGATGCCCCGCGTCTTCGAGGCTGCGCTGCAGCTGATCTCCGCTGCTGTCGTCCGCCAGGGTGCGTGAGTCGGAGATGGTGAGCAGGGCAATGGACAGGCCCATGGCACAGCGACGGAACCCTTTGACGCTAGAACCGCTCCAGCTGCCATGGACGTGGTGCTGAAGGTGCTGCTGTTCGCTTCCCTGCGAGAACGCGCCGGTTGGGCCGAGCGTTCCCTTCCTTTCACGCCAGGCGTCTCGACGGCCCGTGAGGTCTGGAACCAGTTGGATCTTGGCCCGCTCGAGGGCATCAGCATTGCGGTGAACCAGGAGTTGGTTGGTGCCAATCAGCCGTTGCAGGCCGGTGATGAGCTGGCCTTTCTTCCACCGTTCACGGGGGGTTGAAGCGTGACCGATTGCCGTGTGGAGGTGTGCCCGGATCCCTTTGATCCTTGGCAGCAGCTGGCGCTTTGGAGCGGGGATGCCGCGGCCGCGGCGATTTTTATTGGTCGGGTGCGTCCCACCACCATGGATGGCCGGCCTTTGGAGGCATTGGAGCTGGAGCACTTCCCCGGCCTTTGCGAACGTCAGATCACGGCCATGGCGCAGCGCCTGCAGCAGGAGCACCGGACGGGGCCGTTTTTGGTGCTGCATCGGGTGGGTAAGCTCACCCCCGGTGAGCCGATCGTGCTGGTGGCGGTGCAGGCCGATCGTCGTGGGGCGGCGCAGCGCTGCTCGGCCGCGTTGTTGGAGCAACTCAAGCACCAGGCCCCGTTCTGGAAGCGGGAGTGGTGCGCGGGTCAGGGCACCTGGCTGGCTGCCAACACGCCGCTCTGATCAAGGCGCGGGTGCTGCAGCTGGTAGCCCAGCTGTTTGAGTCGGGTGTTGCGAATCCGTCGGCCCCCTGAACCCGGTCCGTTCTGCCCAAGCCAGTGCACAGGGGCCAGGCCCTGGCGCTGCAGGCTGCGCCCCACCAGGTCCCGCAGCCGAATCGGCTCGTCGTTGACCACATTCACCAGTCCGGCCCATTCAGCATCGAGAGCTGCTTCCAGGGCACCGGCGGCATCCGCCACATGCAGCCAGTTGCTGTAGGTCGCTCCGCTGCCAGGGCGTTCCAGTCCGGCGAGCCCGCGCAGGCGTCGATCGAGATCGCGGCCAGGGCCATAGAGCGCTCCGAGGCGCAGGATGCACACCCGCCTGTCGCTGATGCCGCTGAGCAGTTCTTCGCCTTCCAGCAGAACATTGCCATGGCCGCGGCCTGGTGCTGGCGATGTTTGCTCATCCACCCAGTCCCCCTCTGCATCGCCGTACACCGAGCAACTGCCCGTGTAGACGATCTGCCGCAGTTTCGGCAGTTGTGGCAACAGCGACGTCAAGCAGCGGAAGCTGTCGACGAAGGTGTGGCGGTAGCCGTTGGCATCCACCTGGCGATCTCCCTTTGGTCCGAGGCAGAACACGGCATTGGTGCTTTGCTGCAGGGCGTTCAGCAATTGCGCGGGGTCTGTGGCGTCGCACAGTTCCACCCGATCGGCGAGGGGGCTGAGTTGCTCCAGCCGTTCGCTGCTGGTGGTGGTCAGCGTCAGCTTCAGCTGGGGGCGTTTTGGTTGCAGCCGCTCCGCCAGGGCGAGCCCCACATAGCCGCAGCCAACGATCGTCAGGTCCATGGCGGGGATGGCTGTTGGGGCGACCCTAAGGAGACCGACCGTTCCATGCCGTCACGGACATGACCGATCAATGGACCCTCAACCGCCGCAATTTCGCCGGCCAATGGCAGGGCTGCGGCCATTGGTTTGAGCGGGACAGCAGCGGTCGGTTGGATCAGCAGCATCCGACCCGTCGGATCGATCCCACCACCTACGCGATTTCCTTTTCCGATGACGACCACGGGGTGTGGGATGGATCGGGTCTGGCCTTTGCCCCCGGGGGCCAGGCCACTTATCCCATCAGTCGGGCCACCTACAACGTCGGTGGTGGCTGCTGGCAGTTTCCCGGGGCGGGCGGTCAGTCCAGCCTGGGGCTTGATCCCGATCGCCCCCGCTTCGGCCATGAGATCAACATGTTCTGCGGTCGCTCCCGCTCGATGCTGGTGTTGCTCTGGGAACCACTTGATGGCGGCTGGCGTTTGCAGCGTGTCGGGGCGGTGGGTTTCCGTTGCTTGAACAGCACCGATCCCGAACCCGACCGTCCCGCATGCGGGACACCCGAGGCCCTGCTGGCGACGGTGCAGGGATGGAGTGGCGAGCGGCAGATGCTCAGGCCGCAGGCGGGGGTGAACGGCCAGGCTGAGGACGCCGCTCCGCTGGTGTTCGATCCAAGCCAGCTGTTGTACAACGACTGCTCAGCTGTGATGCCCGACGGCTTGGTGTTTTCGGTGCCCAGTGAGCTCCACAGGGAGCCCTTCAGCCTCGAGATCGGTTGCCGTCTCGGCGCTGACCTGTTTCAGCAGATCAGCATTCATTTCGATTCATCGGGCCAGCTCATGGCCTGGGAGCGACGCTGCTTTCAGCCTGATCCGGCTTAGAAAATCCGCTGACGAATCACCTGGGCCCAGAGACGGGTGCCGCTTTCGAGCGGGCCGGCATCCGCGGGCAGTTCCAGCAGCAGATCGGCCTGTTGCAGGGAACCGATCCTGGACGAGGCCTGCGAGCCATCCACCCGTGCCAGCAGCGTTCCTGCGGCGTTGGTGTCGAGGCGGGCCCGAGCCAATTCCGGCCGTCCCGGTCGGCGGGACAACGGGTCGGCCAGTTCCACCATCACCCGGGGGAACAGCTCCGGTTCGCTCTGGCCCTCAAGAACCTGCAGGGCGGGCCAGAGCAGTTGCAGGGCGGTGACCGCCGCCGCCACGGGATTGCCCGGCAGTCCAAAAAACGGCACGCCCTCACCGATGCTGCCGAAGGCAAAGGGGCGCCCCGGGCGTAGGAACAGTTTCCAGAAATCCACAGCACCCAGCTCCGCCACCAGGGGTCGGATCCAATCGGTGTCGCCGGCGGAGACGCCGCCGGTGCTCACCACCACGTCGCAGTCATGGGCCAGATCCAGCAGGGCCTGTCGCAGGGCGTCGGGTTGATCGGCCACCACCCGTCGCTGGGTCACCGATTGCCCGAGGGCCCGGAGCATTGTCTCCAGAAGCGTGCCGTTGCTCTCCCAGATGGCACCGGGTTGCCGCGCTGTTCCAGGAGGCACCAGCTCGTCCCCGCTGATCAGCAGCCCGATGCGGGGTTGCTTAGCAACGGTTAGGGCGGCGATGCCGCAGCTGGCAAGGCGTGCGAGATCGGCGGCACCGAGGCGCTGTCCAGCGGCCAGCAGCAGGTCTCCCGGTCGGCATTCCTCATCCTCGGGGCGAATCCAGGGACGATCCGACGCCTCTTTCACCAGCTGGAGGCTGGTGCCGTCAACGGAGATCAGTTCCTGGGGCAGCACCCAGCCGCAATCATCCGGCAGTGGAGCGCCGGTGAGGATGCGGATCGCATCGCCGGTGGCCAGGTTTCCGTTGAAGGGCTGGCCGGCAGCGGAGCGTCCCTTCAGTTGCCAGGTGTCCCCAGGTTTGGGCTGGTGGCTCTGCCCCAGGGCGTAGCCGTCCATGATCGAGGCCCGAAACCCCGGAACGGCCGCGCTGGCCAGCACATCCGCAGCGCTCACCAGGCCGAGGGCCTGCTGCAGCGGCACTGTTTGGCTGGCAGTGATCTGCTGAAGCGCCGCAAGAACCCGTCGACGTGCCTCTTCGAGGGGTAGCCCTTCGCGTCCGTAGGGCTCAGCGTTTCCAGACACCGTTCCGCCCTCCTTCCTTGAACTCCAGCTGGATCGCCTCGATCGTCATGGCTGGATCAACCGCCTTGAGCATGTCGTAAAGGGTCAGCAGCCCCACGGACACGGCCGTCATCGCTTCCATTTCCACCCCGGTCTGGCCCGTGGTGCGGCAACGGCAGTGGACCACCAGGCCAGGCAGGGAGGCGTCGGCGTCGATCGACACATCCATGCCACTGAGTGGTAGGGGATGGCACAGGGGAATCAGCTCCCAGGTGCGTTTGGCCGCCTGGATCGCTGCCACTCGGGCGACCGCCAGCAGATCTCCTTTTGGTGTCTCGCCCCGCTGGATCAGGCCGAGGGTTGTGGCGTCCATGCGAATGGCGCCCCGGGCATGGGCTTCGCGGTGGGTGGCCAGACGGTCCCCCACGTCCACCATGTGAACCTCGCCTTGCTGGTTCAGATGACTCAGGTCGTGCGTCATTCGATCAATCTCACAACACCGCTGCTGAGTTGGAAACAACCCACCACCAGTTTCAGCGCACCGCTGGCTTTGGCATCGGCCAGAACGGTGCTGCGTTGAATCAAGGTTGAGGCGCTGGCGAGGGCGTTGCGCTTCACGGCGTCCTCGAGATCGCTGCTGCCGTTGATGTTCTCCCGGATGGGCTGGATCAGCCGGTCCAGGGAAGGTGTCAGCGGATTGACGTCCATCGCCGCCGTGACTGCTCCGCAGCCACTGTGACCCATCACCACTAGCAGCGGAGTCTTGAGAACGCCGACGCCGTACTCAATGGAGGCAATGGCTTCGGTGAATGCGGTGTTGCCGGCGTTGCGGATCACGAACAGCTCGCCAGGGGTGGTGTCGAACACCCAGCTCGGCGATACCCGTGAATCAGAGCAGGTGAGCACGGTGGCCCAGGGATGTTGGCTGGTGGCCAACGCCCTGGGGGAGTTGAAGCAGCGCAGGTCGGGATCCGCCGTTCGGAGCGTCGTTCCGTCTTCTTGTTTGCCTCGGCGCCAGGCCTCGGCAAACCGGCGGTTCCCCGCCATCAGGGCCTCGAGTGGATCATTCGGGATGCAGAACCCCTCCTCTGCTGCCTCAACGGGGCGCGCTTGCATCAGGTAGGCCAAGGCCAGGCCGCCCGTTCGCTGGAGGAAGTGACGGCGCTGAATCCCCATGCCGGCACCTTATGCGGGCCGGCTGGTGGGCTGTGCTACGCGGGCAGTGCGATCAGCGCTCGCCGAAGGCAGACCAGAGGGTGGCTTCGGAGCCCACAACAGGCTCAACGGCGGGCAGGATGGCAGCAGCGGGTTGGGCCGTTGCGTCTGTGTTGGCACTTGCGATGTCGCGCTCGGCCAAGCGAGCCCAATGAGCGGCAGGACCGGCGATCACCGGTTCAACGCCAGCGGCGCCCGCCAGAACGGCGGCCGTCTGACTGCGCACCAGTTGCACGGCAAGGGAACCAACGATGAAAGCCCCCAGGAAACCGGCAGCTAGGGTGATGGGGCTGCGGCCGGAAGCGGACGAGATGCTGCTGGTCACGGCAGAAACTCTTTGAACAGGGCTTCAGTATGGAAAAAATTGGTGTGAACGGCTACTGAATGGGTTGGATTGTGTAGCGGAATTAACAGTTTCTATGGAATCAAAGCCCTTCACAGGTTGCTGTTGGAGTCCTTCAGCTGTGACCCATCCATGGGACATTCCCAGCAACAATCCAAGGGAGAGGGCGAAGCGCACGAACTGAGTTTTGTATCCGTATAAACATCCCTGTTTTCGTGGGCTTCCGTTGTCATCATTGACACCGATCAAGGCTTTGGTTGATGTCCAGCCGTCGTGATTCCGCCAGCCATTGCTTTGCTTTTGAGCAGGACTTCATCGGCAACTGGCGCTGCATCCCCCTGTGTGTGAGACGCAAATTGGATCTATGTGGGGTGAAGTTGAAGCTCAGCCACTGGCTTGAGCTTTCCCAGGAGCAACGCCAAGCCCTGGTGGATTGGCCGGATGCGGCTGATGCCCTCGAGCAGCTTCGCCAACACCTGCGCGATTGCACGCGCCCCATGGCCGATGGCATGGCCAAGGATCTGCCACCGGTGAGTGGTGCCCCCTGGCAACAGCAGGCAGAGCTGCCCGCTCTGGTGCAGGAGGCGGCCACAGTGCGGGGTGTGGCGCTGACCCTGGAGCAGTGGACCCAGCTCAGTGAGCTGGATCGCTTTGCCTTGTGCAAGTTGGCCCGGCCGGGGCACGACCACCACAACCTTGATGCAGCCTTCAGCGAAGTGCTGGTGTGAGCAGCCGGCGTAGAGCCTCCAATCGTCCTTTCTGCTGTTCAATGGGCTTTACCACCGAGACGGCGGGAGCCACGATCACCGCGCAGGCCTTGAGTTCAGGCTGCTTCGACACCGGGCAGGCTTCGTCGTGCATAAGGGTGTTGGCTTCGCAGGCCTTCTCCTGGGTGAATCCCCAGTGCATCGGCAGGAAGACCGATCCACGCCGGATGCGATCAGTGACTTTCACCGTGGCGGTGAGGTGGCCGCGGCGTGAACTGATCGCTGCCAGTTCGCCGTTGCGCAGTTTCAGATCCTGAGCGTCACCGGGGTGAATCTCCAGCAGCGGCTCGGGATGCTGTTTCATCAGCCGTTCCACCTTGCCGGTGCGGGTCATCGTGTGCCACTGGCCCAGGTAGCGGCCCACCGTCAGCACCAGCGGATAGGTGTCGCAGGGGGGTTCCGCCAGTCCCAGCGGTTGATCGGTGCTGAAGCGGGCGCGTTTGTTGGGGGTGGCGAACTGATGGTTTTCGTAGAGGCGTTTGGCTGCTGTGGTGGGGGTGCTGCCGCTGGGATAGGGCCATTGCTGCGGTCCTTCGTCTTCTAGCAGTTCATGGCTGAGGCCGCTTACATCGCAAAGCCTGCCCTGGGTGAGAGCCGTAAATTCGGCGTACACCTCAGCTGCTGATTCGAAGTTGAACTGCTCGCTGTAGCCCAGGCGGCGGCCCACCTCGGCAAACACCTCCCAGTCCGGACGGCTCTCGCCGAAGCGGCGTCGGTAGGCCGGGCAGTAGGTGACCCGACGTTCGGAATTGGTCATGGCGCCAGCCTTCTCGCTCCACTGGGCTGCGGGCAAAATCAGGTGCGCGTAGTGGGATGTTTCCGAGTCGGCGTAGGCCTCGCTCACCACCACCAGCGGGCACTTCTGCATGGCTGACTTCACCCGGTCGAGATCCGGGAGGCTCACCAGGGGGTTGGTGGCGGCCACCCACCACAGATCCAGCGCCCCCTGTTCCATGGCTTCGATCTGCTGCCAGGCCGCCAATCCGGGCTTGGCGTTGATCTGTCCTGCCGGCAGTTGCCAGGCCTGTTCCACCTCGGCGCGGTGTTCGGCGTTGGCCACCAGGCGGTAGCCCGGCAGCAGGTGGGCCAGGCCTCCGGCCTCGCGTCCGCCCATGGCGTTGGGTTGGCCT
The DNA here is from genome assembly GCF_000012625.1 of Synechococcus sp. CC9605. Taxonomy (NCBI): domain Bacteria; kingdom Bacillati; phylum Cyanobacteriota; class Cyanophyceae; order Synechococcales; family Synechococcaceae; genus Synechococcus; species Synechococcus sp. CC9605. The sequence goes on along the minus strand of NC_007516.1, from coordinate 2,455,863 downwards.
GTGAGGGAAAACGGGCCCGCTCCTTGCTTGCCGATCTGGCCGGTGAGCAGATGCAGATTGATCAACCCCTGCACCACGGCCGTTCCTTCACGGCGTTGGTTCACCCCCATTGACCAGAGGCTGAGCACCTTCTCGCGCCGGTGGAACAGAGCCGCCGCTTCCCGCAGGCGTTTTTCGGGGATGTTGCAGAACCGGGCCACCCGCCTGGGGGTCCAACGGGCGGCGACGTCAAAAAAGGAGTCGTAATTCTCGGTGTGGTCGTCGATGAAGGCCGGATCCTGGCCGTTTTCGCGCAGCACCAAGTGGGCAATGCCATGCAGCAGGGCCAGGTCGCTGCCCGGTGCAATCGGCAAGTGGATATCGGCGGCCTTGGCGGTGTCAGTGCGGCGTGGATCCACCACCACGATCTTGACTCTGCCAGGGTTCTTTCGTTTTCGCTTCAGCAGCCTCTGGAAGAGCACCGGATGGCATTCGGCCGTGTTGGTGCCGATCAGAAAAGCCACTGAGCAGTGGTCGAGGTCCTCATAGCTGCAGGGGGGACCATCGGAGCCCAGGCTGCGGGTGTAGCCCGCCACCGCTGAGCTCATGCACAGCCGCGAGTTGGCGTCGAAATTGTTGGTGCCCAGGGCCCCTTTCAGCAGTTTCTGGGCGAGGTAGTAATCCTCGGTGTGGAACTGACCGGAGCCGTACATGGCAATGCCATCGGCGTTGCCGCGCCGGGCCACGCTCGCCTTGATCTGGCCGGTGATTTTGTTGAGGGCGTCGTCCCAGCTGATCGGCGCGAAGTCGTCCTCGAGGGTCTGGCGGAACAGGGGTTGGCGCAGGCGGCCTGGGGCCAGGGTTTCGCCGATGGTGGCGCCCTTGATGCAGACCTGGCCAAGGCTGGAGGGGTGTTCGCGGTCGCCGCGGGCGTTCCACATCGGGTTGCCCTCAGCATCCCGCTTCACGGCCTCACCCTTCACGGCAGGAGGCAAGAGCTCCAGACCACAACCCACGCCGCAGTAGGGGCACTGGCTGCGCACACTGCGGGGTGAGTTGGTCATGCAGGAACCAAAAAAAGAACAAAACCCGGAGCCGAAGCTCCGGGTCGTTGTGCAGCGACAGGGTGCTGCGGAGGGAGACGGATCAGGCGGTTTCGCCTTCGTGCAGGTCTGCGAAGGACCCCTTGGGTTCCTTCAGGAAGAAGAAGCAGAAGAAGGCCACGATCAGACCAGCCACTCCCAGGATCTGGAAGAAGGCACTGTTGGAAGCCGCGATCACCTCGGGGGTGGGTTCGCCGCCGCCGCCCATCCACATCGGCAGGAGGCTGAAGATGGTCAGGTAGGTCACAGCACCAACGTTGCCGTAGGCACCCACCAGGCCGGCCACCTGACCGGTGACGCGACGCTTGACCAGGGGCACCAGCGCGAAGGTGGCGCCTTCACCGGACTGCACGAAGAAGGAGGCGAGCATGGTGATCACCACGGCAACAGCGATGCCGGTGGTGCCGGTAAAGGTGCCCGGCTTGATCATGCTCATTACCAGGTAGCCCACGCCGAGACCGGCGGTGAGGAAGCCCATGGTGTTCTTACGGCTGCCGACGCTGTCGGAGATAAGACCACCAGCAGGGCGGGCGACCAGGTTCACGAAAGCGAAGCAGGACGCAAGGATTCCGGCGGTGGCCTTCGGCAGATCGAAGGTGGTTTCAAAGAAGGTGGGCAGCATCGAAACCACGGCCAGTTCGGAGCCGAAATTCACGATGTAAGTGAGCTCGAGGATCGCAACCTGGCGGAACTCGTAGCGGTCTTCCTTGGGATAAACCTTGTTGCCGAGGATCAGGTCGCGGTTGGTACGAATGATTCCCCAGGTCTGGAAGGCAAACCAGACGGCAACAGCACCGAGTGCCAATGGATAGGTGCTTGGAGTGAGGAAGCCCACCTTGCCAAGACGCCAGCAGAGCACGCAGAGAATGGCTGCGAAGGGCACGTTCATGCCCAGCAGTCCCCAGAAGTCGCGCATGGAGGTGACTTCCAGACCTGCGGTTTTCTCAGGGCGCTGGTACGTCTTGCCAGGCGGGGTGTCGGTGACGTTGAAGAAGTAGAAGAGGCCGTAGACGGCGGAGACGATGCCGGTCAGGGCGATGGCACCGCGCCAGTTCAGAACAGCGCCGGTGGGCAGCTCGAAGCCGCCGGAGAAGGAGAGGAAGCCAGCGAGGGCCACCATGGTGAGGGCGGAGAAGGCGGAGCCGAAGTTCCCCCAGCCGCCGTAAATTCCTTCAGCCAGGCCGATTTCCTTGGGCGGGAACCACTCGGCCACCATGCGGATGCCGATCACGAAGCCGGCGCCAACGATGGAGAGCAGCAAACGTGCCACCACCAGCTGGTTGAAGTCCTGAGCGGACGCAAACAGCAGGCAGGGAATCGCCGAGAACACCAGGATCGAGGAGTAGGTGATCCGGGGTCCGAATTTGTCCAGGAGCATGCCGATCAGCACGCGGGCCGGAATGGTGAGAGCCACGTTGCAAATGGCCACGGTGCGGATCTGACCAACGGTCAGACCCAGGTCCGTTTTCACGGTGGTGGCCAGAGGGGCCAGGTTGAACCAGACCACGAAGGTCAGGAAGAAGGCGATCCAGGTCAGGTGAAGGGTTCGGTACCTGCCCTGGAACGACCAGAGGTCGCCAAGCATGGATGAGAAGAGAAGGAACCTCGGGCTTCAAAAGGAAAGGTGCCCGGGGATGGCAAAACGGTCGAAAAGAGAATCCGTTTGACCCGCGCAGTTAATCAATTCACCGGCCCCTTGTTTGGTCAGATTGGTTACCGATTTGCATTTTTGTGTTGCCAAGCAAACATCAATGGGGCTGATTGATCGGATCAGGTGATCTTGTGCCGCAGCGATTTGGTAGCGATTGCAACTTTTGCGGGTTGTTGGACTTCGCTGGTTCAGATTGTTGGTCGGCGATGTGAATCAAGGCTTGCGGGTTTGTTTGCTCAGTGGCGGAAGCAGCCGTCGCATGGGGCGTGACAAGGCTCTTTTGCCGCATCCCTCCGGTGGTGTCTGGCTCACGGCCCTGGTCGACCAGTTGTTGCCGCTCGGTTATCCGGTGCAGGTGTTGAGTCGTCATGCCGCCCACGCAGAACTCCTGGCCCACCGGCCGGGATGTTCCGTGGTGCTGGAGCCACCTCCCTGGAATGGCCCCCTGCAGGCGCTGGCCAGGCTGTTGCCGTCCCAACCTGGGGAGGCCTTGTTGGTGCTGCCGGTGGACATGCCCTGTTTGAACACCGCCGTTGTCCGGCGACTCATCGCAGCCTGGAAGCGTGCCCCGGAGCAGGCAGCGGTGGCCCATGACGGTCAACGGCTGCAGCCGTTGCTGGCGGTGATCCCCTCCGGTTCTCCCTTCCGCTCTTGCCTTGATCAGCAACTGCAACGCGGAGAGTTGCGCTGGATGGATTGGTTGGCCCGCGTTCCCCATCAGGCGGTGCGCTTGCCTGCAGAGGCGTTGGTGAATGCCAACTGCCCTGCAGATCTGGCAGCGTTGGAGGGATGAGCACGTCGCTGCCGCTTGCTGACCGCCTCAACCGGCCTATCGGGGTGCTGCGGTTGTCGCTCACGGCCCGTTGCAATCTCGCCTGTCCGTACTGCTGTCCGGATGTGGAGGAGCCCCCTGGCCTGCTCACCCTTGAGCAGCAGATTCGCGTTATTCGTGTGGCCACGCGCCTGGGGGTACAAACGTTGAGGCTCACCGGTGGAGAGCCGTTGTTGAGCCGGCGTTTGTTGCCTTTGCTGGAGGCGGTGGCGCAGGCCCGGCGGGATCGCTCGGATCCGATGGCCGGTTTACAGGCCGTGGCGCTCACCAGCAACGGGGTGCTGTTGTCGGAACCGATGGGGCGGGCGTTGCGTGCCGCAGGGCTGGATCGCATCACCATCAGCCTGGATGCAGCGGAAGGGGAAGCTGCGGCGCGCATGGCTGGTCTTCAGGGTGGTGCCGTGGCTGGGGAACGCCTGGTGCGCCAGGTGCAGGACGGCATCGCGGCGGCCTTCGCCGCTGGCTTTGACCCCTCACGCGGTGAGCTCAAGCTCAATGCCGTGATCCAACGGGGGATCAATGACGATCAGCTGTTGCCCTTGGCCGCTTTGGCGCGGCAGCGGGGGATGGAGCTGCGTTTGATCGAATATATGGATGTGGGCAACCGCAACCAGTGGACGCTGGACCAGGTGCTCCCGGCGGCGCAGATGGTGGAGCGTATTAATGCCCGTTGGCCTCTTGAACCGCTGGGTCGACCGCGGGGTGGGACGGCCCGGCGTTGGCGCTATGGCGATGGCGCCGGATCCATCGGTGTGATCTCTTCCATCAGCGAGCCGTTCTGCGGGGATTGCAACCGTTTGCGTGTCACCGCAGATGGGCAGGCGTTCACCTGCCTGTTCTCGGCTGAAGGCACCGATCTGAAGCCCGCACTCGCGTCGGATCTTCAGCTTGAGCAGGCCATGCGCCAGCTCTGGCAGCGGCGTCAAGACCGCTACAGCGAGGAGCGTGATCCAGCCGCCGCTGCGTCAACCCATGCGGAAATGGCGTATCTGGGGGGCTGAACCGTCGTGATCGTCACCGTTTTTGCGTGATGCCCTCGGTACAACGGGGCAGCTGAAGGGTCTCGCTGGATCCATCGACATGTTTGAACTGCTGGCTTACGAGCGCTTCCGCGACACCCCGTCGGTTCGTTTTTTCGACGTCACCGTGGACACCTCGAACGCGCGCGATCTGGTGATTCACAGCGGCCCGGCGGTGTCGCCCCCCAACGATCCGGAGAGCGGAGCCTGGCAGTTCTATCTGCATCCTCATCAAGAAGATAATCTGCTCGCGGCCAGTGGCGGCAGAACCTTCTTCCTCGTAAACCTGGCCTGGGAACAGCCGTTCCACATCGTCAGGCTCGAGAGCGGTGGTGACATCCTTCGCATCCCTCCTGGCACCTTCCACCGTTCGATCTCCGATCCCGATGGTTCCGTCGTTCTGAACCAGGCGGTTCGTGAGGAGGGCGCTTCTCTGGTGCGTGAATTCCGCGTCTACAACAGCGCCGAGATCCCGGCCTTGATGGCAGCCACCCACAGCTCGGCGCCGAAGCCCCAGTTGCACGGGGTGGAACCGTTGCTTCAGGCGGCCTGAACCAGGTTGTGTGGGGAGGCCTCCGTTGCCGAGGCTTCCTCGCTGATCTGAATCTCCCAGGTCAATTCACTGTTTGTTCCCGGGGGGCCGTTGAAGCTGCCGCTCACGGCTGCTGTGAGTTCCGGCTTGGAGGAGGTGGCCAGCACCACATAGCGCTCGTTGACCTCCATCCCGGCACTGGGGTCAAAGCCGCGCCAGCCCGCTCCCGGCAGGTAAACCTCCGCCCAGGCATGCAGGTCGTAATCCTTCGGGGGAGGCTGCTGCAGTTGATAGCCACTCACGAAGCGGGCGGGGAGACCCACGACACGGCAGCAGGCCACCATCAGCATGGCCAGATCACGGCAGGAGCCGATCCGTTCGCGCAGGGTTCGACCAGCCGGCCAAGCGGGGCCCACATGGCGTTGGGTGTATTTCACCCGCTCTTGAATCAGCTCAATCAGTTGCTTTAGAAAAGCCAGGGTTTGCTGGTTGCTGCCCATCAGTGCTTCCTGGGTGAGGTCGATGGCCGCGGGTTCGTGCTGGCCGTTGGGCAACCAGCCCTCCAGGGCCCCCTGAAGGTCGCTGTTGAGTTGGCCGCGTGGGTAGGGCAGGGGTGGTTCCAATCCGTTGAAGCAGCTTTCCAGCGGTGGTGCCGGTCGGGTCTCCACCAGGCTGCGAGCTTCAAAGATCAGTTCCTCAGTGCTGCCGAGAAAGCGAAGCCGTTGGATTTCATCGCCGCTGGCGGCCACCAGTTCCCGACGTTGCTCCGGTTCCGGCAGCACGCTGAGCTGATGTTCCACCAGGGTCTGAAACCCCTGCCCCCGGGGCCTCAGACACAGGCGATGTTCCCCGAGGAAAACAGGGGCGTCATACCGATACGTCAGGCGGTGAACGATGAGAGCACGCATGCAGGATCGGTGGGGATGGAACGGAGGTCGGCGCTGGTGAAGTAGCGGGTCTGGATCAGGTTGTGGAGTTGGTTGAGGTCCTGCTGAAGCTGGTCAATGGCTTCATGCAGACCGGCTTCGATCAGGTTGTCGATCCGCACATAGCTCCAGCGGGCCAGGAGTTGTCCGCGCAAACAGTCGAGGTCATCCGGTGTGTCTTGGTTTGGCTGTCGCTGGATCTGTTGCAAGGTGTCGCTGATGCCCTGTAGGCAGTAACGCACCGAGCGAGGAAAGGTGGGGTCCAGCAGCAAAAATCGGGCCACGGAGGCAGGGCTGATCGCGTGCTGCATGCTCTGGCGGTACATCTGATAAGCCCCCGCTGTGCGTAGCAGGGTGATCCATTGCAGTTCATCCAGCACGCCGCCCACCTCTTCAGGGGAGGGCAGCAGCAGGAAATATTTGACGTCGAGGATGCGGGAGGTTTTGTCGGCCCGTTCGATCAAACGCCCCAGCTGACTGAACAGCCAACTCAGATCACGGCTCAAGGTGGTGTCGGTGATCCCGTACACGAGCTGGCAGCCGCGGCGGATGATCCGCAGTTGCTCCTGCACCGGTTCCCGCCAGATGTCTTCGTCGTCCTGGAGGCTCCAGTGCAGATCATTGATCTGCTCCCACATTTCCGTGGTGATCACATCCCTGATCTGCCGTGCGTTTTCCCGCGCCATCGCAATGCAACTCACGATGCTGTTGGGATTGCTGCGGTCCAACAGCAGGAAGCGCACCACCTGTTTGGGCGTGGCACCGGGGTAGGCCCTATCGAAGCGGTGGCGATCTCCCGTCACCTCCACCAGCGGCAGCCACGGTTCGGCGCTGCCCGGAGGACAGTCCAATGCCATCGCTTCACTCACCTCCAGAAAGCGCGAGATGTTTTCGGCGCGTTCCAGATAGCGGTTGATCCAGTAGAGCGAATCGGCAACGCGACTCAGCACGGCACAGCCTCCTGGGCTTGCGGTGCTGCCATCGTTTGGTCGTCGACGATCCAGGTGTCCTTGCAGCCGCCGCCCTGGGACGAATTCACCACCAGCGAGCCCCGCTTGAGGGCCACGCGGGTCAGTCCGCCTGGGCTGACCCAGTTGCTTGCGCCGCGCAGCACGTAGGGGCGCAGATCCACGTGGCAGGGGTAGAGCTCACCGTCACTGAGGGATGGCACGGTGGAGAGTTGCAGCGTGGGCTGCGCGATGAAGTTGCGGGGATTCGCACGGATCTTCGTGTCGAAGTCCGCCAGCTCCGATCGGGTGGCTTGGGGGCCGATCAGCATTCCGTAGCCGCCGGCTTCCGCCACTGATTTCACCACCAGTTGCTCGAGGTGTTCCAGCACATAGCGCTGATCGTCTGGCCGGGCACAGAGGTAGGTGGGAACGTTCTCGATGATCGGCTCCTCATCGAGGTAGTAGCGGATCATCGCCGGCACGTGTGCATAGATCAGTTTGTCGTCGGCGATGCCGGTGCCAGGGGCGTTGGCGATGGCGACCCGTCCTTGCCGCAGCACGTCGATCAGGCCCGGCACCCCCAGCATCGAGTCCTTGCGGAACACGGTGGGGTCAAGGAAATCATCGTCGATGCGGCGGTAGATCACATCCACGGGTTCCAGGCCATTGGTGCTGCGCATCCACACCCGGCCGCCTTCGCACACCAGATCGCGCCCCTCAACCAGGTGAATGCCCATTTCTTGGGCCAGGTAGCTGTGTTCGAAATAGGCGCTGTTGAACACCCCGGGCGTCAGGATCGCCACGCGGGGGGTGTCACTCCAGGGCGCCAGGTCTTGAAGGGTGCGCAGCAGATGGGAGGGATAGTCGTCGATCGGTTGAACGGCACGGCCTTCGAACAGGCCAGAGAACAATCGCTTCATCACCCGACGGTTCTCGAGGAAGTAGGCCACCCCTGAAGGACAGCGCAGGTTGTCCTCCAGCACCCGCCATGTGCCCTTGCCGTCGCGGATCAGGTCGAGCCCGGAGATGTGGCACCAGCGGTTGAGGGGCAGGCTGATGCCCTGCATCTGAGGTCGCCAACCGGAGGAACTTTCAACGTCTTCCCGTGGGATCACACCGTCGTTGAGGATCTGCTGGGGGCCATAGATGTCAGCGAGGAAGCGGTCGATGGCTTCCAGGCGTTGCAGCAGTCCCTGCTCCAGGGTGATCCAGTCGCTGCGGCCGATCAGCCGAGGCAAGGGATCGAAGGGGAGAATTCGTTCGCTGCCTTTGAGCCCGGAATCGTTGAGGCGGAAGGTGGCGCCGAGGCGACGCAGCAGCTGGCTGGCTGAGGCATGGCTGCGGTTGAGCTCGGGCAAGCCCATCTGCCCCAGTGATGCAAGTAGTGGGGCCAGATCGGCGCGTGGTTTGGCCGTTTCACGGCAGAAATATTCGTCGAAGCCGACCGTCGGTTTGTAGTCGGTGAACATCCTGATCGCACAAGCGGGGCGCATCCAAGGCGTCGCCCCACTCCACTTTGGGTGGTGGTTGCTACACATTCCGCAATTTCAGGCAAGAGGACGCCGATCGCCTGTTGTTTGGGTATCCGTAGGCACCTGAATGGAGGGCACAGGGCCAGGGCAGGGTGCCTCCTTTGCTTATCTGTTTCTGGAGTTCAAACGCACTTCGCCTTGGATGAATTGCTCTGGGCGCGTCTGATCTTTGCCCTTGGTGCCGTTGTGACTGCGGCGACGGTGGTGATGATTCTGCGCGGACACCTGTATTGGAACCGCAGGGGGTCGAGGGATGTCCGCTGACTCGGTTCCCTTCCTTCAGCCCGGGATCGCCTGGGCGTTGGTGGTGCTGTTCTCTGTTCTCTGGGTGTCGCTGGGGATTGCCTGGGGCCGGCGCGGTCAAGGCAATGCCGACGACTACATGCTTGCGGGGCGCAACATCGGGCTGGCTCTAAGTACGGCCACGTTGATGGCCTCCTGGGTCACCGGCAACACCACCCTGCTCGCCCCTGAATTCGGTTACAAAACCGGCCTCTGGGGCATGTTCAGCTATGCCCTGGCCGGGCTTGGCCTGATTCTGTTCGCCCCCCTGGCCTCGCGGATCAAGCAGTTGATGCCCAACGGGCGCACCAGTGGCGACTTCATTCGCCTGCGCTACGGGCGTCTGGCCTGGTGGGTGTTCATGCTGATCACCGCGATCTATACCCTGGGCTTTCTGATGACCCAGGCGATGGGTGCTGGCCTGCTGCTGCAGGCCCTTTCAGGCTTTGATTACCACGTGGGAATGATGGTGGTGATTGGTGTTGCCACCTTCTACACCCTGTTCGGCGGAATGCGGGCCGTGATCGGCACCGATTTCATCCAGTCGCTGTTGATCATGGTGTTGCTGGCGGTGGTGGCGGTGCTCGCCTTCCGCCAATTCCCGATGCCCGAGGTGCATGCCTCATTGCTGGCCAGGCATCCCGATCGGCTTGATCTGCTGCTGCCGGCGGGCTTGTTGATCGCCTGGAATTCCGCCCTCTTTTCGATGGGCGAGGTGTTTCACAACAACATCTGGTGGTCCCGGGTCTTCGCCAGTCGGCGCTCGGTGGTGATGGCCTCTTTTGTTTTGGGGGGCATCGCCTGGATGAGCGTGCCGATGGTGACGGGCTCCATCGGCCTGGTGGCCCTGGCACGTGAGCTGCCTCTCGAGCAGGTGAACATGGTCTTCCCCGTGATGGCCGCTGATCTGCTCGGGGCCGGCGGCGCGGCCCTGGTGTTTGTGGTGGTGTTTGCCTCGCTCACCTCTACCTTGGATTCGTTGCTGGCATCCACCGCCGATCTGTTGGCGGAGGATGTGTACTTTCGCCTGTTGCGGCCTCAGGCCAGCGACCTGCAGCTCAAGCAGGCGGCGCGGCTGATGGTGGTGGGACTTGCCGTCGTCACCCTTGCGTTGTCCTGGCCGCGGCTTGATTCGCTGGCGTCGGTGCTGTTCTTCACCGGTGCCCTGGTGGCCTCCACGGTCTGGCCTGTGGCGTGTGGTCTCTACTGGCGCACAGCCAACCGCACGGCTGCCATTGCGGCCATGCTCGCCGGCAGCGTTGTGGGCCTGCTCGCCTATGTGCTGATCGCGCCCTATTGCGCTGCTGTGTTTTCGGCGGCCGTGTCGGCGGTTGTGATGCTGATGGGCAGTCGGATCTGGCCGGAACGCTTCGACTTCACCTTGTTGCAGGAGGAGGGATGATTCAAATGCTTCCTTTGATGGCCGGCCTTGTTGGTCTGTCTGGCTTTCAGTTTTTGCTGGTGGCCAGTCAGTTAGCCCTGGTGCTGTCGGTGCTCGTGTTGCTGCTGATCTGGTGGGTGGAGTGGCGCAATGGCCGGGTTTGGTGATGTCTCCTTTAGCCGTACACCCCAGCACAATCCTTTCCGGATCTTTGCTTAAGAAGCTGCTTCTTCGTGGACGCAGCAGTGTGGTTGTTGTTACCGGTGAAAGATGTAGTTCCTGGCTTTAGCACTCGGTTTGGCAAACAGAGTGTTGATCCGATCCCGCTATGGCACAGGCCAAAACAGCAGTTGTGGACGCGTCTTCGGTTCAGATTCGGTTTGAGCCGATGGGGCCTGATGTCTACGGGCAGAATCAACCCCAGGAGCTGCTGGCTGCCATTGCTGAAGATGTTGAACCTTTGAAGGATTTGGTGGATCAGCACGTGGTGTCGATCCAACCGTTTCGCCCCGAGGTTTTGTTGCAGGTGTTTCGCCTGGCGGCGAAGTTTGAGAGCAATCCAGATCGCTATTGCCGTCACAACACGCCACTCACCGGCAAGATTCTGATCAACGCGTTTTACGAACCAAGCACGCGCACCCGGCTGTCCTTTGACAGTGCCTGGCACCGACTTGGCGGTACCTCCATCAACATCACCGACAGGGCCACCACAGGGATCGCCAAGGGCGAGTCTCTCGAAGATGTCGCCCATATGTTCAACAACTACGGCGATTGTGTGGTGCTTCGGGACAGCGATCCCGGTGCCGTTTACGCGATGACGTCCACCCTTCGGATCCCGATCATCAACGCTGGAAATGGGATCGATGAGCATCCCACCCAGGCGATGGCCGATCTGTACACGATCTTCAAGTGGCGCCCCAAGCTTGCTGAAGCTGAAGTGACACCCGCTGATCGGATTCGCATTGGGATCGTCGGAATCCCTTCGCGGATGAGAACGGTTCGCTCCCTGTTGAGGATCCTGGCCAAATTCCCGCAGACCGTGGACGAGGTCGTGGTGATTCACGCCCCCGAGTTGGAGCCTGATCAGCCGCTGTTCGACCCAGGACAGTTGGAGGAGCTTGAAGCTTGTGGGATGAAGGTGCGCTCCAGCACGGATCTTCAGGCTGAAGTGCCCGACTTGGATGTCGTTTACATCAATGCCATTGCCTGGGTCGGCGACTCCTATGAAGTACACGGCGGAGGATTCCGCCTCACCCGCGACATGCCGTTCAAACCGGAAGCGATCGTGCTCCATCCCTTGGCGCGTGGAGCGGAACTCAGCACCTGCTTGGATGACACGCCCCACAACTGGTATTTCAGTCAGGCGAGGGGAGCTGTGTTCCTGCGGATGGCCCTCCTCACCTGCATGGTGGATCGGGCCGAACGCGTGATGGATGTGATCTGAGGTGGGCTGATGTGCGGAATCGGAGGTGTTTTCAACGCAGACCGTCAACAGACGGTGGATCGCCAGCTGCTGGTCAACATGGCGGCGATTCAGGCCCATCGCGGGCCCGATGGCTTCGGCGTTGAGGTGCTCGATCAGGCCGGCGTCGGCTTCTGCCATGCCCGGCTTTCGATCATTGACCTGAACGAGTCACGCGCCCGGCAGCCCTTCCTCACCGATGACGGTGAGGTGTTGATGGCTCATAACGGTGAGTTCTACGACTTCCAGCGAATCCGGGCTGACCTCACCGCCCAGGGGGTGCGCTTCAGCAGCAAGAGCGATTCCGAGATCCTGCTGCGGCTGTACCAACGTCAGGGCCTCGAGGCGACCCTGCCCCTGTTGCGCGGTGAGTTCGCCTTCGCCTTGTTTGATCGCTCCGAAGACTGCCTCTACCTGGTGCGGGATCGCTTCGGCATCAAACCGCAGTACTGGGCGATTACGCCGGAGGGTCTGGTGTTCGGTTCCGAATTGAAGGTGCTGTTCGCCCATCCGGCGGTGGAGCGACGTTTCACCTCGGAGGGTCTGTTCCACCAGTTGATGCAGACCATGGTGCCCGGCACCACCGCCTTCGCCGGGGTGCACCAGGTGAAGCCCGGCCACGTGCTCAAGGTGCAACGGGTGAATGGGCATCTGGAGGTGTCCGAGTCCACCTACTGGGACGTCGACTTTCCGCGCAAGGACGAGCGGGACCCCAAGCGAACCGAAGCCGACTACATCGCTGCCGTTCGTGCGGCATTGCTGGAGGCCGTTGAGCTGCGCATGGTGGCCGACGTGCCGGTGGGTTGTTATCTCTCCGGCGGCATCGACAGCTGTTCGATCCTCGGCTTGGCGTCAGCCGTGAGCCAGGCGCCGGTGAAGGCGTTCACGATCGGGTTTGACGACGCCCGTTACGACGAGTCGCCGATTGCCCGGGAGATGGCCGAAGCCACCGGCGCTGAGCAGGATCTGATGCGTCTCTCGGGCCAGGAGCTCTATGGCCATATGGAACGCACCATCTGGCATGCGGAGCGAACGATCTACAACACCCTGGCGGTGGCCAAGTTCTTGATGAGCCGCCATGTCAACGATGTGGATTACAAGGTTGTGATGACCGGTGAAGGCTCAGATGAGCTGTTCGGCGGCTATCCCGCCTTTCGCCGCGACATGTTCCTCCACGGTCTCGATGACCTGCCGCAGGAGGAGCGCGCCAGCTGGGAAAGCCTGTTGCAGCAGTCCAATGCCCTGGTGAAAGGGGCGATGCTGGCTGAAAACCAGGTGGATGACCCCGATCTCGATGCGGTGGTTGGTTTTACCCCCAGTTGCCTTCAGCCTTGGTTGGCCTGTGCGCCCTTGGTGCCGGAGCTTCTGGCGGAGTCCCACGCCGCAGCCCTGGAGGGTTACTCGCCGGGCAAGGCGATTGCCGAGCAACTGGATGCGGATCAACTGGACGGGCGCCACGCCCTGGACAAGGCTCAGTACGTCTGGATCAAGACCATGCTGGAGGGCCAGATCCTCACCTGGGGCGGTGATCGGGTCGACATGGCCAATTCCATGGAGGCGCGACCCGCCTTCCTCGATCACCATCTGGCTGCGGTGGCGGTGCAGGTGCCGCCCGAACTGCGGATCAAGGGGAAAACCGAGAAATATGTGCTGCGGGAAGCCATGGCGGGCCTGTTGCCGGAGGTGTTGTACCGGCGTGAGAAGTTCGCCTTCATGGCCCCACCAGCCCACACGGAGCCTGAGAAGTGGGGGCAGATGAAGCAGCTCGCCGACGACTACCTCAGTGATGAGGCGATCGATTCCGCTGGTTTGTTGAGCAAAGCCGGCGTGCTCGCCTTGTTTGAGCGTCACGAGGACCCGGCCACCACCGACGCGGAGCGTGTGCAGATGGATGCTGTGATCAATCACCTGCTTGGCGTGCAGATGCTGCACCGCATGTTTGTGGCGGAAGACGTGCCAGCCCTCGCCCGCCGGGAGGCGGACCGCCTGGGCTGGCGGGTGCTGATGCCCGTTTGATTTCTTTGATCAGGGTTAAATCGTTGCGCTAGCTACAGGCTGATCAGCCAGTTCGGGAGAAAGTGACATTTAGTTTGAACTGAAGGTCACGGCATTGCCAGCGCTCATCTCGGCTTCTCCGATCACTTCTGAATCGCAGATCGAACCAGCCAAGATTGCGGCGCGACCAATCCGTGAGCGTTTGGTCGCAACGATTGAGCAGTTGGCCAGCATTGGAGCCAAGCCCGATGGAAGCGTCTGTCGACGCGGATTCTCGCCGGAGGATGTGCAGGGCCGAGATTTGCTGGCCCACTGGATGAAGCAGCTCGGCATGCAGGTGCGTGTTGATGCGGCTGGCAACTTGATCGGACGCCTGGAAGGCCTCGATCCCCTCCGCCCTGCCCTGGTGACTGGGTCGCACCTCGACACGGTTCCCACCGGTGGACGTTTTGATGGAGCCCTCGGGGTGTTGGCCGGTCTGGAAGCCTGCCGCGCACTTCAAGACCAGGGCCTGCGCCTGCGGCACGGCATCGAGTTGATCGCCTTTGCCGACGAGGAGTCGACCATGGTGGGTTGCAAGGGCTTGTCGGGCACGGCCTCCAATGACCCGGAGAGTTATGCCACCAGCAACAGTCAGCCGATTCAGGACAACCTGGCGCGCATCGGCGGCCATTGGTCCTCCCTGGCCTCAGCTCGACGCTCAGATGAGGCCTATGCCGCTTTTCTGGAGTTGCATGTTGAGCAGGGCGGTGTCCTCGAGCAGCGCGGCGATGCCATCGGTGTTGTGGAGGGTGTTGTCGGTCAGCGTCGGTTCAGCATCAATGTGAAGGGCCAGGCCAACCACGCCGGCACCACACCGATGGGGTTGCGACAGGACGCCCTCGTGGCGGCCTCGCGTCTTGTTCTTGCCGTTGAGGCCATGGCCTCCCGTCATCCCGGAGATCCAGTGGCGACGGTAGGTCGACTGGAGGTTTGGCCCAATGCCGCCAACGTTGTCCCCGGCGCTGTCTCTCTGACCGTTGACCTCAGGGATGTGGATCCGACCGTTCTCGATCAGTTGGTGGAGGAGTTGATGCAGCAGGTGGAACGCATCGGTGCAGAAACAGGCTGCCCGATTGCGGTGGACCCCCAGTTCAGCGTTGATCCTACCCCTGCTGATGCGGTGGTGATGGCCACGATCGTTGAGGCCGCGGCCGATCTCGGCCTGTCCCACAGCCATCTCCCCAGCCGTGCCAGCCACGATGCGCAGGAGGTTGGCCGCCGTTGGCCGATGGGCATGATTTTTGTGCCCAGCCGGGGCGGCCTGAGTCATTCCGCTGCAGAGTTCACTAGTGACGAGCAGTGCTGGGCGGGCACCGCGGTGCTGCTGGAAACGTTGCTGCGGCTCGACCGTCAGCTGCCGTGACCTTTTCGATCCTGGCCCGGGATCCCAGTAACGGTCGTTTCGGCGTGGCCGTGGCCACCTGTCATTTGGCCGTTGGATCCACTGTGCCCCACATCCGCGCGGGGGTTGGTGCTGTCGCCACCCAGGCCCATACCAATCCGTATCTGGGGATTTGTGGCCTTGAGCGCCTGGAGCAGAGTTCTGATGCCGAAAGCGTTCTGGCCAGCCTTCTTGCAGATGATCAGCACCGTGACCGGCGTCAGTTTCACCTGATCGATCTGGACGGTCGCACGGCCTGTTGGACCGGGCAGGATTGCGGCCCTTGGGCAGGGCATCGTCATCACCGTGATCTGTCTGTTGCGGGCAATTGCTTGGTGGATGATGGTGTGTTGGCAGCCATGGAGCAGGCTTTTCTCACCGGCGACCCCAGCTTGAAACTGGGCCGCCGCCTGATGATGGCTCTCCAGGCTGGGGAAGCGGCTGGTGGTGACCATCGTTCTCCCTTTTGCACGTCAGCGGCGGTGCAGGTGAGCGGTGAAGCGGCTTTCCCGCTGTTGGATCTGCGCGTTGATTTCCACGAGCGCGCCGTGGAGCAGTTGATGGAGGTGTATGAGCGCAGTCAGGCCCTTTGGGCCCAGGAGTGGAGGGATGAACTGTCGGAGTTGCCGATGCTCAACCGTTTGGTGGCTTGAGCATTCACCATCGCGCACGCCATTAAAAAGTCTTGCAACACAGCCGTGTGCATGGCTTTTAGGGAAATCAATTTCTGAGTGTTCAGCTGGGGACGGATGCTTCCCACTCCACATTGAGGCCGGCCTGAAGTGCGTCTGTGATCAGGTCATCAATGCAGTCCATGCCAAAGGCAGCTTGCCCAGAAAGCAGGGCATCCCATTCCTGAGACGGAAAGTGGGTCTGCAGCCAGAACACGCCGTGCACGCTGGAGGGATTCACCTGCACGAGGCCTTGGTCGAGGCGAGAAGCGATGAGATCCAACGTCGTAGCTGAAGCTGGGTCTATTACGCCTCAGTTCTAGGAACTGGAATGTTCGAGTTGCTACGGATTGAGAAGTTGGCCTAGCGCGTGTAGCCCACACCGCGGTAAACGAGCTGCACCGGAATGCGGTGGTTGTTGATCTGGCGGGCTTGGTACGCGTTGCGGCGGTAAACCAGCTGCACTCCAGGCTTGCCCTGAGTGACGTTGTTTTGCTGGTACTGCTGCCCGCGGTAGAGAAGGGTGGTCATTGGATGGTCCTCGAAGCAAGCTCAGGTCCCCGTTCCATGGCCTGAGGCGAACTGCGCTTCGCGTGATGCGAAGTGAACGATCGGTAGCTGTTGCTACAAAAATATTGAAGCTCCTGCAAATCCCGAAGTGGTGTTCAAGCTGATACCTCTTCAGAAAAGTTTTTGATTTTGTTTATTTTTGTCTGTAGGAATTAGTGGGCCTGGCTGATCTCAATCAGTTGATCGAGCACAGCATTAAAGAAGTTTCGGCCTTGTTCCTGAAGCGTGGCGCCCAGCCTGCGCCAGTCCCGGCTCAGGCGATCGGGCCCTTCAGCTCCGAGGGCGCTCACCACGTAGTCGTGGTCGTTGGCGATCCAGCGCTCAAGCGCATCACCGTCGATCTCGAGGTGGCATTGCAGGCCAATGGCGTGGGCTCCGAGTCGAAACACCTGTTCGGCACAGTGCAGTGAAGAACCCAGCAGGGTTGCATCAGCCGGCAGGTGGATGCGATCGCCATGCCAATGCAGCACAAGGGTGCTGCTTGGTTGCCCCTTGAGCAGGGCCTCATTACTGGGATTTGCGACCCAGTGAATCGCGCCGAGCCCCAGTTCCCTTAGCTGCTGTGGTGGTGCTCCCACCTGCAGGGGTTGCACGCTGCCCCCCGCAGCCACAGCCAGGAGCTGCGCCCCTAGGCAGATGCCCAGTACCGGTCGGCGTTGCTGGTGCCAGGCCCTCAACCAGTCCAGTTCCTGCTGCAACCAGTCCATGCCCGGTTGGTCGCGATCGTTCACGCTCATCGGTCCGCCGAGCACAAGAGCGATGACGTTGGCACACGCCTTCGGGTCTGGAAGAGGGTCGCCCCGGTCGGGCCTCAGGATCTCGAGTGTCAGACCCCGTTGCCGCGCCAGCTCTCCCACCAGTGCGGCGTCTTCGTGGTCCACGTGTTGAACCACCACCAGCAGGGGGCTCAAAGCAACAGGTAGCGCTGGGCCAGGGGCAGCACTTCGGCGGGCTCGCAGGTGAGCAGTTCACCGTCGGCGAACACCTCATAGGTCTGCGGGTCCACGCTCACCTTGGGCAGCGCTGAATTCAGCTTTAGGGCGCTCTTGCCCACACTGCGGGTGTCCCTCACCGCCATGCAGGTGCGCTCCAGCCCCAGTTGGCGTTGGATGTCGGCATCCATCGCCGCTTCGCTCACGAAGGTGAGGCAACTGGGGGCGAGGGCTTTGCCGAAGGCGCCGAACATCGGCCGGCCGTGCACCGGGCCGGGGGTGGGAATCGAGGCGTTGGCATCGCCCATCTGGGCCCAGACGATCGAACCGCCCTTCACTACCAGTTCCGGGCGAATGCCGAAGAAGCCCGGCTTCCACAGCACCAGATCGGCGAGCTTGCCGGTTTCGATCGACCCCACTTCGCTGCTGATGCCGTGGGCCAACGCCGGGTTGATCGTCACCTTTGCGATGTAACGCTTGAGCCGGTGGTTGTCGTTGCGAGCGGAGTCTTCCGGTAGGGCACCGCGCTGCACCTTCATCTTGTGGGCGGTCTGGAAGGTGCGGGTGATCACCTCGCCCACGCGGCCCATGGCCTGGGAGTCGCTGGCGATGATTGAGAAGGAGCCGAGGTCGTGAAGGATGTCTTCGGCGGCGATCGTTTCGCGCCGGATCCGCGATTCGGCGAAGGCCACGTCCTCGGGGATCTTTGGATCTAGGTGGTGGCACACCATCAGCATGTCGAGGTGCTCCTCGAGGGTGTTGCGGGTGTAAGGCCGGGTGGGGTTGGTGCTGCTCGGCAGCACGTTGGCCTCGCCGCAGATCTTGATGATGTCTGGCGCGTGTCCACCGCCGGCGCCTTCGGTGTGGAAGGTGTGAATGGTGCGCCCTTTGATGGCGGCGATCGTGTCTTCCACGAAGCCAGCTTCGTTCAAGGTGTCGGTGTGGATGCAGACCTGCACATCCATTCGATCGGCCACCGACAGGCAGGCATCGATGGTGGCGGGGGTGGTGCCCCAGTCTTCATGCAGCTTCAGGCCGCAGGCGCCGGCGCGCACCTGTTCTTCAAGCGCTTCTGGGGTGCTGGCGTTGCCCTTGCCGAAAAAGCCCAGGTTCACCGGCAGGCCTTCAGCCGCCTGGAGCATCCGCCCGATGTGGAAGGCGCCGGGGGTGCAGGTGGTGGCATTGGTGCCAGTGGCCGGTCCGGTGCCGCCCCCCATCAGGGTGGTGACGCCGCTGGCCAGGGCCGTTTCGATCTGCTGGGGGCAGATGAAGTGGATGTGGGTGTCGATGCCGCCGGCCGTGAGGATGTGGCCCTCCCCGGCGATGGCTTCCGTGCCGGGGCCCACCACGATCGTCACCCCTTCCTGGGTGTCGGGGTTGCCGGCTTTGCCGATGCCCACGATGCGGCCGTCTTTGAGGCCGACATCAGCTTTGACGATGCCCCACCAGTCGAGGATCAGGGCATTGGTGATCACCGTGTCGACGGCGCCCTCAGCTCGAGGGGTCTGGGATTGCCCCATGCCGTCGCGGATCACCTTGCCGCCGCCGAACTTCACCTCATCGCCGTAGACGGTGTAGTCCTTCTCGACTTCCAGGATCAGATCGGTGTCGGCCAGGCGAATCCGGTCGCCGGTGGTGGGTCCGTAGGTCTCGGCGTAGGCCTGGCGGGAGATGCGGTAGGGCATGGGTCAGGCGTCGAGGGGTCCGTTGATCTGGCCGTTGAAGCCGATGACGCATCGCGCACCGGCGAAGGGAATCAGGTTCACGTCGCGGCTGTCGCCCGGTTCGAAGCGGATGGCGGTGCCGGCGGGGATGTCGAGCCGTTGACCGCGGGCTGCGGCCCGGTCGAACTGCAGGGCGGCATTGGCTTCGGCGAAATGGAAATGGGAGCCCACCTGCACGGGCCTATCTCCGCTGTTGGAGACGCTCAGCGTGGTGACGGGTCGGCCTGCATTTAGCTCTAGTTCACCCGGTTCGGTAAGCAGTTCGCCTGGAATGAGAGGTGCCATGGGTTCTGCCTCAGCGAATCGGGTCGTGCAGGGTGACGAGCTTGGTGCCATCGGGGAAGACGGCCTCCATCTGCACCTCATGGACGAGCTCGGGCACGCCCTCCATCACTTGGTCTTGACGCAGCCAGGTGGTGCCTTCCTGCATCAGCTCCGCCACGCTCTTGCCGTCACGGGCGCCTTCCAGCACCAGAAAGCTGAGCCAAGCCACCGCTTCGGGGTGGTTGAGCTTGAGGCCACGGTTCAAGCGCCGCTCCGCAAGCAGTGCCGCGGTCACGATCAGGAGCTTGTCCTTTTCCTGGGGACTGAGATGCATGGCGAAGCTCGGTCTTCTTCAGTGTGTCTCCGCTGCAGCCTCGAAAGCGTTCACAGTGGACGTTTGTCGGCGCAGAGGCTGTTCCTGCAGGGGCCAGACCCTGGGGATGCGAGGCCGTGTCAGCCCCCGGATCGTTCGCGTTCGCTCCCAGATCCGGCTGAACCAGAAGCGGGCATCACGGCTCGACTCGCCGGAATAGCGGGCGATCAGGCCCTGATTCAGGGCGCCGCAGCGCATTGTGCCCGTCAGGCCTTCGCGGTCGGCCCGCGCTCCCTCCAGCACTGATGCTGTTGTTTCGGCACCCATGGCCATCGGTGCGGCCCAAACCAGTGTTCCGAACACCGGTGCGCCTCCCAACCCATGCGGGCTTTCCAGGCTGGCGCCGCCGAGCTCCACCCGATCCGCCAGCTCCCAGGTTGAGCTCTCGCCTGCAAGGCGCTGAATGGTGAGGCTCGAGCGCCACCGTCCCTGTTGCAGGGTTTCGCCGGCGGCGGTGCGGCCCAAGCGCACGATCTCTGCACTAAGAAAGGAGGCGTCTTGGGGCAGGGTCACCGTCAGCTGCTGCTCGAACAGGGCATCGGCGTACAGCACCAGTTCCTGCGGCAGCCATTCGAGGTCACTGCCGCTGGCCAGTGAGCAGCGCACCTGTTGATGGGCAAAGCAGCCCTCGGGTTGTAGGCGGCTGCGGCCGATCGACCCGTAAACCTTCTGCGCCGCCACGCTGGTGATCAGGCCGCGGCTGTTGGCCTCAAGCTTGAAGTCCAGGCTGAGTTGATCGCCGCCCACCAGGCCTCCGGCGGTGTGCAGCACCGGCAGCTCGCAACGTCCGTCTTCACCGCGTTCACTGCGAAGCAGCTTGAACGGAGCCGTGCAGCCCCCCTGGTGTTTGGTGCTGCCGTTGGTGGCATGAAACTGCAGGTCGCAGCGGCCGTGCCAAGGATCAAGACGTTGCATGGCCTCACGCTCCGCCGCCACAGGCTTCGACTCTGTAGTAATCCACACCAAAGTGCTTCTGATTGATCGGCACGCTTTCGTTGTGGAACTGGAGAGGAGGTGCTGTTGATGGATGCGGTGGTCGTGCTGGAGCAGCGCCTGCAGAACAGCAGTGCCACGGCAACCCTGCAGTTGCCGTTAACGGCCGAAGAGCGGACGGTGCTGCGGGGCCGTCGCACCACGTCCTGCGGTCGTCCGGTGCTGTTGCAGTTGCCCCGTGTGGGATCGCTGCAGCCTGGTGATCTGCTGGGGGATCAGTCCGGTTCGACTGTTGTGGAAGTGACTGCAGCTCCGCAAGCATTGATGCGGGTGCAGGGTTCGCATCCTCTTGAACTGTTGCAGGCGGCGTATCACCTGGGCAATCGCCATGTCGCTCTGGAGCTGCATGAACATGAGCTGTTGCTGCCGGAGGATTCCGTTCTCGCCACGATGCTGGAAAGCCGTGGATTGACGGTCAGCCGCTGTCAGCAGCCATTTGCCCCTGAAGGGGGTGCCTACGGAGGTCATCAGCACGGATGACGTCCCTTGCGTTGCTGCAACTGGTCAGCCCGGCCCTGCCCGTGGGTGCCTTCAGTTATTCAGAGGGCCTGGAGGTGTTGATTCAAGCGGGTTCCATCGCCAATGAGCAGGCCATCCAGGCTTGGTTGGAGGCTGAACTGCAACGGGGCGCGGTGCGGTTGGAAGCTGCTGCGTTAAGGCCTCTGGCGGAGGCTTTGGTGGGGTGGACCACTCAGGCCGATGCGGCGGCCAAGGCGCGTCTGATCGATCTGGATGGTTGGCTGTTGGCCACCCGCGAGGCTGCGGAGCTGCGAGCCCAGCAGCGTCAGATGGGGATGTCGTTGCTGCAGTTGATGTCGGACATGGGTCAGGACCTTCCTGAACCTGTGGCCTTGAGCTGGCCAGCGGCCTGGGCCTGGGCTGCTCTTGGCTTGTCGGTTCCGTCGGGAGAAATGCTGGAGGGCTACCTCTACGGCTGGGTTGCCAATCAGCTCAGTGCCTCGGTGCGGCTGCTGCCGTTGGGTCCCTCCCGCGCGCAGGTGCTGCAACAGCGGCTGCTGCCGCTGATTGCTTCCCAAGCGCAGCTGCTTCAGGTGGCCGATCCGCAGCAGCTCTGGAGCAGTGGTGTGAGTGCGGGCATGGCTCAGCTTGCCCATGCTGAGCTGTATTCACGTCTGTTTCGAAGCTGATGAGCAGCAAACTGCGCCTTGGGGTGGCGGGTCCTGTGGGATCCGGCAAAACCGCATTGGTGGAGGCGCTCTGTCGCCGCTTGCGCGACGACCTCCAGCTTGCGGTAGTTACCAACGACATCTACACCCAGGAGGATGCCCAGTTTCTCACCCGTGCTGGTGCCCTGGATCCAGAGCGGATTCGTGGCGTAGAGACCGGTGGTTGCCCTCACACGGCGATCCGCGAAGACTGCTCGATCAACAGAGCCGCCGTGGCGGAGCTGGAGGCGCAATTCCCTGAACTTGATCTTGTTTTGGTTGAAAGCGGTGGCGACAACCTGGCGGCGAGCTTCAGCCCGGAACTGGTGGATCTCTGCATCTACGTGATTGATGTGGCGGCTGGCGACAAGATCCCCCGCAAGGGAGGGCCTGGCATCACCCGCTCTGATCTGCTGGTGATCAACAAGATTGATCTTGCTCCACAGGTCGGTGCTGACCTTGCGCTGATGGAACAGGACACCCGGCGGATGCGTGGCGACCGACCGTGGTGTTTCACCAACCTTCACAGCGGTGAAGGGCTGGAGCAGGTGTTGGCGTTCTTGTCGCAACAACTACCAAATTCGTAGTCAAAAAACTTGGAATCAACAAAAGGTGCGATTGAATACATTTCTGCAGTTCTCGCCCTCCATACCTTTTAAAAACGCCCCTCGGCGGTTCTTATCTCTTCGCTTGTCTTTCGGGAAATGACTAGTTCACTTTCAAAGCGAGTCCTTGCTGGCTTCGCTGCAACGGCTGTTGGCGTCACCATGACTGCTTGCGGTGGCGGCGGTGACTCTGCCGGCGGCGATTTCGACGGCGAAATCAAGGTGGGCATTCTCCACTCCCTGAGTGGAACCATGGCGATCTCTGAAACCACCCTCAAAGAGGTTGAGGAGATGGCGATCAAGGAGATCAATGATGCGGGTGGCGTCAAGATCGACGACAAGTCCTACAAGATCACCTACGTTTCTGAAGACGGGGCTTCTGATTGGCCCACTTTCGCTGAGAAGTCTCAGAAGCTGATCGACGCCGACAAGGTTGCTGTGGTGTTCGGTGGCTGGACCTCAGCTAGCCGTAAGGCCATGCTGCCCGTCTATGAAGCCAAGGATCACTTCCTCTTCTACCCGATTCAGTACGAAGGTCAGGAGTGTTCCAAGAACATCTTCTACACCGGCGCTGTGCCCAACCAGCAGGCAGAGCCCGCTGTTGACTGGTTGTTCGAAAAATTCGCCGAAAAGTACGGCAAGAAGGTCTACCTCGTGGGTTCTGACTACGTTTACCCCCGTACGGCAAACACCATCATCAAAGAACAGGTCAAGAGCCTGGGTGGTGTAACTGTTGGTGAGGACTACATTCCCCTGGGTAACACTGAGGTTGCTCCGATCATCGCCAAGATCAAGAAGGAATTTCCCGATGGTGGAATCATCATCAACACTCTGAACGGAGACTCCAACGTTGCTCTGTTCAAGCAGTTCAAGGCAGCTGGCATCACTCCTGACAAGTATCCGATCATGTCCTTCTCCATTGCGGAAGAAGAGATTCGCCAGATCGGTCCTGACTACGTCGGTGGCACCTACGCGGCATGGAATTACTTCATGTCCCTCGGAACTGAAGCGTCCAACACTTTCAATGAGGCCTTCATTGACATGTACGGCGACGATCGGGTGACCAATGACCCGATGGAATCGGCTTACAACATGGTCTACCTCTGGAAGGCTGCTGTTGAAAAAGCTGGCACCTACGAGGATCTCGATGCTGTCAGAGACACTCTGATTGGCATCAAGTTGGATGCTCCTCAGGGTCCGATCGAGATGTACCCCAACCACCATATCTCTCAAACCGTTCGCATCGGTGAAGCCAAGGCTGACGGTCAGTTTGAAATCCTTTGGGATAGCATAGATCCCGTTGCTCCGATCACTTGGAACCAGTACGTTCCTGAGACCAAGGGATTCGCCTGCGACTGGACTCTGGATCGTCCTGACGCTGGTAAGTTCAAGATGTGATTCTTGATTCAGAAATTTAGTCCAGGGTGGATCAAACTTTGTTTGATCCACTTTTTTATTATCCGATGAAACCATGGAGCTAGTTTTTTCACAGATTCTTGACGGCTTAAGCATCGGTTCTGTGCTTTTGCTTGCGGCGACTGGCTTGGCCATCGTCTTTGGATTGATGGGTGTGATTAACCTCGCCCATGGTGAATTTATGATGTTGGGCGCCTACGTTACGTTTGTGGTTCAAAACATATTCCGCCCTCTTGGGGGAACTGCTTTTGAGCTGTATTACATCGTGGCACTTGTTGCTTCCTTCGTGGTAACAGCCTTAGTTGGTGTTTTATTGGAGCGCACATTGATCCGTAGGTTGTATGGGCGCCCCCTCGAAACCCTTTTGGCTACGTGGGGTGTCAGCCTGGTCCTGATTCAGTTCGTTCGCAGTGTTTCACTGGCCATGGTGCTGGGAATCGGTGTTACGGCACTGCTGGGCTGGTTAGCCCAACGCTTTTTGCCTATGTCTTTGAAACAAGCATCGTTTTCAAATTATCTCGGTGGAGCTTTTTGGGCTTTGGCAGGCGTGCTGGGGATTTTTTCGATCAATATTTTCGTTTCGTTTGGGCGTTTTTTCTCCAATCCTTGGTTCGGGCCTAGAAATATAGATGTTACGGCACCCAAATGGTTACAGGGAAGCTGGGGTTCGGTTGCTGGAATAGAGCTGCCTGGCATCAGGATTTTCATTATTGTCTTGTCGGCACTTTTGCTGGCAGCTGTTGCCTGGTTCCTGACCAAAAGTGTCTGGGGCGTTCGCATACGCTCAGTGACACAAAACCGTGAAATGAGTAACTGCCTTGGTATTCCGACCGACAGCGTTGACAGCATTACATTCGGTATTGGATCGGGTCTTGCTGGTGTAGCTGGTTGTGCCATCACCCTGCTGGGCTCTGTAGGTCCAAACCTCGGGGCGTCTTACATCGTCTCATGCTTCATGGTGATTGTTCTTGGTGGCGTTGGTAACCTGGTTGGAACCGTGATTGCATCCATGATGTTGGGGATTATTCAGTCCATCATTGGATCGGGTTCTCTTTTAATTGCATTCCCAGATATGCCCTCAGGTTTGCAGGCGGTAACCGAGTTCTTTGCAACAACAAGTATGTCCTTGGTCCTCGTCTTTATCTTTATTATTGCCTTCCTTCAGTTCAAACCAACCGGTATGTTCCCTCAAAAGGGACGATCAGTTGATGCTTAATGACTTTGCATTTTCTTTTCAATGAAACTTTTTAAGCGCCTAATCCCCTGGATCCTCCTGGCTTTTGCCTTTTTCATATTGCCAGCTATGGCAGATAAAGACCTATTTGGTTTTTCACAGTTTCGATTAAATTTGTTTGGTCGCTACTTTTCCCTCGCTTTTGTTGCCCTTGGTATTGACCTCATTTGGGGCTATACAGGTTTGCTCAGTCTGGGTCAAGGGATTTTCTTCTCCCTCGGTGGTTACGCCATCGCGATGCACCTGTTGCTGGTCACCAAAAATGACTTTACAACTGGGGCCAACGGATTGCCGAAATTCTTTGAAAACTATGGTGTCGATCAGTTGCCATTCTTTTGGGAACCTTTCTGGTCATTCCCTGTTTCGATAGCTGCAATTTTTATTGTCCCGTCGATTGTGGCAGGACTCGTTGGCTACCTCATTTTTAGAAACAGAATCAAGGGTGTGTACTTCTCAATCATCACCCAGGCTTCGTTGATGGTTTTTTACCACTTCTTTAATGGACAGCAGAAACTTGTCAATGGAACCAATGGTCTTAAAACCAGCACCACTGAAATTTTTGGTCTGCAAGCTGGTTCAGACGATGCTCAATTACTGTTTTACCGCATCACGCTAATACTTCTCCCCTTCGCATTTTTGCTTTGCAAATACCTTACTTCTGGTCGCTTTGGTGATGCGCTTATTGGAATTCGTGATGATGAACCACGTCTTCGCTTTTCAGGATTTAATCCAACTCCATTTAAGGTGATTGTTTTTGTTGTGGCAGGCGGTCTTGCAGGTGTTTCAGGCGCTCTTTACACGGTTCAATCCGGTATTGTTTCTCCGCAATTCATGTCTATTTCAATGTCCATTGAAATGGTTATTTGGGTTGCTGTTGGAGGTAGAGGTACACTCGTAGGCCCAATTCTTGGCGCTGTAATTGTCAATTACCTCAGGAGTTTAGTCAGTGAAGCACTTCCAGAAGCGTGGCTATTTGTTCAGGGGGCACTCTTTGTGTTCGTTGTTGTTTTAATGCCTGATGGCATCTACGGCTGGTTCACCAAAGGTGGATTCCGAGCCATGCTTGCCGCCTTCGGTCTAGCCAAGAAGACTGCTACTTATCCCAAGCTAGACCTTGATGAGTCAGTTCAAAGTGAGTCTGCATCAGTCTAAATCTCTCTAATCTTCCTCTGAAGGTCTTCTTATGTCACAAACCATTCTTGATCTAGACGACGTCAGCGTCAGTTTTGATGGCTTCTATGCCCTCACAGATCTTTCCTTTTCGCTACGCCCCGGCGAGCTTCGCTCGATTATCGGCCCAAATGGAGCCGGTAAAACAACTTTCCTGGATGTGATTACTGGCAAAGTCCGTCCAACAAAAGGGGATGTGACACTCCGAGGCAAAAGCATCGTCGGCCTCTCTGAGCAAAAGATTTCTCGCCTTGGCGTCGGACGTAAGTTCCAGACTCCTCGTGTTTGGGAGAATTTGACTGTTCAGCGTAATCTTGAGCTTACGGCATCGCCTAACAAGAATCCCTTCGCGCTCCTCACTGAAACTTTGAGTGATGTAGTCAAAGACGAAGTCTTTAAGATCATGGAGTATGTCGGTCTTGCTCCTTATGCCAAGTGGCAGGCGGGTTCGTTGTCCCACGGTCAGAAGCAGTGGCTTGCTATTTCCATGTTAGTTGCCCAGTCTCCCGATATTATTCTTTTGGATGAACCCGTCGCTGGTCTGACGGATGAAGAAACGTCCAAAACTGCAGATCTAATCAAATCCCTTGCAGGCGAGCACACTGTTGTTGTGATTGAACACGACATGGAGTTTATCCGTGATCTTGGTGCTCCTGTTACTGTGCTTCATCAAGGACAGAAACTGACGGAAGGGATGCTGGAGGAGGTAAAGGCAGATCCCCGTGTTATTGAAGTGTATCTTGGTGAATCTGATGATGACTAAATATTATTTTCATTGAATTTTATGCCGACTGAAATTCCTGAATCATCCACCATGCACCCAACTTCTACTGACTTAATTCTTAAGGCTTCAGGTGTCAATGTTTACTATGGCGAAGGTCACATTCTCAGGGATGTCGATCTGCAAATTCCCCAGGGAGAAATGGTCTGCCTGATCGGTCGAAATGGTGTGGGTAAAACCACGTTCCTGAAAACATTGATTGGTCTGCTTCAACAGAAAAGCGGGTCTATTGAATACGAGTCAACCCAGCTACTTAAACAACCTCCATATCGCCGAGCACGTAATGGCATTGGCTATGTTTCCCAAGGTAGGGATATTATTCCGCGTCTGACAGTT
This sequence comes from Synechococcus sp. CC9605, assembly GCF_000012625.1. Lineage (NCBI taxonomy): Bacteria > Bacillati > Cyanobacteriota > Cyanophyceae > Synechococcales > Synechococcaceae > Synechococcus > Synechococcus sp. CC9605. The sequence continues at coordinate 2,428,561 of NC_007516.1, read as the reverse complement.
CGTGAGAATTTGATGCTTGGTATGGAAGCATTACCTGGTGGAATGGGCAAAAATCGCCATATAGATCCTTTCATCTACGAACTCTTCCCTATTCTTGAAGAGTTTCTGAATCGTCGTGGTGGTGATCTTAGTGGTGGTCAACAGCAGCAGCTCGCCATTGCTCGTGCGTTGCTTGGCAAGCCCAAGCTGCTTTTGCTTGATGAGCCTACAGAGGGGATTCAGCCATCAATCATCCTGGATATTGAGAGGGCTGTTCAACGCATCATCAAGGAGACAGGGATCAGCGTTTTGTTGGTGGAACAGCACCTCCATTTTGTGCGTCAATCTAACTTCTACTACGCCATGCAGCGTGGTGGAATTGTCTCAAGTGGCCCTACGTCCTCTTTGTCCGAGTCTGTCATTCAGGAGTTTCTGACTGTTTGATTTTTGACCAAAAAACCTCCGCAACATTGGTTGCGGGAAGCTATGTATGATTTGATTTCAATTGTTCAGCAACCGCGATTTAGCATCCAAGGTCGTGCGGTGCTTTCTTGAAGCCGTGGTTTGGTGGAAGCTTCTCGTACTTTTTTGGTGACGAGTTGAGGTTCTTTCCGCTCAGTCTTCAATCGCAAGCCACCTGTGATCATCATTGGTGGATTGAACAGCCGCCGTCCCTGACTTCCGCACTCTGGACATTCCGTGCTGGTGTCACGATCTGAGATCGATCTCCACACTTCATAGGTCGGGCATTCGTTGGTGGAACAGGAGAATTCGTAAACGGGCATTGTCTCAAGTGAATCAAAAAGAAGGAGTCAATCGTTGGATTAACTCCTTTGCTGTTGAGCTGGGAGGGTTGTCCCTCAGCAAGGAAGAATGTCCTTGTCAAAGATGGACGTCGGCAACGCCAATGTGCAACAAGCATTGGGGATTTCGACAATGCCGCTGATCCTTCCTTCCACAGGTGCACAACTCAAGAGGAGATAGGCCTGTTCGCCGGTGTAGCCGAATTTCTTGAGGTACTCAATCGCATTCAAGCAGGCTCAACGGTATGCAATGTGCACATCCATGTAGTACTGCTTGCCTTGGAATTCATCCACAGAAATTCCCTCGAAGACGAGGTAGTCGCTGTAGTGGGGTTCCACAGGGCTGGTCTTGAACAAGGGATTGACCATCCCGTACTTGGCCATGCCTCCTTTGATCAAATCGACATGCAGATCGAGATAGCCCGACATCTCGATGGCACCACAGAAGGAGATTTCTCCATCACCCTGGGAGAAGTGGATGTCTCCCATGGAGAGTTTTGCCCCTTCCACATACACAGGAAAGTAGATCCGTGTGCCTTTGGTGAGGTTCTTGATGTCGCAGTTGCCGCCATGTTCCCGGGACGGAACGGTGCGGGCGGCCTCATTGGCGATGCGGTCGAATCACCCGCTGCAACATTGCCAAGAATGGCACTATTGGGGGTTGGGTAGAGCAGCCAGCACTGGATCACTGCCGGAAAGGCCAGCGGCGTAGGTCCGGCGATCCGGTGCGGTGTTGACCAGTTCTGTTTCCCTGCGGTTCCACTCGTTGAGCAGTTCTATGGAGTGGGCGCAGCCGATCAAACCTGGGTGCGTGATTCCCGCAAACCGCACACCGGGGATGTGGCGTGATTCGGTGTACACACCTTCCAGATCCCAGATGGCTTTAGCTGCCTTGGGGAAATGATCGGTGAGGAAACCACCGCCATTCTCTTTGGCGAAAATTCCAGTGAAACCCCATTCATCACCCTTGAGTGCTCCCACCTCGAGTATGTCCACGACGAGGATGTCGCCTGGCTGGGCACCGTTCACCCAGATAGGACCGCTCAGAACGTGAACCACCTCCAGATTGACGTCAGCAATATCTTGCGGATCGTCGTTGTCCTTGATCTGTCCATCGGTCCAGTCCTTGCACTCGATCCGGAAGACGTCGTCTGGATTGACTGAGGCAACAGCAGGAATGTCAGGGTCCCACCTGTTGTGACCAGGCATCTCCTGCTGGTCCATGGGCTTGGTGAGATCCACCTTGAACAGGGTCTCAGCCATAAATTGCATCAACTAACAACATTCAAATCAGGACAAAAATGCAGAGATGTTGAAGTTGATACTTATTTGATTTAAGACTTTTTGGGAATAAACATATTCGTATGAGCCGCGACTAAAACTTCTTTGTCGTTTTGATAAACGCCGAGGTTAGCTCAATGCCAACCTCGGGCAAACTTCATTAAACCGTCACTGCTTCAACAGGCTTTTCGCTTGTTGTTCCGTTTTTCGGCATTGGTCCCAGCTTCACGCCTTCGGGGTAGTACTTCCACCCGTCGCGGACCCGAATGCTGCTGTCCCAAGGGAGTTTGTATTCGCCTTTGGCTAGGTCTTCTACCCAGGTGAGGTAGTTCTCTTTTTCGCCACCTGGCTTGCCCACGTAGGCACGACATCCTAGATTAAAGATGTTGTTTTCAAGTGCCCAATTTTCTCTCGCCTTGTCAACAAGCCGTGGGAATAGTTCAGCTGTAACTATTTCCCATGGGTTCCGATGACCTTGCTGAATGACGTTGCCGTCGTAGTTGCAGACTGTTCCTTCGCCGAAGTAGTAGAAGACACCATCGTAACCAGCCAGGTTGACCGAGATGGTGTACATCAGGTTCTGCCAGGCATTGGTTCGGTTGGTCCAAATCCACTGGTCGTTGACCTGTGTCGAATAACCTGAAATGCGGATGTAGACATTCGCCCCCTTGTAAGCAGCTTCTCTTGCTAGTTCTGGGAACATGCCGTCATGGCAGATGCAGACTGCGAGCTTGGAGCCTTTGGGCCCATCACAGACAGGCATGCCGTAGTTGCCTGGTGACCAAGGCTCGATGGGTACCCAGGGCTGCAGTTTCCGGTAGTGCAGTGCTATTTCGCCATCTGAATTAATGATGATTGCTGTATTAAAGGGAGGTTTGCTTGGGTCGTCATTGACCTCCATTAATGAAAACACTCCCCAAACGTCGTTCTCTTTGCAGGCTTGCTTGAAACGGCCAATTTCTGGTGAATCGATGGTCAGGAGCATCTCATCGTATGTCCAGATTGATGTGTTGAGCCCCTGAGTCGAGTACTCCGGCATCACGATCAGGTCGGCTTCTGGATAGCCGGCTTTGGTTGTTGCAACTGCTTTGCAGATTTGATCAACCTGGGTCTGAATATCCTCCGGCCCTTTAATCACTGGGACCGGATACTGAATCATCGCTACGAGCAGAGATTCTTCCCAAGAGCTGACGCTGCCGGTGCTGGCCATAAAACGAAAATGGGAACCACACTCATTGTGCGTTCGCTGTTTTCCAGTTGTTGTATCTCTTGCTGCAGGTTTCAGGCTTCATGCCCTAGAAAGGGTCGTGATTAATACCTATAAATGCTCACTTGTCGCTGAAATCTCCTTTTCGGCAGGCGTTCTGGGCAAGGCGTTGCGCCCAAGGGGGTGCCTCTTCGCCGCCTTTGTTTTGATTGGTGCCGTCGAAGTAGATCAGCAGTTGCCAGTCGGTGTTACCGCCTTCTGCGCCAGGGGCTTCGCCTGTTTCCAGCCACCGGCCGTAGATGTTGTCGTAGTCGGGCCAATTCGGCAGGTCAGGCATGCTGCATACAGCGTTGACTTCGGCGCTTCTCTCCTCCACTCCTGGAGTGCTGACCAAAACCCCTCCGTCAAAGAGTCCGTTGGGTGTTCCCGGACGAAACGCTTGGGTCAGTGTGATCGTCGTTTCGCCATCGATCACTAGGGCGTCGCCGGGCTCTGCTTCGTGCAGTCGTGTCTCTGTGGGAGCGCCGTTGCAGGCTTGGCAGAGCAAGACCACGGCTGTGGCCAGCAGGATCCGAGGCGTTGTGGCGACTTCTTTTGGCATGACTTAGCGATGCCCGATAAAACGAAATTCCCTTCTGTCTACATCGCGGCCTAACCATTAAAAAAAGTTTTTTTTTGGCCGATGTGTAGCCATGTGAACGCCATGCCAAGAGAGCGAATCGTCAAACTGTGTCTGTAGCAACGGCTACACTGCGTTCACCCTGAACTAGGGCGCATCTACAACGAGTCAGGGAACGGGGGCTCGTCATTTGCCGTCGTCGCCATGTCAGTTCTCACTTTCCGCGGAGTCTGTTACGAACGGGGTTCTCTGCTCACCAACTCTGAAGCTCCTTTCCAGCAGCTGGTGTATCGCACTCCGGTACAAGAGACGCGGGTCATCCGCTCTGCTCCCACGGCGGCCCTGCTCAAGCTGGAGGGTCCAAAAGCGGATACGCGCCTTGTCTACCGCGGTGTCCCTGTTCGTTCTCTTCAGGCCAAGCGGCTCGACCGTGCTCCGATTCAGCGGGGCGGCGTCCTGCGCTCCCGCATGACAGCCGAATTGCTGGGCATCAACCCTGTGAAAGCCGCCGGTGCTCCGGTGCGGCCCCATGGGGTTGTGCGGTCCCGTGCCACCGCTGATCTTCTGAAGTTGGATTGCACAAGGGGGAAGTCGTCCCGCATGTATCGGGGCGTTGCCTAACGAGTGATGGATTGCTTCGCGCAATCGATCAGCTGGCCCAGAGGGATTTTGTTGCAAGCTCATCGTTCATGGCGTAATCGCTCACGTCAGCACGCACATGCAGCATCTGCCCTGTCATCGACATTTTCCAGATTTCAAGGCGCGCATCCTCGGGCGCTTCGAACCAAAAAACTTCTGTGGGCATCACCACCTTCTCTCGGTAGAAGTGGTCTGCACCAATACATTTCACGATCACCATCCGACTGGTGTCGTTTTTGTAAACACACTCAATCATCTTGACCATCTGGAATCATGTCAATATCGTTGTCTGAAGGCAAGAGGGGTGTTTGATTGGTCACCGAATCAGCACGCCTTTAGATTTGGCACAGATGAGTTGATACAGAATCGGTCGCTTTTGTATCGATCATCACGATCTGGGTCAGGCCTTGGTGGGGCGGGCGCCGCTCCGGGTTTTGGTCATTACAAATGGCTGCACTTTCGTTTCAACTGAAACAAATCTCTTTTGCGGCTGTTTGCATGATTGATTTGTTGAAATTGGAGATTGCCGGATGGAGAAATTAGTCAATTTGAGTGTCTCTCAACACTTTGGTGTTGAGCGGATGAATCGAGCGATCGAATCAACAATCGATCCACAGCAGCTGCAGGTGTTGGCCAAGCAATTGCTTCAGGACTGGCATTCTCAGCGCGCTGCAACGGTTTGGATCACGCGGCAGCGGGAGCAGCTGGGCTGAGAGCTGACTTCAAGCAGCGAGTTCAGAGGTGATGAGTTGCGGGTTGTGATTCGGCCGTTTCGGGGATGTGCGATCTGCCTGTCCTGCTGCGGCCAGGTCAGCTTGAAGGGCTGAATTGCAGCTCCGCAGTCGCGACCAGCTGGGAAGTTGATGGGCAATCGGTGCCTGCATCAGCTTGGCCAGGCCGGGGCGCAGCAGGCCGGCGAAATTTTGAACCGCCAGTTCTTCGCCATGGCGGTCATAAGGCAATCGATTGATCGCTGAATCAAGGCCGAACTGCCGTACGCGATCCTCACCAACCCGCCGGTACAGCACTTCCAGGGTTGGCAGTTGATCCATCGACATCACACAGCCTTCGTGTTCCATCAGGCCGCGCAAGACCGTGCCGAAAATCTCGCCTGCCATGCGCTGCAGGCCTTCGCTGGGTTGCTGACCCAGCTCCTTGTGTTTGTGGTCGAACAGCCCCAGATCCACTTGAGCGATTCGGCTGGAGGCCACATGCCGATACACCTCAGACAGCAGTCCCACCTCCAGTCCCCAGTCCGATGGAATGCGCAGATTCATGGCCAGATCGGCGGTGAAGGCGAATTCACCAGCCAGGGGATACCGGAATGACTGCAGGTACTCCAGGTACGGCAGAGGCCCGAAAACCTGCTCCAGGCTGGCCAGCAGTGGGCCAACAAACAGTCGGGTGGCTCGGCCCTGAAGCGCTTGGGTTTCGAGAGATAGACGGCTGTAGAACGCCTTGACGTAGGCAATGCCGTGGGATCGATCCAGAAGGGGACGGAGCATGCGCTCTGGATACGCCGATCCAAAGGTTCTGATGTCGGCATCGAACAGGCCAACCACCTCAGCATTCTGGCAAGCCACCCCGAGCCCCTGCCAAACGGCCCAGCCTTTGCCCGGTGGTCCGGTCACGTCGAGCCCCAGTTCGCCGACGGACTCGAGTAACTCACGGACGGCGGGTCCGTTGGTCCAGTGCACTCGAACAGGGAAGGGCATCCCTTCAAAGAATTTTTCTGCCGCTTTGACGTCTTCGGCGCTTTTGGCTGCCAGCGCCACCACCAGCTCGTTGAGTCCCTTCAGACCTGAGAGTGTGTCGCGAATCAGGCCGAGGGCCGGGCGGCTGAATTCCTCCATCAGGCAGGGGATCAGCAGGGTGGTGGGTCGCTGACTTAATTCCTGGTTGAAGGCAACCGCATCAAGATTGCCCAAGCTGTAATCGTGGACGGTGCTGATCAGGCCCTGTTGAAAATCCATGTGGTGTTCGATGCAACAACAGAGGTCAGAGTCCTGCCCCATACCTGAACGGTGTTGAGGAAGAACGTGATGCAGCCCCCGCGCGACGAGACGCTGCGGACCCTGCTTGGCGATCTGTACCCCGTTGATTCTTCCGGGGATGGCCAGGAGTTGTCGTCGCAATTGCTGCAGATCTTGAGCGAATCGTCAGGAGATGGCGATAAGGCAGAACCCACGGAGCGCTGGGATGGCCGCGATGTGGTCTTGATCACCTACGCCGACACCATTGGCGATGAGGGTGGGCCTGGTCTTCAAGCGCTGAAGTCGTTTGTGAATCGCCATCTGCAGCCCTTCGCAGCGGTGATTCATGTGCTGCCGTTCTTGGAATCCACCAGTGACGGCGGTTTTGCGGTGGCCAGCCACACGAAACTCGAGCAGCGTTTCGGCGATTGGAGCGACCTTGCTGCCCTCTCCCAGGGCCGACGGCTGATGGCCGATCTCGTTCTTAATCACGTGTCGGCCTCTCACCCCTGGGTGCAGCAGTTCATGCGCGATGAGCAGCCCGGCCGCTCCTGTGTCCTGGAAGCAGCCCCCGATCCCTGCTGGGCGGATGTGGTTCGTCCGCGCAGCTCAAATCTGTTCACGCAATTGAGGGGGGCCAAGGGGTCGCGACAAGTCTGGACCACCTTTGGTCCAGATCAGGTGGATCTCAACTGGCGCAGTGTGGAGGTGCTGCTGGGCTTTGCCCGTCTCATGCAGCGGATGGCCCGGCATGGGGTGCGTTGGATCCGTCTGGATGCCGTGGGTTTTGTCTGGAAGGAACCCCACACTTCATGCATTCATCTGCCGCAGGCCCATCAACTGGTTCGGGTGCTGCGTCTGCTGCTCGATCAGGTGGGTCCCGATGGCGTTGTGGTTACGGAAACCAACGTGCCGGAGCAGGAAAATCTCTCCTATCTGAGGAGTGGTGATGAAGCGCATCTCGCTTACAACTTTCCCCTGCCGCCCTTGCTGCTGGAGGCCAGTGTCAGTGGTCGGGCTGACTTACTCAATGCCTGGCTGAGTCGTTGGCCAGACTTGCCGCCGCAGACAGGGCTGCTCAATTTCACCGCCTGTCATGACGGGGTCGGTTTAAGACCCCTGGAGGGTCTGATGCCCCAGAAGCGCTTGCTGCAGCTGTTGATCGGCTGCGAGCAACGGGGTGGACTGGTCAGCCACAGGATGCTCAGTTCCGGTGAGGAGGTCCCTTACGAGATCAACATCAGCTGGTGGAGTGCCATGGCGGATGGGGGGATTGATCCCACGCATCTCCAAAGGGAGCGCTTTCTGCTCACCCAGCTGTTGATCCTGGCCTTGCCAGGTGTCCCTGCCTTCTATCTGCCGGCGTTGCTGGCGGCTCCCAATGATTTGACTCGCTTTCGCCGCACGGGCCATCGCCGGGATCTGAATCGGCCCCAATTCACGGCCCAGGCGCTGGAGCGTCGCCTGGCGGATCCCGATTCAGATGTCTTCGCGCTGCTGCCGGTGTTGCGGCGGGCTCTGGCTGAACGGGCTGTTCACCCGGCCTTGCACCCGGATGCCCCGATGACGGTGCTGAGCACGGACCGTAGTGATTGCGTCATTCTGCGGCGCTCCCGTGGGGGGGAAACGCTGGTGGCTGTTCACAACGTCACGTCAGCGCGCCTCAGCTTTCGCCTCAGGGGCCTGGGTGGTGATCTGAACCAGCCCTGGGCCGATTGCCTGAGCGGTCATGTGTTCGAACCACATCAGTCGCATTCGCTAGAGCCTTATGCGGTGCATTGGTTGGTTCAGCCATGACCGCGAGTGGCGAGCAGGCGTGGTGGGTGGTGACCGATCTCGACGGCACGTTGCTGGATCACAGCTACGACTGGTCGCCGGCCAAGGATCTGATCCGTCAGCTGCAACAGCACCGGATTCCAGTGATTCCCTGCACCAGCAAAACGGCCGAGGAAGTGCGCGGCTTTCGCGCCGAGGCGGGGCTTCATGACCCATACATCGTTGAAAACGGTGGCGCCGTGCACGGGGAAACCCCGGCAGGGGAGCCTTGGGAGCTGCCGTTGGGCCCGGATTGGACGGCGCTGAAACCTCAGTTGCAGCGTCTTGAGGCCGAGTTGGGTGAGCCCCTGCGTCCATTGGATGAACTCAGTGAAGAGGATGGGCAGCGGTTGTTGGGGCTTGGCGGTGAAGCTTTACGCCAGGCCCAGCGGCGCTGTTGCAGCGTGCCTTTTGTGCCGCCCTCGGCGGAGGGGCGTCACCGGCTTGAGGCCCTGGTGCAGCGGATGGGCCTGACGGTGGTGCAGGGCAACCGCATGGGTCACCTGCTGGGCCCAGACATCAGCAAAGGCAAGGCTTTGGCCACCCTGAAGCGACATCTGGGTGCTGAGCAGGTGCAGGTCTTGGCTTTGGGGGATTCACCCAACGATCTGCCGTTGCTCGAGGTGGCCGACATTGCTGTTGTTGTGCCCGGGCCCGATGGCCCCCATCCCGAGTTGAATTCCGGGATCGCTGCCGGACGTTTCCAGCTGGCGGCAGCCCCCCATGCCCATGGCTGGGACGAGGCTGTGCGCCGGATTCTTCGGATCTAGGCCATCGCTTGCTTTTGGCTCAATGGAGTAGTGATTGCCATAGATCCACTGCAGTCGACGTTGCCGCCATCGGTTTGCCGTTGTGGGATGCGATCGGTCGACAGCTGAGGCTGTTGATCAGAACAGCCTGATCGTCGGCATCGAACGCGGCCGCCAGCTCGGTTTCCACCGCGATGCCTCGGGCGAGTGCACGGCCCCGCATCACCCCCGGGAGACAGCCGCTGCTGAGGGGCGGTGTCAGCCACTGTCCGCGTCGCCGGACCAGCAGATTGGCCGCCGTTCCGCAGCACAGAGCTCCAGCCGTGTTCAAGAGCAGAGCGTCTTCGGCCCCTTGGTCCTGGGCTTCCCTGCGTGCCTGGATCGATTGCCCGTAGGCGAAGGTTTTGCATCGGCTCAAGCGGCTGGAAGCATTGCGGCGTTCATGGCGACTGGTGATGGTGCTGACGGCTGAAAACGTTGGTGCACAGGCCTGGAGCGTGAGCCAAAAGCGGTGGTGCCCTGGAGCCGGCAGTGCGATTCCGCGTTGGGGTGTGCTGCCCCGGCTCCAGTTGAGGCGCAGGGCTCCATCGGCTTCGCTCAGTTGGCTTCGCTGAATCGCTTCTGTAATCAGAGGCTCCAGCGCGTTTCGCTGCGGTGGTGGGTCCATGCCCAGCAGGGCCGCACTCTCGCTCCATCGCTGCAGATGTTCCTGCAGGAGTTGCGCCCCACCGTTGCGGATCAGCACGGTTTCAAAGAGGCCATCGGCCAGGAGCAGGGCGCGGTCGTCGAGGGGAAGCTGCAGGCTTGCAGCTGTTCCCCACTGGCCCTCGATCCAGGCGACTGATGTGGTCATGCCAGCGCCTCCAGCAATGGCTGCAGTTTCCACATCAACTCCTCTGCTTCGCCAAGGGGATCCGAGTCGGCGACAATTCCGCAGCCGGCATGGGCCCGCAGGGTGTCGCCTTGGCGCAGTAAAGATCGGATCAAGATGTTGCTGTCGAAGCTGCCGTCCCAGTCGATCCGCAGCAGTGATCCGCAGTAAGGCCCTCGGCTGGTGGGCTCGAGCTCATGCAAACGTTGGCAGGCCCGCAGTTTCGGCGCCCCGCTGATCGACCCCCCAGGCCAACTGGCTTCCAGGAGATCGACCCAGCTCAACCCGGCCTGCAGCTGTCCCTCCACGACCGAGGTGAGGTGATGCACGGAGGCGTAACTTTCGAGCCCCACCAGTTGGGGAACCTGGATCGAACCCGGCTGGCAGGCACGACCGAGGTCATTCCGCAGCAGGTCGACGATCATCACGTTCTCGGCCCGGTCCTTATCGCTGCACACGAGTTCCGTGGCGAGATTCGCATCCTGTTCGGGGTCGCCATGGCGAGGCCTGGTGCCTTTGATCGGCCGGGTTTGTACAGCTCCCTCGGCACTCACCTGCAGAAACCGCTCCGGGGACGATGACAACAACGCCTCGTTTTGGTCGCTGATGATCAGCCCTGCAAAGGGAGCAGGGCAGGCTTCCCTAAGGGTGACAAACAGCTCGAGGGCATTGCCTCCCTGGGGCCAAGCTGTGCTGCAACAAGCCGTGAGATTGGCTTGGAAGAGATCGCCTGCCGCGATCAGATCACGGATGCGCTGCACACCTGCGGCGTAGTGATCTGCTGAGGTGTGGTGATGCCAGGCCGTCAGGGGGATGGATGGGGGCTTGCCTTTGGGCTGCTCAGTGACGGAGGCCAGCTGTTGGGTGAGGCGGTCCAGAGCAGCCGTGCTGCTGGCTTCGATCCACAGCCTGCGCTTTTGCAGATCAAAGCGAAGCACCGGATCGTGGCGGGCGATCCACAGCGTGGCCATGCCGTCGCTGGCCCAGGGGTTTCCCGGTTCCACCCAGGCGGCGGCTTCATAGCTCAGCCAGCCGCACCAATGCCCTGGGGCCAGTCCCCGCAGTGCCTCGAAGGGATTGCTGGCTCCTGGCTCGTCGGGGAGACCGCGGCAGCAGATGATCTCCTGGGGTGCCACTGCCAGGGTGGCCCGTCGGCCCAGGCTGCTGCCGTCGCCATCCAGCCAGACCATCCCTTCCTCGCCGTAGGCATGGGCCAGTTGGTGCGCGAGGGATTGGGGCTCCTGCCAGGGCAGCTCAAGCCGGTGTGGGCGGATCATGCCGCTGTGGAACTGCAGAGGTCAGGCCGGCCTGCTTCGCGGAGCGCTGCATCACGGATGCGGCAGCTGTCGCAGACGCCGCAGGGGTGCGTGCCGCCGCTGTAGCAGCTCCAGGTTGTTTCGATCGGAACACCCAGGCGAAGGGCTTCCTCAACGATGCGCACCTTGCTCCACTGCACCAGGGGCGCCCAGAGTTGGGCACCATGGCCTTCCCGACCGGCTTTGCTGGCCAGGTCGGCCAGGGTCTGAAAGGCGTTGAGGTAGTCGGGCCGGCAGTCGGGGTAACCCGAGTAGTCGACGGCATTCACGCCCAGCACCAACCGCTCGGCTCCACGAGCCTCCGCCAGGCTGAGGCCCACGGAGATGAACACGGTGTTGCGCCCGGGCACATAGGTGGGCGGGATGCGGCCTTCCTCTACGCCATCGGTGGGTATCGAGATGCTGGCGTCGGTGAGGGCTGAGCCCCCCCAACTGGCCAGATTCACGCTGATGCAGTGATGCTCTGCCAAGCCAAGCTGCTGTGCAACGGCAGCAGCGGCGTCCAATTCGCGGAGATGGCGCTGACCGTAGTCAAAGGACAGGCCGATGACGCGGTCGCCCTGTTCAAGGGCAAGGGCTGCAGCGGTGGCGGAATCCAAACCCCCCGAGAGCAGCGCGATGGCAGTGCGTTGACTCATCTCAGAACCGTGAGTTCATGCAGAGCGCAGTAGTCCTGCTCATCCAGGTCGGTGTCCTTGGCTTGTTCAAGTAGGGACAGCAAACCGCTCAGCCCCTGGTCTTGGAGCCCAGCGGTTGTGGCTTCCTCCAGGAACAGGCGCAGGTCTTTGCGCAGCAGGGCGGTGCTGAAGTTGGGATCGGCGTAGGTGTGATCCAGCATCCGCTGCAACTTCTTGTCGAAGGTGGGGGCATAGAGCGCTGACGGCCGCAGGATGGCCATGAACGTTTCCACAGGCACGCCGGCCCGCTGAATCAGTTGCAGGGACAGGGAGAAGCTGTGGGTGAGGCTGGCGATCAACTGATTGAGAGCCAGCTTGGTGGCAGCGCCGCTACCTACCGGTCCCACGAGCAGGGGGTCCTGGCAGAGGTGGGCGAGAAGTGGCTGTTGCTCTTTGAAGACCTGCGCTTCGCCGCCGGCCATCACCAGCAGGGTGCCATTGAGGGCCTGGGGTTTGCTGCCGAGCACCGGAGCTTCCAGGCACTTTCCGTTTTGGCGTCGAATTTGTTGATCCAGGTTGCGGATTTCGCTCACGCCCATGGTTCCCATCGGGATCACGCAATGCCCACTTAGATCACCGAGTTCGTAGACAACCTTTTGGGTGACAGTGCCATCGCGGAGTGTTGTAATTAAGGCATCGGATTCGTTTGCGGCACCATCTAAATCATTAATCAACTTTGCCCCTCTGTTCAAGAGTCGTTCAACGTTTTTTGGGCTGCGATTCCAGACAGCTATTTCAAAGCCTTGTTTGAGCAATCGCAAACAGATAGATGTTCCCAGGTGTCCAGTTCCGAGTAAACAAATGCGGGGCATAACTTATAGGAGTAGGCTTAGACGATAGTGTATGTTTGGTCAAATTCGAAATAGTCAAATTGGTTGCTGGATAGAAGCTCTCTTAGTGTCTCTTTTGGGTCGGTATTGATGCTGTTATCGAAATCAAGACTGCTGAAAATATACTCATTGGTGTCCAATGTTTCGAAATTGTCTAGATCGGCGTAGTTTCCACGTTCAAGGTCAATTTTTTGTTTGATTGACTCAACGGTGTTTTCCCGATCATTAAGATTTCCGCTGAGGCTTCCGATGAGCGGGTCTCTAAGCGACTTTGAGCTGAAGTTGTCCAGTGTCTCTAGGGTAATTAAATTCTGATTATTGGCATTGAAGCTGCCGATCGATTCTTCAGCAGAATTTGCTTCTGTCAAGGAGTTGACGTTCGATTCCACATTGCTGGCGCTTTGCGTCAGCAATGTTTCAATCCTCGACGCTGACAAATTGGGGTCATGGCTTTTGAGTAGCCCGGCAATGCCCGCTACATGAGGAGCTGCCATGGAGGTGCCACTGAAATTGGCGTAACCACCACCGGGGATTGCTGAGTAGATGTTGACTCCCGGAGCAGTGACGTAATCCATGGTGTTGTGCCCGGCCCGGTTCGAGAAACTGGCCATGGCTCTGTTCTGGTCGACAGCGCCGATTGCCATGCCATAGGAAACGGCATGGGCGGCGGGATAGCCCGGAGAGCTTCCACCACTGTTGCCTGCTGCCATTACGACAACAGATCCACTTATAGAGGCATGTTCAACCGCGTCGAACATGGCTTGGCTATAACCGCCACCTCCAAGAGAGAGATTGATTACGTCGGCGTCATTGTCTGCAGCCCAGCGAATACCCGCGATGATGTCGGATAGGGAGCCGTAGCCCTGATTGTCAAGAACACGAATCGGCATGATATCTGCGTCATAGGCCACACCCGTGATGCCGAACCCATCGTTTGCTCCTGCGATGGTGCCGGCGACGTGGGTCCCGTGGCCGTGGCCATCTTCTGCTGTGGTGTCGTTATCAACGAAGTCGTAACCCGCCACCATGCGACCGCTGAATTCGCTGTGGTTGATGTCGACTCCGGTGTCAATCACCGCAATGGTGACGTCTTCACCTGTGGCTCCGGTGAAACCACTGCCTCCAGCCCAGACCTCTGGGGCATTCACATTGTCGAGTCCCCAGAGATTTCCCCCCAAGGCAGGCTGATCCGACAGCGAGATATCCAGTAGATTTTCGAAGGCCCGTTTGGCATTCGCGTGGCCATACCCGTCGGTGCTGTTGAAACCAGGTGCAGGTGGCGCTAACTGCGTAGCAGAGAGGGTGTAGGTGCCTGTGGTGTTGTCGGAATAGGCGCCCACATCAAGGAAATAGCGTCCGTCGGAGCTGGCTTGGAAGGTGATCTGTGAATTCAGACCGCTTCCGCCGTCGTCGTCAAATGTGAGGAGCTCACCAGCGGCACCGCGCAAATAGAGGTAGGGATCACGAAGGCTGTTGCCGACCAGATCAAAGCGATAAAGTTCGCCGGCTTCTAGTTCAATGGCAAACCAGTCACGATCAGCGAGCTCCTCCAACTCTCCTGTCGCAGACGTACCGATATGGACTACACCATGTGTATCGACAGAGCTAGGAAAGTCATCGCTATTGTCGATGACTTGAACGCTATTGGTGAATACCTGCTCGGAAAAGTTTTCACCGTCGACATAGGACACCGAAGCCCGAAGCTGCTTGTTGGCCAAGGCTTCGGTTAGCCTGAGTTGGTTGGTTGTGGCGACGGTGGACCAGTTGCTGCTGTCAGTGGATATCTGCCACTCGACTGATTGTGATGACCCATTGCCATCAGGATCATCTGCAGTGCGAGTGATGGAGAGTGTTTCGCCGACTTCTGGAATGCCGGTGATGGCGAAACTAGCGTCTCCGTCATCCACTGGAGCTAGTTCAACAGCAGAAATGATGTATTGCCCTTCGCCGCGGTCGGCCCATGCGCCAACATCGAGGAAGAAAGTGCCTGATGATGTGGCATTGAATAACAGCCGAGAATTCTTCCCTGCCCCGCCATCGTCGTCACTGCTGATTAGAGATCCGTTGGAACTCCTGAAATAGAGATAAGGATCATCAAGATTGATCCCGAAAACATCAAATTGATAGCTCTTCCCGGCGGTTAGGGTGATGGCGAACCAATCGTGGTCTCCTGCTATTTCGAGATCCCCCATTTCCGGATCGTTCAGTTCAACTTTCCCGTTGGTATTGATATTTTCAGCATAGTCGTCACTTATACCTATTTCCCCATCATCGTTGAAGTCAACGTTGAAGTTGATCTCAATGGTGTTGTAAGCAGAAGATCCTGGTGTCGCGGTTTGGCTATTGCGAACGAAGTTCCAGTTGCTATCCATCTCCCAGACGTAGACACGGTCAGGGGAGGCATCAACAACATAGTTGGTGCCATTGATGGTTTCAGCAGCACTGACTTTCCACCAGCCACGATCTTGGCTGACGTGTCCACCCAAATCATTGCGGTTGATTTGGATGAGATCGGAGCCGTTGTTGATCCAGGCCTTGCCATTGGAATCGACCTGAAGTTCGACGGACCCTTCTGATTCAATGGATGTAGGGACGCCGATCAGAGCATCATCGTTGAAGTCAACGTTGAAGTTGATCTCAATGGTGTTGTAAGCAGAAGATCCTGGTGTCGCGGTTTGGCTATTGCGAACGAAGTTCCAGTTGCTATCCATCTCCCAGACGTAGACACGGTCAGGGGAGGCATCAACAACATAGTTGGTGCCATTGATGGTTTCAGCAGCACTGACTTTCCACCAGCCACGATCTTGGCTGACGTGTCCACCCAAATCATTGCGGTTGATTTGGATGAGATCGGAGCCGTTGTTGATCCAGGCCTTGCCATTGGAATCGACCTGAAGTTCGACGGACCCTTCTGATTCAATGGATGTAGGGACGCCGATCAGAGCATCATCGTTGAAGTCAACGTTGAAGTTGATCTCAATGGTGTTGTAAGCAGAAGATCCTGGTGTCGCGGTTTGGCTATTGCGAACGAAGTTCCAGTTGCTATCCATCTCCCAGACGTAGACACGGTCAGGGGAGGCATCAACAACATAGTTGGTGCCATTGATGGTTTCAGCAGCACTGACTTTCCACCAGCCACGATCTTGGCTGACGTGTCCACCCAAATCATTGCGGTTGATTTGGATGAGATCGGAGCCGTTGTTGATCCAGGCCTTGCCATTGGAATCGACCTGAAGTTCGACGGACCCTTCTGATTCAATGGATGTAGGGATGCCGATCAGAGCATCATCGTTGAAGTCAACGTTGAAGTTGATCTCAATGGTGTTGTAAGCAGAAGATCCTGGTGTCGCGGTTTGGCTATTGCGAACGAAGTTCCAGTTGCTATCCATCTCCCAGACGTAGACACGGTCAGGGGAGGCATCAACAACATAGTTGGTGCCATTGATGGTTTCAGCAGCACTGACTTTCCACCAGCCACGATCTTGGCTGACGTGTCCACCCAAATCATTGCGGTTGATTTGGATGAGATCGGAGCCGTTGTTGATCCAGGCCTTGCCATTGGAATCGACCTGAAGTTCGACGGACCCTTCTGATTCAATGGATGTAGGGATGCCGATCAGAGCATCATCGTTGAAGTCAACGTTGAAGTTGATCTCAATGGTGTTGTAAGCAGAAGATCCTGGTGTCGCGGTTTGGCTATTGCGAACGAAGTTCCAGTTGCTATCCATCTCCCAGACGTAGACACCGTCAGGGGAGGCATCAACAACATAGTTGGTGCCATTGATGGTTTCAGCAGCACTGACTTTCCACCAGCCACGATCTTGGCTGACGTGTCCACCCAAATCATTGCGGTTGATTTGGATGAGATCGGAGCCGTTGTGGATCCAGGCCTTGCCATTGGAATCGACCTGAAGTTCGACGGACCCTTCTGATTCAATGGTGGACATCTTTAACCACTCATAGTTGGTGAGTTTCGGGTGGGATAATCGAACAGAGATTCTTGGTCTTTGATGTCTTTAGGCTTGAAGATTATTTTCTGAACTTGGAGGTGAAAGATTTTTTAGTAAAGCCATTTGTAAACAATAATACCCTTTGAGCTTTGTTGAGCGGTTTGCCCGTATTTGTGATCTACTTACACCCAATCTTAAATTAGATCAGACGTGGTGGTGAAATCTGCTGCGAAAGCTTGAAAAATTCTTAGCGAATGCGCAGCCATTTGTGGCTTTGCATGCTGAGGCGCCAACGGGAGTGTTGACGCACATGCTCCACCGCCAAGGCTTCTCCGATGCTGCACTCCCAGCCCGGCTGAAGCAGTCGTTCGGTGTCGTTCTCGCACTGGGACGCCATCGCTGCAGCGAAGCTGATGTCTTCCGGGCCATGCACCACAACTTTCAGCTCATGGCAGGCCTGCAAAAGCTCTTGCCGTGGGGGCCGGTGGCGTTTCGGCGAAAGGGTGATCCAGTCGAAACGCCCGCTTATTGGATCCACCCCGCTGGTTTCCAGGTGCAGGGGGAGGCCACATCGAGCATCGAGGGCCTGGGTGAGGGGCTGCAGATCGTGATGCAACGGCTCGCCACCGGTGATCACAACGAAGCCGGCCCCGACTTCACCAGCCATCTGGGCAGCGTCAGCCAAGGCATCGATGGGCTGCTCAGGGTGTCCCTTGCTGGGCCATGAGTGCTTGGTGTCGCACCAGGGACAACCCACCGTGCAGCCAGCGAGGCGAATGAAAAAGGCACTGCGTCCGGCATGGTGGCCTTCTCCCTGCAGGGAATGGAACGTTTCCACCACCGGGAGATGCTGGGAGTCAACCATCGACGCGGTTCATGGAATCGCAATATCCCCCTGTTGACGCAGGGCCTCAGCCGGCGAATCGGGAAGACGTTGTTGGGCTGCCTCGATCAATCCCCGGAACAAGGGATGGGGTTGTCCAGGGCGGGATAGGAATTCTGGGTGGTACTGGCAGGCCGTGAAGAAGGGATGCCCTTTCAGTTCGATCAACTCCACCAGGCGACCGTCCGGGGACGTGCCGCTCACCACGTATCCGGATTCCAGGAACAGATTGCGATAGGAATTGTTGAATTCGTAGCGGTGGCGGTGCCGTTCGTAGACCACCTCATCCCCGTAAAGCCTTTGGGCCAGGGTTCCCGGTGCAATCCTGCAGGGGTAGACCCCCAGACGCATTGTGCCGCCGAGATCTACCACGTCCTGCTGCTCCGGCAGGAGGTGAATCACGGGATGCGGTGTGTTTTCGTCCAATTCAGCACTGGTGGCACCGGTTAAGCCGGCCTGGTTGCGAGCCCACTCGATCACAGCGGTTTGCATCCCAAGGCAAAGCCCCAGGAAGGGCACGCGTTGTTCCCGGGCGCAGCGAATCGCTGCAATCTTTCCATCGACGCCACGGTTGCCGAAGCCACCGGGCACGACCACGGCGTCCATCCCGCGCAGGAGCGTATCGGCACCGTCGGCTTCAATCTGTTCCGCGCAGACCCAGTGCAGGTCGAGGGAGGCATCCTGGGCAATGCAGGCATGCTGCAACGCTTCGACGACCGACAGATAGGCATCGTTCAGCTGCACGTACTTGCCCACCAGGGCAATCTTCACAGACGGGCCGGGGTTGCGCAGCTTGTTGACCAGTTGCTCCCATGCCGCCATGTCGCTGTCGTGGTCGGTCAGGTTCAGCACGTCCAGAACTTCACGGCACAGACCCTCCTGTTCGAGGATCAGCGGGACGGCATAGATGCTGTCGGCATCCAAGGAGGGAATGACGGCGCGAGTGGGCACGCCGCAGAAGCCGCCAATTTTCCGCTTGAGATCGTCGCTGATGTCCCGATCACTGCGGCAGATGAGCACATCAGGCTGAATGCCGATGGAGCGCAGCTCCTTGACTGAGTGCTGGGTTGGCTTGGTTTTTAGTTCGCCGGAGGTGCCGATGAAGGGCAGGAGGGTGACGTGGATGTAGGCCAAATCGTTGCGACCCACGTCCTCCCGGAATTCACGGATGGCTTCAAGGAAGGGCAGTGATTCGATGTCACCGACGGTGCCGCCGATTTCGGTGATCACCACATCGGCATTGCTGTTGGATGCAACGCGGTGGATGCGCTCGCGGATTTCGCCGGTGATGTGGGGAATCACCTGAACGGTGCCGCCGTTGTAGTCGCCGCGGCGTTCCTTGTTAATCACCGATTGGTAGATCGAGCCGGTGGTCACGCTGTTCAGACGTGACATCGCGGTGTCGGTGAAGCGCTCGTAATGGCCCAGGTCGAGATCGGTTTCGGCGCCGTCTTCGGTGACAAAGACCTCACCATGCTGGAACGGGCTCATCGTCCCGGGATCCACATTCAGGTAGGGATCCAGCTTGAGGATCGAAACGTTGTAGCCCCGCGACTTCAGCAGCCGGCCGAGGCTTGCCGCCACGATCCCCTTGCCAATGCTGGACACCACACCACCGGTGATGAAGACGAATTTGGCCATGACCTGTCGGGCGATTCTTCAAATTAGCTGGCGTCGGTCATGGTCTCCAGGGCCCACGCACGTAATGCGTCAGGTCTCGAGCAGGCTGCGCAACATCCAGGCGGTTTTTTTATGCAGTTGAAGGGGTTGGGTCAAGAGATCTGCATTGGGTTGATCGTCGGCCGCATCAGCCAGGGCGAACATGCTGCCCGCTGCTCTTGGGAAAGACCAATATCTATAGCGTGGTCGGGAGAGTTGGACTGTTGGTTCAGGAATCAAGGCTCTGGATGTAATCCCGGATTTTGCTGCGTCGTTGGGGTTGCCGCAGCTTGAGCAGGGCGCGGGTTTCGATCTGACGGACGCGCTCCCTTGAGAGTTTCAGTTCTTCCCCGATCTGGGCCAGGGTCTGGGGCGTGTCGTCCTCCAAGCCGAAGCGCCGGCGCAGGACAGCGGCTTCCCGACTGGTGAGTTCATCCAGGAGATGCTCCAGGTCGTTGTGGAGTTCGTCGTGGGTGAGGGTCTGCTCGGGGGTGGCGTGGCCGTCCTCGATCAGATCTCCGAGCTGGGTGTCCTGTTCGCGGCCGACACGGGTGTCCAGAGACACCGAACGGGGCACCCGGGCCAGGGTCTGGCGCACGGTGTCTTCACTGATGCCCAATTCGCGAGCCAGATCCGCAATCGAGGCAATGCGCCCTTCGTTGCTCGCAATCTCCTGCTGGACCCGTTTGATCCGGTTCAGTTTTTCGGTGACGTGAACGGGCAAACGGATCGTGCGGCTCTGGGTGGCGATGGCCCTGGTGATGCCCTGACGAATCCACCAGTAGGCGTAGGTGCTGAAGCGGAAACCACGGGTGGGGTCGAACTTCTCCACGGCCCGTTCCAGCCCGAGCGTTCCCTCCTGGACCAGGTCCAGGATTTCCATGCCCCGCTGTTGGTACTTCTTGGCCACCGCCACCACCAGGCGCAGGTTGGCCTGAATCATGTGGTCTTTGGCTCGCCGTCCGTTGCGGAGGGCAAGTTTCAGATCTTTGGCTTCCAGCTGGGCCTGTTCCGCCCAGGCCTGATAGCCCCGGTCAATTCGCTGCTGCAACTCGGGCAAGGGCAGATCGGCCGCGCGGGCCCATTCCTGCTTGGTTGGCCAGTGGCTGTGCTGGTTGGCTTCCCGGCGTTGCAGTTCTTCGAGACGGTGCAGTTCACCGATAGCGGCATCGCTTTCAGCCAGCTTCTGTTGCTGGCTGAGCAGTGCTTCGCGGCGCTGCACCAAACGGGCCAGGGTGACCTCCTCCTCATTGGTGAGCAGGTCGACCCGGCCGATGTCCTGGAGATAAAGCCGCAGCAGATCCGTGGTGCCGCTGCTGCGGCGCTCACGGGTCCCCCCGGTCCTTCGGGGCTTGCTGGGCAAAAGCTGGCCTTGGTGAAGTCCAACTTCAGGGTTCCTCGCCGTTGACCGCGGTGCGACAAATGCGCTGATTCCCTTCGGGATCTGCTCAGTCCCGCTGCAGAGGTCAGTCCTCCTGGTCGGGCTCGACCCAGGTGCTGGCCACGTGCAGTTCTTCCAGCTGTTTGTCGGCCACGCCCCCTGGGGCACTGGTCATCAGGCAGCGGGCCTGCTGGGTTTTGGGGAAGGCAATGGTGTCGCGGATCGATTCCTCTCCCGCCAGCAGCATCACCATCCGGTCCACACCGAAGGCAAGGCCCCCGTGGGGGGGTGCGCCCACATCGAGAGCGTCCATCAGGAAGCCGAACTGTTCCTGAGCCTCCTCAAGCGTCAAGCCAACCGTCTGCAACACCTGGCGCTGCAGTGTGGAGTCATGGATGCGCAGGGAGCCACCGCCGAGCTCAAGGCCATTGAGCACAAGGTCGTAGGCCTGGGCCCGAGCTCCTGGCAGGGTTTCGGACCACTTCGACGCATCGCCGCCGAGATCCTCAGCATTGGGAGCGCAGAAGGGGTGGTGCAGGGCCTCGTAGCGGTTCTCGTCGCCGTTGAACTCGAACATCGGGAAGTCCACCACCCAGAGGAAGTTCCACTGGTCGTTGTCCCGGTCGGCCTTAACCATGCCCAGCTCCTTGGCCAGGTACTGGCGCACCCGGTCGAGAGCCTTGTTCACCGTTGCGGTGTCGCCGGCGCCGAACAGCAGCAGGGTGCCGGGTTCCGCGCCGGTGCGGCTGAGCAGCTCCTGCCTCTGCTCATCGCTGAGGTTGTCCTTGATGGCGCCGATCGTGTCGATTTCACCGCCGTCGCGCACGCGGATGAAGGCCAGGCCACCGGCACCTGCTTTCTGGGCCTCGCTGAACACATCCCCGCCCGGCTTGATCCGCACGTTGCTCACTGCATCGTTGCCGCCGGGCACCGCGATGCACTTCACAGCGCCGCCGGCCTTCACGGCACCGCTAAACACCTTGAAGCCCATGTCCTTGACGATGTCGCTCACGTTGGTGAGCTCCATGCCGTAGCGGGTGTCGGGCCTGTCGGTGCCGTAGTGCTCCATGGCGTCATGCCAGGTAATGCGAGGGAAGGGCCGCGGCAGTTCGATGCCCTTCACGGTCTTCCAGATGGCGCAGATCAGTGATTCGTTCAGCTCAAGGATCTGCTCCTGATCCATGAAGCTCATCTCGATGTCCAGCTGGGTGAATTCCGGCTGGCGATCGGCCCGCAGGTCTTCGTCGCGGAAACAGCGGGCCATCTGGTAATAGCGCTCGATGCCGCCCACCATCAGCAGCTGCTTGAACAACTGGGGGGACTGGGGCAGGGCGAACCATTCGCCGCCGCAGACCCGGCTGGGCAGCAAGTAGTCGCGGGCGCCTTCCGGCGTGGAGCGGGTCAGCACCGGGGTCTCCACCTCGATGAAGCCTGCGTCCTCCAGGAAGCGACGGGCGGCCTGGATGGTCTGGGCCCGCAGCCGCAGGTTGTCGTTCATGCGCTTGCGGCGCAGATCCAGATAGCGGTGGCGCAGCCGCAGTTCTTCGCGAGTGTTCTCCTCGTCGTGCACCGACACGGGGAAGGGCAGGTTGCCTTTCACGCTGTTCAGCACGGTGATGCCGCTGGCGAGAACTTCAACAGCCCCCGTGGCCAGCTTGTCGTTCAGCGATTCGCCAGGCCGGGCCCGCACTTTCCCCTCAACCTGCAGCACGGTTTCGCTGCGCAGATGCTCGGCGACAGTGAAGGCGTCGGCGCCCAGATCCGGGTCCACCGTGATCTGCACCGTGCCGCTGCGGTCGCGCAGGTCGATGAAAATCACCCCGCCGTGATCACGGCGTCGATCCACCCAGCCGCACAGTTGCACCTGCTGATCGATGTTCTGTTCGCGCAGGTCGCCGCAACCGTTGCTGCGCATGGGATATCTCAACTGGAGAAAAGTGAGTTTCCCACAGCAGCGGTGAGCTTCAGGCGCGTTTGTAGAAGGGCTTGCGAACGACCGTTGCCGGTTGGGCCTTACCGCGGATCTCCACGCTCAGTTCTGTGCCGAGCTTGGCGAGGGACGGCGGAACGTAGGCCAGGGCGATCGCTTCTTCCAGGGTGGGGGACCAGGTGCCGCTGGTGACGATGCCCACCGTCTCACCGTTATGGACAACGGGGTAGTCGTGGCGGGCGATGGCACGACCCTGCAGCTTGAGCCCCACGAGGCGTTTGGTGGGTCCGGATTCCGCAGCTTGCTCCAGTGCCTGCCGGCCCACAAAATTCACGGGCATTTCCAGGTGCACGAGCCAACCCAATCCCGCCTCGAAGGGGTTGGTTTCGTCGTTCATATCCTGGCCGTAAAGGTGCATAGCGGCCTCCAGCCGCAAGGTGTCCCGCGCCCCCAGGCCGCAGGGGGTGACACCGCGATCGAGCAAGAGCTGCCAGAGCTTTTGTCCGTCATCGGCGTTGAGCAGCAGCTCGGCACCGTCTTCGCCGGTGTAGCCCGTGCGAGCACTAAACACCGGTTGTCTAAGTCCTTTGAGGTTGAGCATCCGGTGGCCGAAGCGGGGCAAGCCGCTGAGCTCTTCGCCGCTCAGCTCCTGAAGCACCCCTATGGCTTCAGGGCCTTGTAGAGCGAGCAGCACGCCGTCCTTTTTGATGTCGGTCACCTTCAGGCCAGCGGGCTCCATCTGTTCACGGATCCAGGCGGTGTCGCTGTCGGCGCAGGCGGCATTGATCACCAGCATCAGCGCACCCCGTTCGGCATCGATGGCCCCGCAGTCGTAAACGATGAGGTCGTCGCGGATGCCGCCACGCTCGTTCAGCAGAACGGAGTAGCAGGCTTCGCCGGGCCCGATGCGGTGCAGATCGCTGGGGAGCAGCCGTTGCAGCGCATCCTTGGGATTGGCACCTTCGAGGCGCAGCACTCCCATGTGGGAGATGTCGAACATGCCGACCCGTTCGCGAACGGCCTTGTGTTCCTGGATCAGGCCGCTGAACTGAACCGGCATCTCCCAGCCGGCAAACGGCACCATGCGGCCCCCGGCGCTGCGGCAGGACTCGAACAGGGGAGTGCGCTGCAGGGACATGGGGGCGGCCGATGGGAAGCGCATTCTTATGGAGGGCTTCACGATCCGGAAGGGAACCCGGAAATTTGCCCCTATCCATGGTCCGTTTTGTAGGCCGTCACTAGCTTGAGCGCGTTTCCGGGGCGCTTTTTTGGCCACCAGCTCCTGCTGTCGCAGCTGTCAGTACTGCACTCTTCCGGCAGGTGCCAAGGGGTGGTGCCGTCTGCGCCGGTTGGAGGTGCACGCCGAGATTGCGGATCTGATGGTCTGTCACCACTGGACCCCCCGTTCCCCCAAGCTTCCGGTTCTGCAGAGCAGCAGCGTTGGTGAGCGTCAGCTGGAACTGGATCGCAGCTTGACGTGAGTTCGGATCCATCCACGGCTCAGCCATTGGTCATGGCCACCACCGGATGATCGCGGGATACTGCAGCCACCCCCCGTTGTTGCCTTGTCCGCCTCGGCTCCGCTGACTCCTCTGGAACTCATCCAGGAACAGGCTGAGGTGGATCGCCTGACGCTTCCCACCGGCACAACCGTGTTCTGCGCCGGCGAGCCGGTGCAGTTCATCCATGTGATTGAACGGGGATGGGTGGAGCTGAGCAGCGGTCCGTTGAACCGCATCCGCTTTGGTTCCGGTGAATTGTTTTTCTACGAAGATCTGGTGGATGGCACCGAGTGCCACAGCCGAGATGCCACAGCGGTGTCGCCTGTTTCGCTGTTCCGCTTGAGCCGTACCAACTTTCTGGCACTTATCCACCGGCACCCAACGCTGGTGCTGCAATTGCTCAGCAAACAGCACAGCCGTTTGCGGCAGCAGCGGATTGATGCGCGGCACTTTTATTAATCGGCACCGAGGAGGAGAAGCAGGCTGCGGGTCACCTTGGCGGCCAGGACTGAGCTGATGCCGCTGGTGTCGAGTTGTGGGGCCAGTTCCACCACATCGGCCGCCACCAGGTGATGCTCCTGGAGCATCGCGATCAGGCTGGCGAAGTCAGACCAGTGGTAACCACCGGGTTCAGGGGTGCCCGTGCCCGGCAGAACTGAAGGGTCAAACCAGTCGAGGTCGACGGTGAGATAGATGGGTTTTCCCTGCAAGGGAGCGAGCGCCTGTTGAAGGGCATCGATGCTGGGCATCAGCCGTCCGCTCTCGTGCAGTTCGGTGAATTCCTCGCGCGTGCCACTGCGGATCGCGAGCTGAAACAGCGTCTGGCTGGGAAGGACCTCCAGACAGCGGCGCATGGCGCAGGCATGGCTGTGGCGGGCCCCCAGCCAGTTGTCCCTGAGATCGGCATGGGCATCCAGTTGCACCAGCACCAGATCGGGGTTGCGTTGTGCCACGGCTTCCACGGCTCCGGAGCTGATCGAATGCTCTCCGCCCAGCATCAGGGGCCTGAGGCCCAGGGCGAGCACGGCTTCGGTTGCCTGCTTCACCTTGGTCAGAACCGGCTCAGGGTTGCCGAAGGGAATCTCCACGGCACCGAGATCGGCAAAGTTGAGGTCCTCCAGATCCAGGTTGAGTTGCGGGCAATAGGTCTCCAGGCCAGCGCTCACCTCTCGGATGGCGGCGGGGCCAAAGCGGGTGCCCGGTCGAAAGGAGGTGGTGCCGTCGTACGGCACACCAAAGAGGCCAACGCGGCAGTCGGCAGGGTTGCGCCGGGATCCCATGAAAATGGTGCCGTCAGTGTCGAACAGCCCACTCGGCGGATGTGCGGTCATGACTGCAGCTCCCGTTCGATGAAGGCGGGGATGGCGTCCATGGCCCCCCGCTGCCAGCGCGGTGACCAGATCTCGCAGCCTGCAGCGATGGCCTGGCTGCGCTCGAGGTCGGGAGTGCAGTAACGGGGTGTGCCCATGGCAGCGAAGGTCCAGCTCCACCAGCCGCTGGGGTACATCGGCACCCAGCCATAGAGCGGGTCGGCATGGTCAAACACCTCGCGCAGCAGGCGCACCATGGCGATGTGAACATCGCGGAAGGCTTCCGGAGATTCGCTCTGCGTGCCGAACACGCCCCCGGGCTTGAGCAGCCGTCGGCAGTTTTCAAAGAAGGCGCGGTTGAACAGGCCTTCGGCGGGTCCGGCGGGATCAGAGCCATCCACCAAGACAACGTCATAGCTCTGGTCGTCAGCCTGCGCGGCCCAGGCGATGCCATCGCCCACCGTGAGCTGGAACCGCGGATCGGACCAGGCGGATCCACCGATGTCGGGAAGGTGTTCTTGGCTGAGTTCCACCACACGCCCGTCAATTTCCACCATGTCCAGCCACTGGACGTCTGGGTGGCGCAGGCATTCCCTCGCGGTGCCGCCGTCTCCGCCGCCAATCACCAGAATTCGCGCGATTGAGCTGGCACTGCACAGGGCTGGATGCACCAAAGCCTCGTGGTAGTGGCGTTCCTGCTGTTCCGCTGTCATCCAGCAGCCATCCAGGAGCAGCCCCCGCCCGTAGCGCTCACTGCGAATCACGCTGATCCGCTGGAACGGACTGGTCTCCTCGACCAGCACCTCTCCCCTCAATCCATAGCGGACTCCGCGGTGTTCTTCGTCAATCCAGCTGCTCATGGGCTGTGGTGGGCACCTCTCCAGCTAAGGACCCGGGGGTGCTGCTCTCAAACACCAGATCTAGTGCTTTTGGGATTGACGAACACAACATGTAGAGGTTAAATGTGTTTGGTTGGGGAGCTGCTGTGGAAGAGGGCAGCTCCAAAGCCTTTTTCGTCAGATCAAGGCTTTTGTTTTACCGATAGGGCTCAGGGTTGATGCAGGTGTTTCCTCTGCGAGGCATCAACCCGGTGGGACCATCCTGTTGTCTTTAAGCCAGGAGACGGCTGGTGCAGAACCTGGAGGTGAACGAGCGGTTGACCATTCCTTCCAGGGAGCTGCGCTGGCGGTTCAGCCGCTCATCCGGTCCCGGCGGGCAGGGGGTCAACACCACCGATTCCCGTGTGGAATTGCTTCTGGACTTGGCGAACTGCTCCTGTCTGGGTCCATTTCACCGCACCCGATTGCTGGAGCACTTCCAGGCCCGGTTGGTGGAGGGTTGCCTACGGGTTGTGGTCGCAGAAGAACGCTCCCAATGGCAGAACCGTCAGAAGGCTTTGCATCGCATGGGGGAGCTGCTGCGGGAGGGCTTGCAGCCACCGCCGCGTGCCCGAAAGGCCACCCGGCCGGGTCGTGGTGCCGTGAAGCGACGTTTGGACACGAAGAAAAAGCGTGGGGACCTCAAACGTCAACGGCGCAGCCGGCCATCCCTGGACGATTAAACGGTGTCGCTTGGTGAGGACTGCTCCGCCTTGATGGCTGCCTTGGCCTGTTTCCAGAGGGT
This sequence comes from Synechococcus sp. CC9605, assembly GCF_000012625.1. Classification (NCBI taxonomy): domain Bacteria; kingdom Bacillati; phylum Cyanobacteriota; class Cyanophyceae; order Synechococcales; family Synechococcaceae; genus Synechococcus; species Synechococcus sp. CC9605. The sequence goes on along the minus strand of NC_007516.1, from coordinate 2,401,564 downwards.
CTCCAATTCGTGGATGCTGCGGCCCTGAAGATCCCCTTCCAGGGCAGCTTCAACACGGGAGAAACGATCTAGGAAGCGCTGGTTCGTGCCGGCGAGTCCTTCTTCGGGTTCGATTTGGCACCAACGGGCCACATTCACCAGGGTGAAGAGGAGATCGCCCAGTTCCTCCTGGGCATGGTCTTTGTTGCTGCTGGCCACCGCTTCCTTGAGTTCGTCCAGCTCTTCATGGACCTTCTCCCAGACGCCGTCCATGTCATCCCACTCGAAGCCGGCTTTGGCTGCTTTTTTTGAGATGGTCATCGCTCCAGCCAGGGCCGGCAGGCCGCGCACCTTGGTTTTAAGCCTGTCGCTCAGTGGACTGGTGGAGCCAGCCAGGGCCTCCGCCTGCTCTTCCAGCTTGATGGCGTCCCAGCTACGTCGAACGTCGTCACTTGTTTTGGCGTCGGCGTCCCCGAACACATGGGGGTGACGGCGGATCAGCTTGTTGCTGATGCCATCGGCGATCGCATTGAGATCAAACCGTTGCTCCTCTCCAGCGATCTGGGCGTGCAGCACCACCTGCAGGAGAAGGTCGCCGAGTTCTTCCTTGAGGTGCTGGTCATCACCCTGACGGATGGCATCAGCCACCTCGTGGGCTTCCTCCAACACGTAGGGCACCAGGGATGCATGGGTCTGTTCCAGGTCCCATGGACAACCCGTTGCTGGGTTCCTGAGTTGTGCTACGACATCGACCAGTCGTTGCACTGCAGCAGAAGGAGCGTTGGCCATGCCTGGGCAACAACAGGGGCAACGCCCACCTTCTCATCGCTGTCGTTTTGTCGACCATTCCTTGGGCCAGGGGTCGCCATCCAGGATTAAGTGCATCCAGGCACTGCCCTCCAAACCCACCAGACACGCGATGAATTCGCGTGGGTGCTGACGCATCAGTTGCTGAAGCGTCGTCAGCAGCATCGCTGGTGAGAGTGCAGGAACCACCAGGGTCACAATCAGGCACCAGATGAGCAGCACCCCCAGGCGCGCGCCCATTCCCAGCACGGGTCCATGGGACCAGAGCGAGCGATGGGGGATTAGGAGGCGATAGGGCCACCAGAGGAAACCGAGGGGGCCCCACCGCCGCAGCGCATTGGAACGGGTATCAAGATCGGGGGACAGCCAAAGTCCTCCTGCCAGACAGCTGGCTGCGGCAATCAACGCTGCAACCCATCCCAGCACCAATCCAACGGCAATCCCGAGCGGGAGGCTCAGGGTCCAGATGCTTTGGTCGTGGCGGCGACCCGCTGCCAAGCTTTCGGAGCTTTCGTGTGCCCCCAACCTGACGCGTTAGGGCAGAATTTGCCGCATCGGGCGATTAGCTCAGCGGTAGAGCACCTCCCTTACAAGGAGATTGTCACTGGTTCGATCCCAGTATCGCCCATTCCTCCAAAGTAACGACCAGCATTGGCTTTATGCTCTGAGCAGGGAGGCCACTTTTCTTGATTTTCATCTAGGTGTACTCTAAAACGTGCTCCAAATAGTCCTATCGTTGAGTCGGCCCAAAAGTTCGCATTACCAGCGGCTTTCACGAGTTGATCGGCTATGCCGCGAGCTACCGCAACAGAGACACTGGAGCGAGTCGAACACCTCCAGGGAATGATCCTGGAGGGGCAGCCAAATACCGCTTGTCTCACTTTTGCGAGACAAGCGTGGGGGGTCTCCAGAGCGCAGGGCTACCGGCTTCTGAAGAAGGCATGGGCGCAGATCAAGGACGACATCGATGAGAGCGGCATCGACCGGCAGGAGCTGCTGTCGTGGTCAATCCAAACGCTGATGGCCGCGGCTGGGCAGGCGATGCAGCAGAAGAACCCTGGCGCCGTGGTGAGCGCCATCCGCCAGCTCGATCACATGACCGGCACCGGATACCACTCCCACCGCGGTTACGGCATCAACAGGCGCAAATGCTGAACAAGCTCCTCATTTGATCGATGACTCAGCACGCAAAAGCCCCGACGTAGTCGGGGCTTTCACTGACCTTGGACGGATAATTAGTTATAGATCCAATCAACACAAGTATGTGTAGATTGATTCAAAAGATACTTTTCGAAGTAGCCAAGGGGCCATCTCCTCTTTCGCTGGGCTAGCGAAAGAGGAGAGTGCATTGGCCCGTCGATCCCGTCCAAGGACGACTTAGGAATCTTGACCGATGGTATTCATATTGGATGTGATGAATATTTTCAATTGATGTGGCATGCAGCACAAATTATTCTCGCTTATGAAGCCTTAGGGTCGACTAGCTGAAGAATTCGAGAAATTGCTTGATGCAGTACATTTTCTTGCTTATGGCCCATATTTTACTCAAATTAACCAATTACATCACATTCTTTGGTTAATTTTGGATGAACTCGATTTAATCAATGTTTAGATTATTTTTAGTGATTTGTTGAAGGTGGTTAAACCTAATTGGGATTATTTCGTCCATGCACCTTTGGAAGAAGGTTTAGTGCGCTTTGAAACCAAAACTGAGCGTGCACTTTACGCAAATGTTGTTGCCTCTGAAGCGAACTGGATGGAATCTCAAAGTTGTGAACGTCTCATCGTTTATTTGAGAGCAAGGCAAGATTTGGAGTCTTTTCGAGAAGGATTTAGAGCCAAGGGAAGTTAGTTCTATAAGTCAAGATATAGTTAAATACATAGCTTCTCACTTGCAAAGCTGCTAATGGGCATGCCTCGTCTTTTATTTTTTGGTGATTTGCAGGCAGTTTATTGATGCCTAATGACGCATGTGATTGGCTTTTCGCATATGATTAAGATGTCCTCGTTCATTGGCCAACAGCGTGCAATATCTTTTGGTTCAGGGCAGGGTAGAGTTCGACATAGTGATCTTTATTTTAGAAATTAATGCATAGCAAATTTCTCTTGCTATGCATCAAGACTACACTGCTATTGCACTTCTACTTTTTACTGCATTACCGCTTTTGTGCGTTGCCGCAGCGGCGTTCTTCTATGTTAAGAATAACGAGCGGAAAACACCGCTTAAGAGGGAAGATTTTTGTCGATAAACCTACGGCATAGGGGTTCTTGGGTTAGTGGTGACTGATCCCTTGAGTAAGCCACGTCGACTGAAATGCTAAATGTTGGCCAGAAATAGTTGTCGGAAGACAATAGAAAAACAACTAATTATTATCACTACGATTTCATGCCGATTCTGGTGTCTCCGCTGCTCGGAGTTGTGAAACCTGGCTAAGGAATGATTCTTAGGTCTTAGACCTTTAGGTGCTGCCCGCCTCCAGCTAGATAACGCTGAACTGACGTCTCCCGGTCAGAAGAGAAGCCAGCTTTCTTGTCAGCGCCCAATGACCACGGCTTGCCATTGGATGGAGGTCTTGGGGACTCCGAAGAAATAATCACATTGTCGTTGAGTGGTCTCTCTCCAGATGAAGCAATGTCAGAGTCAAAATGATTCGCGTCAACGTTCCGAGGTGCAGGAGTTTGCTCATACGCTGTGTATGCCAGCACTTCAGACCCTTGGAACGATGTGAGTCACAATGTCAGCATTGACCCAGTTGGTGATGTGATTATCCACATATGTCACCTGGAAAAACTTTGGAACCTTCGGGTTTTTGGCGCTGCCAATAACGTTAACGACGTCAGCCATGCGCCAGGTCTCGTCAGTGTTCTTGATGATCACCGCCATTCCCGCTTTGACGTGGAGAAAGACCGGATCTGTTTTGGGCGTTGAGACGCCACTTGCATGATCAATTGACATACACCTTTTCAAGTAGGTCTCTACTGCTTCTGGCAGTTAGACGAGTTGCAGCTGCCTATGAAATAACGCTGATCTGACTCCCCGCATCGTCAGAGAGGGAGTCAGTGGTGTTATCAGCGCCCAATGGCCATGCAGGGGCCATTGATTGGAGGTAGACCTCCAACATCACAGTCGCACCGTCCATGGCAACTGCTTGTTCTTAAGAGGCGATGGTAGTAATCAAATGAGCCGCGCCAACGTCCATAGCTGTTCACCTAAATACTGGGCCAGCTGCGCTCTCAGGTTGAGCTGGAGGTGCAGGAGCTTTAATCCTGTTGTCTATCCGCAATGGTGAGAACAGCAGAAGGTTTCCGCCAACCAGCCCTGCCGTGACGACAATCGCGGTGACTACTTCCAGCAACTCAGTCGTTTTTCCCGAGGTCAAGTCACCCTTAGTTAACGCTGAACTGACTCCCCGTCCACCAAGAAAGGGAGTCAGCTTTTCTGGACAGCGCCCAATGGTCCCTACAAAAACCATGGGATGGAGGTCTTGGGGACTCCGGGGACAGAATCACCCCGTCGGGTGCACACCTCGATACAGATGAGGCGATGGTAGTTGCCAAATGAGTCGTCGCAATGTTTTGGCCGTCAAAACGCTGAACTGACTCCCCGTCCGCCAAGAAAGGGAGGCAGTTTTTCTTGACAGCGCCCAATGGTTAAAACGAAAAAACCATTGGATGGAAGGCTCATCCGACTGAAGCTTCCTAAGACAACATCGCCCCTGTCGTGGGCTGCGCTCTTTCAGATGAGGCGACAGCGGCGACCAAATGAGTCGTCGAAGCTAGTCAAAACGCTGAACTGACTCCCCCGGTTGCGAATGAAGGAGTCAGCTTCTGATCAGCGCCCAATGGTCACTGGAGAAACCATTGGATGGAAGCGCCCAGCAACGGAACTCCCAAAGACACGATCAGTTCTTTCGTGGGCTGCGCTCTTTCAGATGAGGCGATGGCAGCGACCAAATGAGACCGATTCCTAGATCACCTTGGACTGAGCTGCAGCGGATGCTGCGACACAACGCCATTGAGGTTTAGGAGACGTTGCTCACCACCAGTCAGATAACGCTGAACTGACTCCCCTGGTTGAGGAGAGGAGTCAGGCCGTCACTTGCTATGTCAACGCCGGACTGGATAAGCGTAGACATACACAGCGTCCAATGGAAATTGCCCCTCCATTGGATGGAAGATCCATGCGACTGAACTTCCGCGGATATCTTCGCTCCTGCTGGGGGTTCAGTGCAGTTCAGATGAGGCAGTGTCAGTAACTAAATGAGGCACACCAATGTGGTGGCAAGCGAAGAATCTGAACCGACTACTCCCTCAAACACAGGAGCCAGTGCTTCTCGTCAGTGCCCAAAGCTTGGATCAACCCGTTGTGGCAAGCCATCCCAACATTCGCGTAGTTTCCATCAAAGGGGCAATGCGCCTTAATGCCGATGACTTTGTGCCCTGAAGGCACAAAAATATGGTCATCGAGATCGGAGGCGTCCATGCGAGACGACGGTCCAACCGAGCAGATCCAAGAAGCAGACTGACTTTCTGGCCCCTGCTCCAACAGTCTCATGAATGACCTGGGTTGGTCGTTTGGTTAGGTACACATCAGATACGTCACGCCATTCGACGCTCCGCTTGCACCGCATGAGGTGCCCTAGGAGAAAACGACCCATCCTCTAGAGCAAATGGCCCCAGGGCGCCTCTAGCCAGAAGCTTCGATCCTTTCTCTCTTCAATAGTGATGGATTGAACCATGCACAAGCGAGCGAGCTAGGCCGTCTCTTCCACCTGGGAGGGGCGGCCTCCTTTTTGCAGAGCAAAATCGTTCAAGATTAGTTTGTGTATTGAATAATCTGCATGTATTCATTTGGCCAAGCAAATAGACAAATCCGATGTTAGTGATTTGGTTTACGGCAAGCATTTTGCTTATTGTCAGTAGAAGCAACTTAGTTTAGACGCATAAGTGAGTTGCATCAGTGCTTTGGGTGACTTCGATATGTCAAATAAGAACAAGGGGAATGAAGCTGATATTTACCATTCAGTATCTTTCTTGGTTTTATGCGCTTTACCATTGTTTATGCGTCTGCAACTGGTCATACAGAAGATATTGCGGAAAGGTTGAAAGTGCTTTTGCCGGGATCGGAATTAAAAGACCTTGATAGAATAGATTTTACAAAAGAGCTGGAAGAGTCTGAGGCACTCATTTGTTGTACTCCAACTTGGAATACGGGTTCTGAAACCAAGAGATCAGGTACAACATGGGATCAGCATATTGATAATATTCCTCATTTATCCTTAAAAGGCAAGCCGATTGCGATTGTAGGTTTGGGTGATTCTGCGGCCTTCAGTAAGTATTTTTGTGATGCAATGGAAGAGCTTTATAAACTATTTGAATCTGCAGGAGGTCGGATGATCGGCCACGTATCAGTTGAGCAATATATCTTTGATAATTCCAAAAGTGTTGTTGACGGCATGTTCTGCGGCCTGCCTTTAGATGAAGATAATGAATCCGAAAAAACCGATGAGCGACTCCAGTCTTGGGCCAGGTTAATTATGCAGGAGGCGATTATATAAAAGTCAATGGGCGCAATATATGCCATTACGAACCTTAGTTAGCTTTTTTAGTTTCCTCGTTCGCGGTTGAACTATTATCACCCTTCATTTTAAATTTTTCCTCTAGAAAATTAACAGGTAAGCCGCCAAAAATAGCTACAATGGCTGGAGTTAATGCCATACTTACTACTAATAGACCAATTGGCTGTCTTGTTGATTCGCGAATGGCTATAACTAGAACACAACCGCAGATAAGTATGTAGAGAGATAAAATAAATATAATCTTCAACGATCGCTTCATAGCCTCTTGGATTTTGTCGACCAAATACTCTTTGTAAAAAATCGATGACTAAGTGTCTTTAGGCTGTGTCCCTCAGCGCCCAATGGTCATCACTCCATTGGATGGAGGTTCTGAGGCTCCACAACAAGCATGGCTTGCGGATGGATGCTGTTCCGTTGCGATGAGGCAATGGCAGTAGCCAAATGATCGTTGCCTATGTTTCTACGTGGTGAAGTCAATAGTGAGACAACGCTGAACTGGCTTCCCACTGAAGAAGAGAAGCCAGTTACTCTCCAGCGCCCCAATGACTGTGGATAGGCCATTGGATGGAAAGCCCTAACGGCAGAACTTCCATAAAAATCATTGCCTCTGCTGTGGGTGATTACTAATCAGATGATGTAGAGGCAGTGATCAAATGAGTCTCATCAATTTTGCCAAAGATGCCTATCAATGCATACCTTTGCTTTGGCTCTGAGGAGTAGTCCCTTAGATGATGTTACTTAACATTAGTACTAGGCCAATGATTCGCAGCACGAAAGGAACCATGGGTCAGGATCTACCTTTGACTACATGATGAATACCGCAGGAGCGGAACGCATAGGTAAACATCACTTTGCGATGTTTAGGCGCTAGTAACGCTTAACTGACTCCCCCCGTTCAGAAGAGGAGTCAGTCCCTGAACAGCGCCCAATGGTCATCACTCCATTGGATGGAAGTGCTGTATAACAGAACTTCCAATGGAATTGTCACTCTAGCCATGAGCTAAGTGCAGTACAGATGAGGTGATAGCTGCATTCAAATGCACGCCAGATATGTTGCGGAATGTCTGGCTAATGCTCTAGACAAAGTGAGGCATTATTATGTGCCTTGACTTTTGGTCATCGAGCATTAGAAGTATTACTAGGTCTACGACTTAAGTTAAAGTTGGGGTGCTATTAAACCAGACCTAGTATTGAGAAAAGACCTCTGCTCAGAGCTATTAATAATACAATTGAAGTGCAAGTTATCAGGCTTAGTGATACCAGCTGAAAAATGATCGGACTTTGTATTTGTTTAGGAGTTCCCTCGTTTTTTTGTTTTCCAAGGGGCTTGTCCCAATAGGCTAAGACCAGTCCTTTCTTGGCCTCAAGTTTGTTGCGTGTGTTGAGTGCGCTGTAGCCAAACTCACTAATTATTTCTGTTTGTTGCCGGATTTTTTTGCTCTCGTTGACAAAGATCGATTGAATCCAATCGCTGTGTGTTTTGATTCCAGTGGCAATCCAGAAAATCGTGGTAATGCCAACAAGAACATTGAGAATGTCCATTAGTTTAAAATCATATCTTCGTTGGCTGCGCTTTCCTCATGAAATAATTTGATAGCAATCCATGTCCAAGATGCTGCTTTCCCTGGATGAATATCGATCTCATTGGGTCGCAATAACTGCGCCTGAATGTTTATTTTGTGACATGTAGATCGTATATTTTTGTGCTTCTACTGACAGCCTGAATAGCTACTCATTTCAAGCAGAGAAGACTTAGTTTGATCGGGCATATCATCTATATGTTTTCTAGTTTGGCTTTATTAATCTCCTACTGCTTTGCAGTTTGTCTGTTTGATTTGGTGGCATCACTTTTCATTTCTCTTCAGGCTGCTTTTTGCTTGATATTGATGTTTCCTCTTTAGCTGAATTTGGCTGTTCTACCGCAGAAGTTTTTTCTTTGTTAGTATTAGTCGTATTGATATTTTTCTCTGTCTTTTGGCTTTTTGCTTCAGGGTTTTTTTTGTCAGTTGTGGGTGTTGCCTTTGCGACTGCTGGCTTTTTTTTGGGCTTAAGTTTGCTTGTATCTAAGGTACTTTCGCCAAAAGACTTGTATCCTAGAAAGAATAGTCCACCTACTACAGGGATAGAAGTAAGCCCGCCTATCGCAATTTCGAATTCGCTTAAAGCCATAGCTCTTTTGTCGTGATGACCAAACCCATCATTGAGGAGTGTTGCCACATGGGACTTTTATAAATTACCTAATGTCGTATCAAATGGTCTTTACAATATGCCTTTTGTGATCGCGGGGTGTGTTGATTATCTTCGTTAGAGGTATTCATTGCTTTTGCCAGTAATTTTTTGATGTCTTTAATAATGCAATATCACTTCAGATTAATTGGCCTCTCTTTCTGCCAGGGCTCGCCTGCCATTCAAGCCATCAAGTCAAAACTCTCGAGTTGACTCAATATCAGCTTCTCGTCAACCCTGTTTGGATCGAGCGCCTGATTTGTCGTCAGAAATAATTGAAAGATGTTATCGGCAGATATATTTTCATGCAATGAGTTGTGATCGTGATCGATTTTTAGAATCACAGCTTAGTTCAGGTTCTATCACCGTAAGAGATTTTATAAGAGGACTACTACTTTCAGATCGTTTTTATAGGGGTTACGTCGAATGCAATGGAAACGATCGACTAGTTGAGCAGGTCATAGGCCGTGTCCTTGGTCGTCCTGTTTACGGACAAGATGAAGTGAAATCTTGGTCCATTGTTATTGCCGAGCAGGGATTTGCAGCTTTTGTTGATGACATATTGGGATCTCCTGAGTATTTTGAGAGATTTGGAATTGATGGAATTCCCGATCAAGTAAATCGTATTTTGCCAGGACGCTCTCAAGAAGAGATGCCTATCTATGAGCGACTTCCTCGCTATGGAGAAAGTTGGCGTGATCGACTGATTCGTGATGGATTAATGATCTCTGTAGATGCCTTCAATAAAATCAGGCGGCCAATGACGGTATCCCGTCTGATCTATGAAAAGCCTGAGGGTCGTCTTTTAAAACTCTGGCTTGTTTTCTTGTTTGTTTTAGGTGTTGGAAGTGTTTCCTTGGTGCTTTTAGTCTTCCGTCTGATGTTCACGATTTGAGTGAGATATTGAGTTAAACCAGAATTATGTACATTTCGGAAAAATCAGTTATGGCAGCTTTCTCGGCTAAATCAGGTAGTTGCAATGGTCTTCGCACTGGGCTAGAGCCATCTTTGGGTGGAGCATTGCGTGAAAAAGCAGTTTGGGTTGATGAGTCTGATTGCATTGGTTGTCGTTACTGTGCACATGTGGCGTCTAATACTTTTGTCATGGTCCCAGAAACAGGTCGTTGCCGTGCTGTGCGACAAGATGGCGATACAATAGATCGAATCCAGGAGGCGATTGATATCTGTCCCGTTGATTGTATTCATTGGGTAGACTTTGAACATCGTGATGACGGCGTAGAGATATGAGCTGTGTGAATACTTTGGTTCTTCTTTGATTGAAGAAACAAGATGCTATAAACATGTTTGAGGGATGCGTCGATTGATTTTTTATCTATAAAGGTGGGAATACTTTGTCAACGCCATGCAAACCACAAACCACCCATGTGCATGTGAACCCTGTGGCTGCTGCGTCAATCCGGAAAAAGCCATTGAGAAAGAAGGCAAGATTTACTGCTCTCAGCCATGTGCTGATGGTCATGCCGGTGATGAGCAATGTTGCTCTAGTTGTAGTTGCTGCTAATTATTCGCAGCAGTCACATCCTTGCAAGTCATCCACTCTGCATTCTTTCAAGGGGAACACCGATACACAGCTAACTATATTTGAATCCCTAAGTACTCGTACTTGAATCCCGCCGTTCGATTCCTCTACTAATTCCAGAGCTAGGCCAACCAGCTCTTCACCTTCGGCATTCTTGTAATTCAATATCACAAGACGTTGAAGTGCTTTTGAATTCAACACTGTTGATAAAGATCCCTGGGACGTTGATCAACGCTGAACTGACTTCCCCGTCGATGCTCATTGGCAGAGAAGTTAGTGAAACTCAGCGCCCAATGGCTGTAGTTAAACCATTGGCTGGAGGTTGTGGATGCTCCATACTGACTATTGCTTTGTCTACGGATTAAGTGCTGACAATATGATGCGTATGCAGCGACTTTTTGAGTCACATCAATGTCCTGGACTCGTTGCCTGCCACTGTTCACGCAACGCTGATCTGACTCCTCCCCTTCAAAAGAGGAGTCAGGCCGTTGCTTGCTGTGTCGGCGCGGGATGGTAACGCTGACACTCAGCGCCCAATGGTCATTGGAGAAACCATTGGATGGAAGGCCCATGCGACTGAAACTTCCGAACAAAGTATGGAACGTAGGTCGGATGCACGTGCTTTAGATGTTGCCAAGAGCAGTTTCAAATGAGCAGCGGCATTGTTGTGATGTCTTGTGACGACTAGTCGGCACCTTGAGCAGAAAACAGGTGTCAGCTCTCGGATCATTGCCCAATAGCCATGGTTGGCCAAAGGGAGCCAAGTGCTGTGTTCCCACCGACGCAAATCGCTGCCACAAGCATTCCGAAGTAAAAGAGCTTGAAGTACCCAAGACGCGTTTCGGGTGCCCAAACATCAATTTCCTCTTTGGGCATCACCCCATCCCGATCTGAGAAAGGATCCCTTGACCTGTGAGTATCTCAGTGCCAAGACCAATGATGAAACCCATCATTGCCAGGCGGCCATTCCAGGTTTCAGCGAAAGATGAGAAGCCGAACTTGCTGTCCATAGCGTCGTTAAAAAACTTAACAACTTTATAGAAGTTCTTCCGTCTCTGTTGTGCCAAATGAATCAACCAGCTCCACAAGCTTTACTTCTGAGCCTTATGCGGTTTTGACAACTCTTGGGAGCCTCCCGAGCGAACACGGACTCAGGTCAGTTCACAGCCCTGCGCCAGCCCACTGTCTCGGGGTTTTGGAGTACGGGTTGGAGCATGTTCCTGATCATCTGCTCCGCGAAATTCATTGGCGATCTGACTTTGCGGGGGCGAAACCATCTCTTGTATTGGGAGAAGGTCAGGCCGGTCGGGGGCCCCAGTGGGGGTCGTCGTCGCCTGATTCGACATCGTAAGTTGACCCGATTGGGGCAGCGTTCAGGCCCGGGAGTGAAGGTTGTGGAGGGTTTGAAGGGTTTTTCCGCTTCGGTTTCTCCCCCTTCTTTGAACCCACTCCATTTCTCTCCGCGTGAAGCGGTGGAGAAAAACTATCCACACTGTTCACCCCTGCCGGAGATCCATCTGGTGGCGCTGGATCCGGCGGTAGATGGTTTGGCGTTGAACTTTCCACCGGTGGAGGGTCAAACACTTCACTGGAGACCGTCAGGCCGAAGAACAGCGCCAAATCGAAGTCGCGCATCGGACTGATGTCGTATCGATTCGCGGTTTTGGTCTCGCGTTTCACGATTGGTAGGCGTGAACCCTCCACCCCTTTGGGAGCCGTCAGTTTTTTCAGCTTCAGGCCGAAGTTCGTGTTGTTCAGGACCGCCCTGCGGCCTTCGTCTGCGCACCACTGCTGGTATCGCTCAAATAGTTTTTTGGCGGCGATGTCCTGGATGCCGTCGGGGTAAACCTCGATCAGGAACTTCAGCCATGGGCTCGCATTGAGCTGCGCCTCGATGGATGCCTCGCTGATGCTGGCGATGCGACCGGCGGCGTCAAACGCCTTCCGGATTTCATCGCGCGATAACGACCAAGCCCACTGCAGGATCCCTGGCAGCTCTTCGCAGAGCTTTTCTTTGAGGTTGGGATCCTTTCGCCGGACCGATTGCCCAATCGAGAAAGTAATGATGCGCCGTTGCATCCCCTCGACGCCACCGGAATCGGAGACCCCAGGCAGATCATTAAAGAGTCGCCAGATCACCACGCCGAGGCGTGCATCAGTTTTGTTTGAGAACTTGCGCCAGACCTGCACCGGCTCGTTGGAAACGATGCTGTTGAACTGGCCTGGATCGTTCACAACTCCGCTGGAGTCGTAGTCGATTGCAGCCTTCTTCCCATGCAGCCCCAGCATTGAGTCAGGGCAGCCGATCATCTTTGGCCGCAGGGTCGCGGCACCATGCCCACCGCCGCAGAGTGCGCGGATCACTTAACCGATCACTCCCTTCCCGCAGCCTTTCGGCCCTGCAATGTCGAACGCTTTTTCGAAGGGAAAGGGTGCATCCTGTTTTTTCGGTTTGATCGTCCAACCGATAGCCGCCCGAAATACTTTCGCGGTGTCGTCGTCGAAGGTTTGCTCGATGAACTGCAGCCAACGTGGGCACGTCGCCTTGGGGTCCCACCGATAAGGGAACGCGAAGGTCAGGCGGTCGCTTGGATCGTGGCCTGGGCGAAGGATGTTGGTACTTAGGTCAAGCGTGCCGTTGCTGAACGCCGCCAGGTGGTTGCCGTCCCAATCGTTGTGCTGGAGGTAGGTCTCCACCTCGGACAGGATCTCCATCATTCGCCGCCCACGACGGTGAAAGTTGTGTTCATCCATCAGCTGGTGGAGGGGTCCGAGCAGTGGATGTTTTCCCGGCACATCCTCCAAGTGCCTGCCGTTGAACGTGAGTGTCCCGCGCGTGGGATGGATGGCGTAACGCTCTTGAAGCACGGAGATGAACGCCTGAGCGATGAAGTGGGCGTTGTCGGCTTCCGGGCTCCAGAAGACAGGCTTCTTGCTTTTCCACTGGACCGCTGGCCGAGCCAAGCGCAGCAGTCGAGCGAAGGCATCGGCCCCATGCCGAACGACGAAATCGTCAGCACCGTTTTTCTCCCCGTTCAGTTCTGACGGGAGAAACACCACGTCGGGAATGTGCCCGCCGAGCCCTGGATCGTCAGGGTGGAAACCGCCAACGATGTGCTCGGTTAGGTCTCGCAAGGCGTCGAGGACCTGGGGCTTGATCACGACATCGCTGTCGAAAACGATGCGGACGGGCCGTTTCCAGTTGATCACCGCCAGCTCTGGGATGGGGGCTGACGTTTCACCGCGACGGTCTTTCCAGCCGTAAACGCCGGTCAACCCAATCGTGGGAAAGCCGTGCGCCGTCAGGCTGTCGGCCTTCTTCTCCCCCTCGGTGATGAGAAGAGGCTTGGTCCCTTGCAGGTATCCCGCGGGCAGCAGCGGTGAAAGGTACGGGCGATTACCCGCACCGGAGAGTGTCAGGTATTTCGGGTCTGACCCTGGCTTGAGTTTGCGGCGAACGAACGGGACACCATCGCCAAAGGTGTACGGCTGGCCCTGGGGGTCGAGATAGGGGATCTCCCAACCACCATCGGGAGTGCAGCGATAGTTCAGCCGCGCGGCGGTGGAGGGGTCGATGCCGCTGGCCGCCAATTCCTCGAACGGAATCATGGCCACCTCCGTTCTCGCGCACGGTTTGGAGCACAAAAGCCCCAGGCGGCCATGCCCAAGTCAGTCTCAGCCTGGTGTCTGGCGCAGTTGACAATCTCCTTCAGTAGGAGGAACTCGCCTAAAGTCGGGCCATTGCACGGACCCTGACCGGCGCTGCAGATTGTGGCGTCGTTCAATTTTTTTGCTCCGACGCCTTGAGTTTGAGGAGCAGCTCGCGGCCCTTGGCGGCCACCAGTCCACGGTGGGCCAAGGCTTCGATCACACGCTCAACATTCCAGACGTAGGAGCTGTTGGCGGACGGACCGTGGCGATAGTGCTCGCCGAGATTTAGGCAGCCTCCGCGGAAATCCATGTTCCGCTTGAGGGTTCTGTCGCTGCATCCAGCAGCTTCCGCCGTTGGGCGGGTCTTGAGCCAAGGCATGGGGCAGACGCACCGTTACGTGCGTGGGGTGCCATCCCAGTTCTCGTGATGAAGGAGTTCCGCCTGGAGCTTGGCCATCCATTCGGCCTTTTTGTCCCGGCGTTTCTGATCAGGATTGCCTTTATCAAGCGTTCCGATTGAGAAGCCTGCGTCTAATCGCACCCGCGCGCGGGTGAAATAGCGAACCAGACGTTCCAGGTGCTGACGATCATGACCTTCAGGCCAATGGGTCAGGCGACCAGGACGAATCGGAATTGGGCGATCAGGACCTTGCATCCAGCAGGGATGATGTGTTCGGTTTGATCCCCCGGAGGCAGACGTGCTGCTGCGGTTCCGATATCACATAAAGAGACTTGCACATGTCACGTCAGGGCGCAACACTTTTGAGGTTTAGGTTGTATTCCTTGACGGCTTTTTCCAGCTATTCTTCGCTTACCCAGGAGCTGTAATAATCCAGATGAACGCGGGTTGTGTGTCCTAGCAACGCGCTCGCCTGGGAATAATGTAGTTGCTTTTCTGAGTTTTTATGAGCGCGCCATGCCCACCCATGCCTTAGTCCGTACGGCTTTAATCCTGGCGTTTTTTTAACAAGAATTCTCCAATATCTGTATCGAGTTAGTAACTGGCTGAAGGCCGCGCCGACTTCCTTGAAGGTATTCTTCTCTTCGACTTTGGCGATTTCGTTCCTGATCGCCAGTGGCAGCTTCCTTACGCCTCTGCCGTTGTTCCAAAGCATTGCCAGCTCCTTCCCTAATCCCTCTTTGCCATTGAGGTCTAGGGGTTTGACCAGGCGCTCAGGCTTCTCCGTTCCTTGCTCGATGGCTTTGGCGTCGCGCTTGACCTGGCCGCCAACGTAGAGCTTCCCGTCATCCTCAAGCCGCATCACCGCAAGCTCGGATGGCCTGAGCCCATAAAGTCCAACTAAGCCCACGGCAAGCCTAAGTTCAAGCTTTCCGTCTGCTTCGAGATTGTCTAACAATGCTTCGAAATCTTCTGGGAGGACAGGAATAGTTTTTGCCTTTGTGATTGTTTCAGTAACTGCTGAGCCAATCAGGCCGCTCATCTTCTTTGGTGGGAGTGGTTGCCATCGTTCAGGCGCTCCCATCTCTTCGATGCCGTGCCGCAGGATCCGGGCTACATCCCGTAGATTCCGGCGTCGCCCATCCTTGCCGGGTGGCAGTTTCAGTTTCCCGGCCTTTCTGTGATCCGGGGGATAAACCTCGTCGAAGTACAGCCGAGCGAAGGCTCTCATCAACGATGGGCCGTCGTTCGGTGTTGGCCGGGCCTTCAGCGTGAGCTTGAACCGGCGGACTCTGATTCGAAGGTCGTCGAGGGTGCCTTCCCGGCGGCTCTCCATCGATTTGAGGAAGTCGTCGGCCGCGGTGACCCAATCGAACTCTCGGAGCGCCGGGGCCTTGCCGCTTTCCTTCCCCAGGGCCTTGAGGCGCTTTTCGTTCGCCTCCTGGATGCTGTGACCCTTCTCGATGAAGGCTCGGATTTCCTGGACCGCGTTAAGGATGCTGAGGCTCTTGTCGGGTTGCCAGGGGATCTCGGTCAGCACCGAAGGCTTCCGGCCGCTCTCCAGCTTCATGGTGATTTGGCATCTCCCCTTCAACTGGCGGATGGTCCAGTTGGAGCCGTTCGCACGTTTGTTGCTGGCCCGCATCTCTGCTTCCCAGGGCTGTGCGCTCCGGCTCATTTGAGGGGCGTGCTCCAAATCGGTGGGCGTGCTCCAAAGTGTGCTCCAACAGGTCGCGACACGCAATGACAGGACGGAGCATGGCTCAAGCTGTTGGGCTTAGAAACCAGTTTTGCTCCGTTTTCTGACCAGTGATTTGAGGGTTTTATCGATTTCGGCTTTCAGTTTGACGGTCTCCCTTACAAGGAGATTGTCACTGGTTCGATCCCAGTATCGCCCATCTCAAAACTCAGAGCAGCACTGGGTTTCGTTGGGTTTTTGCTTCAGCTCGCTAACGCTTCCTCTCCAGGGCCATTGCTTGTTGGCTGGGCGCTGAATTCACCGCGCAGGACGCCTTCTGCCCTTCGCATCATTTTGAGGCAGGTCTCCCTGTCAGAAGCGGCGTAGGCAGCGTCCATGCATTTCACGTACTGCTCCTCTGGGGTCACAAGCCGTTTGCCGTTGGGCGGAGTATCGATCCAATCCCATTGGCTTGCCGTAGCTGCAATTACTCATCCGCTTGGCGTCGGGACAGGCAAGTGTGCAAAGGTGGGGCAACGCCAAAGAGCCTTGCTGAAGGCCCACTGCGCGAGAACCGATAACTCGATTCCATGAACCGAAGATCCAGCACTCCCCCGAGGGAGTGGCGCAAAGCTGGCAGCAATGCCAGCCGAATTGACCTAAGTGGCTATGCCTCATCGCAGCATCGTCGTTTTCTGAAAGCGGAAGCAGAGCAGAGCGCAAGGGAGCCAAGGCATCACTGACAACGCCCTTGCAAGCAGGGGGGTCAAGCCCCACTCAGCCGTTGCTGCCGTCATCCATGCCGCGTCGGATCAGGCTTTGCGTTAGCCAGAGCAGACCGATGAAACCGGCGGTGACAATCAACAGCGTCAAGGTTCAGGCTGTGGTGTGGATGTTGCGACGTTGAACGGCTTGCCACCAGATCATCATTGGAAGACAGGCCTCAAAGGCATTTGGTGATGCAGTTGTTCTTGGCGCTTGTGGTGCCCGTGGTTCTGCTTGTGGGGCTCACTGCGCTGCTTGCGACGGGCAACTTGTCGTTCTCTCGCAACGCTGCTTGGTTGTTGGAACGCCAAAGCAGCATTTGGATGACTGGAATCGTGGCCCTTGCTGCCGCTGCGGCGGTGCTTGCCCTGCAGCGCTAGGCCGTTTTGCTGAGATGCCTCCACAAGCCACACCCATCCCGCTAAGAACGAATGGGGATGGGCTGTTTTGTTATCAGGCGGTTGTGATCAGCGGCTGCTGGAACGCTTGCGCACCACCCTGGGGGTTTCCCGCTCGGTTTTGGCTTCCGTTTCAGTCACCGTCTTGTCTTCGCCGGCTGCTTCTCCTTGCCCGGGCTCGTCGTCGGGTTCCTGCGCCTCAATCACCCCAAGCACCATCGCGGCTTCCAGCTGATCGCTCATGTCACCGATGGTGAGCAGAGCTTTCAGGACCAGCTGGGCGCGAGGCGCTTTGGGCAGACCGGGGCGGAGCTTCTTGGTGGTGTTCCACAGCTCCAGGGCCACTTCCTTCAGCAGTTCCTTGTCAGCAGCCATTCGATTCGAACGTGAATCGCACCATTCTCGTCATCGGGGGGTTGTCCCCCTCCCGGATCAGAAGCAGAAGGGCAGGAATTGGGTGCGGCAGGCGGCGTAACCATCCACCAGGGGACCCAGCCCAATCTGGTGAACGATGCCGGCGCCGGTGAGCCCCTCGGTGATGATTCCGATCACGATGCCGAGCATGGCGGCACGGCCGTTGAAGCGTTCGGCCTTTTTGAGCTGCTCCATGTGGATGTCGCGGGTGGCGACGCCCTGGAACCAGGAATCGTTGGCCTGTGTGGATTTCATCGATCTCAAGCTGTTGTTACAAAGCTTAATCCGAAAAATCAGTTTTTCAGCAGCAGGCGTTCTCCGGGTGTCGGGTCGGTCCAGCGGCTGCTGGCGGGCAGCTGGGCTCCAGTGCTGGCCACGGATCCTTTCATTTGCAGGGCCCGACTCAAGGCACCGCCAAAGCGCACGTCGCCGCCGGAGGTGCTGGCGAGCACCGTGCTCGGTTGGAAGCGTTCCACCAGTTGCGGCACCACGGAGCAGCCTTTGACAAACGCCCCAAGTGCTGGAAGGCCTAGATCCACCATCGGCGTGATCACGGCATCCAGCGGTTGCGGCTCCAGCGCTGGATCGAGAAAACCGTGGGGTTCCAGATAGAGCGATCCTGCCGGATGCTTTAGCAGATAACCGTTTTCCACCATCGGCACCGGTGCACCGGCGCTGGCCCGCACCTGCAGGCCCTGATGGTTGGTGCGCTCTCCGGGGGAGAGGGCTTTCACGCTCGTGAAGCCCAGGCGATCCACCACCCGTGCAGCAGCCACCGATCCAATGACGGGCAGGTCCTTGGGGAGGAGCGCCAAGGTTTCCGGATGGGCATGGTCCGCGAGCCCCTGGGTGAGCAACAGCAGGTTCAGCTTCTCGGGGACCTTGCGCTCACAGGGCAGCTCCCCCTTCAGCAGCCACTCCCCTGGGGGGAAGCTCAGGCTGCCGCGCAGCCATGGATCCACCAGAACGCGGAGATCATCGAATTCGAGCAACCAGCCATTGGCTCCGTAGTAGGTGGCGGCCAGGGTCATGACGGACTTTGCTGCCGCTCGCGGCAGTCGCTGCAGAGACCAAAGAATTCAAGCGTGTGAAACAGGAGATCGAAGCCTTTGCGGCCTTCTTCGGGCACCTCCAGGTCGTGAATCGGGCAGTGGTCGAGTGCCTGGGTCTTGCCGCAATCGACGCAGGTGAGGTGGTGGCGATCCCGCTCCAGCGGCGCATAAAGTGCTTCCCCATTGGGCAGGTGGCGGCAGCGCACTAGGCCCCGTTGCTGCAGCTGGCGCAAATTGCGATACACCGTGGCCAAGCCCATGGCTTGGTCGGGTTCCAGGCTGCGGTGCAGCTGTTGACCGCTCATCTCATCACCACAGGCCTGCAGGCTCGCCAGCAAGACCTTCTGGCGGGCATTGATCTGGGTGGCAGGGCGGCGAGTGGCCATGGTTTTAAAGGGCGACCAACCAGCGGCCGCTGAAGCTGACCAGAAGCAGCACCATGCTGCCCATGACCCAGGCCCTGCTGTCGAGATCCAGCAAGCGGCGACTCAAGATTGCTGCTCCAATCCATCCGATCCCCACCACCAAGGTTTGGCAGAAGCCGATCACATGAGGGTCGGCCGACCATTGCGGCCAGCCATGCGGCAAGACGGTGCCCGCTTCGGCCATGCCGATGGGCAGATGGCGTGCCAGCAGCAGGGCCCAGAGCAGTGGCAATCCTGCGTAGAGCCATCGGTGGTTGAGCCACAAGCCAATGGCAGCTGGTAAGGCAAGAGCAAGCACCGCAAAGCTGAGCCGGGCCAGCAGGGGGCCTTCATGCAATGAGGACGGTGCAAGGGGCAGCCAGCCCAGCAGGCGTTGCCAGTGGTGCAGGCAAATGCCTCCGGCCAGCACCAGGATCAGTCCACGCTCGGAGCTGGGCGTGTGCATGTTTGGTTGAAGGTCTGCGGCGGGCGGACGCAAGCGCAGTTGAGGAGATCGATTCGGGCAGGCCTGGACGCAGCTCATGCAGAGCACACAGTTGCGGTTGTCGCTCAGATGGGCGGGGTGGCTCCCTAAGGGACAGCCGTTGGTTTCCAGTCCTTCCCCATCCGCCGCTCCTCCCTTGAAGCAGGCATAGCTGCTACAACTGCCGCTGCAGGTCCCTGACTCAGCCCGCAGTTCCAGGATTGAAAGCTTGGCGAACAGGCCGTTCATGCCACCAACCGGACAGAGATAGCGACACCAGAACCGTTTTTCGAAGAGCAGTGAGCCCACCACAGCGCCTGCTGTGATCAGCAACAACAAGCAGCTGCTCAGCCAGGCGGTGTTCTCCAGGTTCCAGACCTCTTCCCAAAGGAGAATCACGGCAAAACCGGCGGCGAGTACAGGCGCTCCCCAGCGGTCCATGTCCCCATGGGGCCAGCTTTTCTTGCGCCACGGGGTCAGCTTTTGAGCTATCTGTCCCCAGACCATGAAGGGACAGATGGCGCACCAGAGGCGACCCACAAGCGGGTAGCTCAGCAGGATCAACGGCCACCACCAGGCCCAGAACAGATTCAGCATCGGATTGGCTGCGCGGTCCTGCGGGCCAAGCCAGAGCACCAGGTTCACGACCACGAACAGCCAGCTCACCAGCCCGAACAGCAGGCCATCCCAGAGCTTTGGAGCCCGCATCCATCCCCGCAGCTGGGGTTTCCAGCGCCATAAATCGAAGCGGGCTCGTTCTTTTCTTTGCTCTGTCCAGAACATCTCCTCCACCAGCACAGCGGGCGGTAGATCGTGGTTCTGGCGGCGCGCTTGACGCAGGGCCCGATTGACTAGACCTTCCAATTCGCGAAGGTTGTCGGCGAAATCGTGGTTTTGCAGCCGCCGCACCACCGCCTCCGGCAGCGCGGGAGGCTTCACCCAGCCCAGGCCAGGGCTTTGTAGGCGCAATTGATAACGCAGCCAGTCGCCCAGATCCGATCGGCGCACCCGTAGCGGTGGCACGCGAATGACCTGGCTGATGGCGTCGAGGCTCGGCACGCAGCTTTCACTGGTGAAAATCACGCGGCCGCTGAAGCCCGGATGTTCTCCATTGGCCATGGCAGCAAGGCGCTGCTGTAGTTCTGGGTCCAGCTGGTCCACGCTGCTTACCAGCAGGGTGTTCTCACCGATGGCATCCAGGAGAACGTCGGCTTTGGTTTTGAGATCGGTGGCGTCCAGCCGAACCAGCAGCTTGCGGCGCTGGTTGGAGCCGAAGTGCACCAGCGCCGCCAGGTTGTTCTTGCCCAGACCCGGCTCGCCTCGAATCATCAGGGTCCGATTGTTCGGGTCTTCCGCAGCATTGATCAGGTCCTGACGTAGCCGCTGTGCATAACGGCTGGCCCCCACCACGCCCCGGTGGGGGCGGCCCGTTGCGTACGGACTCAACAACAAGAGAGACGCTGATGGGTCAAGCACTGAGCAGCTCTTCACTAAGGCTCCAGAGCCGCTGCCGTTCGGCGGGTTGGCTCGCTGCTGGTGCAACACGGCAGAGCGCCGGTGCACCCCGCAAGCCGCCGAACTGCTCAGGGCCGTAGTGCTCGCCACCCTGCGCCGTCGCCGCTGTGGCGGCATGCAGTTGCGGCAGGGCACCCATGCCGGCGCTTTGAAACAGGGGATCCATCAGCCGGTAGGCCAAGGCCTCGAAGCGGTTGCCGACGTTGGCGATCGCGGTGGGTTGCAGTTCCGTGCGCGCGATGCCGGGATGGGCGGCCAGGGAGCGGATGGGGCTGCCCTTCTTGTGCAGGCGTGCATCCAGCTCAAGGGCAAACATCACGTTGGCGAGTTTGCTTTGGCCGTAGGCCCCATAGCGGTCGTAGCCCTTGCTCCAACTGGGGTCGTCCCAGCGGATCTTGCCGAAGTACTGCGCCCCGGAGGTCACCGTCACCACGCGGGGATCGGGCCGGTTTTGCATCAGCGGCAGGAGGGCCTGGGTTAGGGCCATGTGCCCCAGGTGATTCACACCGAACTGCAGTTCATGCCCCTGGGCGGTGGTGCGCCGCGGCGGTGCCATCACGCCAGCGTTGTTGATCAGCAGATCAAGGCAGCCGTAGCGTTCGCCAACGGTGGCCGCCGCTCGTTCCACGCTGGTCATGTCCGCCAGATCCAGGTCCACCAGATCCACCGCACCACCGTCGCGCTCCTGCAGCAATTCCTGCTTGGCCAGCTCGGCTTTGCGGGGGCTGCGGCACGCCAGCACCACCGTGGCCCCGCAGCGTTTCAAAGCCCGTGCGGTTTCCAGGCCCAGACCACTGTTGGCTCCAGTGATCAGGGCAATGCGCCCCTGCTGGTTTGGGATGTCAGCTGCGGACCAACCCATCGCGTCACCTGAGCCTGGGCTCAGTCCTCCGGGAATAGCAGCTCAGCCAGTTCATCGGCGTCCACGTCGTAGACGCGGGCCAGGCTGGTTTCGATGGCGCTGGTCACCTCGCCGGGCAGGAAGCGCATTGAGTTGAGGGCGTCCTCGGCGATGTCATCGGTGAGCAGCTTGTCGTCGCTGTCCAGCTTTTCGTCGTTGATCACCGCCATCACCCAGCTCTGGTAGGCGTAGACCAGATCGGAGAACTCGAGTTCGGGATCGTTCAGGTCCAGGGCCATGGTGCGAATAGCCAGTCTCCCCAGTCTGACCTTTCGCAGGAGAGGATGAACAGCATGGATTCCGCTGATGCCACTGGCCTGCAGGCCACGCTGTTTGATTTTTCAATCGCTGAGCTGGTGCGGCAGCACCGGGAGAGCTTTCAACCCCTGTGGACGGCGGAAAGTTGGGTGAAGCTGCTGATCTGGTTGTCGTTGAACTGCGGCAGCTCCGGGGATGAAGCTGGCATGGCCCGTTTCGTCGAGGCGCTTGGTCCAAGTCTCACCACCCGGATGCGGCGGGTGTTCTTTGAGCGGGAGCTGGAAGCTCTCGATCTGCAGGTGATGGCCGATCCGGCTGAGCAGCAGGTGCTGGTGCTGCCGATGGGCCCGGGTGTTCCCCTCGATCTGGAGCGCGCTGCCACGGTGATTGAGCAGGTGCAGTTGCAGGGCCATGTGGCTGACCGGTCGCGCTGGCAGCAGCTCGATGCTGTGGTGGCGATTCCTCGCTTGGAGGCTGCGACATGAACCTGATCGGGCGCTACAGCAATCCCGGTTACGCCTCGGTGGCCGATGCGGTGCGTGAGTTCTTCGAGCGCCGGGTGGATTTGCAGCGGCCTGGCGTGGCCTTCGGCCCCGAGGGTGAGGGGGAACCGGCGAAGCAGAGCACCGACATCAGCCTGGTGGCAATTGATCGCTCGGAACCCGAATCCTTCGCCCTCTCGCAACTGATTCTTCGCGGGGTGACGGCCGGCTTGGAGCGCTATCTGCAGGAGCGGCCGCTTTTCCATCAGTGCTGCCCGCAGCAAAGCCTGTTCGTGAATCCGATCTTCAACCTCCAGCACTACGCCCCGGGGGAAGGATTCAAGCGATGGCACTGCGATTGGACCATCAGCGATGAGGCCACCGAACCGGTGCACCGGGTGCTGGCCTGGATTCTTTATTGCAACGACGTGGATGAGGCCGGCACCGAGTTCCATTGGCAGGACCACCACGAACCGGCGGAGCGGGGCAAGTTGGTGATTTTTCCGGCTAGTCCGTCCCACATTCACCGCGGACGGGTGAACGAGAGTGCCAGCAAGTTGATCGCCACCGGTTGGATCAACGCTGGACGCCAGGAGGATTACCTAAGGCGACTCGCCAGCTGAGTCGTTGGCTGGATCGCTGTTTGCTTCGGGCTGGAGCTGATTGATGGGGCTACCGAGCCGGTGGGTTTGCTCCTTGGAGGGCGGCCATTCCATTGGATACACCTGCCGCTGCGGGAAGGGGATGCCGATGCCGTTCTTGTCGAACGACGTCCAGATGGCTTGCCGCAGATCGCTGCCCACAGCAAAGGCTTCCAGGGGATTGCGTACCCAGAAGAGCAGCTTGTAATTGATCGACGAATCGGCGAAATCCACCGTGAACGCCTGCGGTGGTGGGTACTCCAGCACCTTCTTGTGCTGACGGGCGACCTCCTCCAGGACCCCGATCACCTGACTGGGTTCATGGTGATAAGCCGCCCCCACCACTACCTCATCGCGACGTGAGGTTTCCTCCGCGGTGTACGACTCCGCCTCCTGGGTGAAGAAGTTCTGGTTGGGAATCAGCAGTTCCGCTCCATCGCGGCCGCGGCGCAACTGGGTGGCCCGTAATCCCAGCTTGCGCACGGTGCAGGGGTCGCCGTTGATCATCAGGATCTCGCCAGGGCGCACCGATCCTTCGAACAACAGCCAGAGGCTGCTGATGAAGTTAGAGATGATCTCCTTGATGCCGAAGCCAATGCCCACCGAGAGGCCCCCGGCCACGGCCACCAGGGCGGTGCCATTGATGCCGATGTAGTACGCCACCCCCATCACGCCGACGCCGATCACCGAGTAACGAAGTATGACTTCCATTGCCTTGCGGCCCTGGGGCTTGATGCCGAAGAAGCTGCCCCCCAGCCAGGCGGCGAAGGCCGCAGGCCGGCTGGCCAGGGCAATGACCAGGTAAACGATCACCAGGGCGGTGAACAATTTGCCGATGGTGAGTGTTACCCCGAACACGTCACCAAGGGAAATCAGCGATAACGATTCCCTGCTCCCGAGCATCTGGAAGAAGGTGAGGATCGACATCACCAGCAACACCGGTCGGAAGAACGATTTATCGATCTCTTCCACAGGCACTTTGGGGAAGCGGCCGAGGATTAGCTGCTTGGTGGGTTCCACGCAGCGCCACAGCACCCAGAGCAGCGCCAGGTACTGCAGAAAGCCTGCTGTGATGCCGGCCAGGGTCAACACGCTGGCGCTGATGAGGAGCGCCGCCGGCACGATCAGATGGGTCAGGCTGGCGATCAGGGGGCTGTTGAGTTTGCGCTTGACCAGGGATTCGCTGCTGATGGCGGCAACGAATAGTCCCACCTGAATGAGCACGGAACCGCGTTGCAGGTAGCCAAGCCAGGTCGTGGTCTCGGAGCTGACTTCGGTGATCATGAGTCGCTCTCCCGCAAACTCTTGAGGATTTTTTGAGTTGATTGCTCAGGGGAGTTGACGTCGTAGATGGTGTCAAACAGAGCATCGGAGATGGCCTCATAGCGCTCTGGATCGCGGAACACGCGCGCTTTTGCTTGCCCTTTGGCGGCGTTTTCCTGCAGCGATTGTTGTGCGTACGTCATCAGGGCTTCAGTCCCCCCTGGGATTTTTGCGGCAACAATTTTTGCGGCTTTCCGATTCACTGGCAGTGAATTGCGTCCGGCAAGGGCATAGGTCTTTTGCGCCCAGGGTTTGGTGATGAAGTCGATCATCACCAGAGCTTTTTCCCGCTGCTTGCGGCTGGAGTTGCGACCCAGGGACCACACCTGAAGTTTGGTGGCGGCTTTGAGCTTGGTGGACGGTCCTTTTGGGAGCGGAGCTAGGGCAAGCTTCTCGCCCATGGTTTCTCTTAATTCCCGTAGGCTCCCGCTCCAGCAGGTGATCCAATCCAGATCTCCAGCCACCAAGGCTTGGCGAAGACTGCGCTGATCATTGAGGAAACGGATGTTTTGCTGATAACTCGCGTGCTCCAGCCAGTGCAACCACTTGGTCACGTTGGCTTGGCGATTGGTATCTGGTGGGAGCTTCGAGAGGGCGGCTTCCATCGCTTCAGCAGCATCAAATGCTTCTGCGCTCCAGAACAGATCTTTCAGTTGAAGGGCCATGCCGAAGTTGTTGTCTTCGCTCTCTTGTTGCATCTCCTGTAGAGTCTGGGGAGGAGAGCTCAATCGCTCCTTGTTGAAGCAGGCCAGTTGGACGAATTGGTTCACTGGACGACCCACCAGTTGCCCGTCGTCGGCAGTAACTAGGTCGAATAAATAATCAGGTGTGTCGGCGCGATCTTCAAGTGAAAGTTCAAGCGGATCCACCAACTTGCGTTTGTACAGATCGAGGGCTGTTTCGCTATCGGTGATCAGCAGATCCGGGCCAAAGCCGCTGCGGGTTTGATCTTCAATCTCATCTACAAAATTTTTCTGCGAGGACAGCGTCAGTCGCGGGAGGATGTGGGGGTCCACGCTTTTGATGTGATCGATAGCGTCTTCGGTGACCTCCCGCAGACGCTCGTAGTCCTTGCTGGAGATGGTGTCCGAATTATTAGTTGTGCGAACCACCTTCACCACAGTCGGTGGAAGCCAGCTGCTGCAGCCTGCGCAGAAGCCGGTCAGCGCAATCCCAAGGGCCAGATGCTCGATCCGGATTGCGCCCATGCCATCAAATCATTGGGCTGATGGTAGTGAGATTGGCCTCAGTGGACAGGGCTTTGCGAGCATGGCCGGCTGAACCGCTGATCTATCCGTGCCCGAACTGGCCAAGACCTACGACCCGGCTGGCACGGAGGCCCGCTGGCAGCAGGCCTGGGAGGACCAGGGAGCGTTTCATCCCGACCCGAAGGCCCCCGGTGAACCGTTCTCCGTGGTGATTCCGCCGCCGAATGTGACCGGTAGCCTCCACATGGGCCATGCCTTCAACACAGCTCTGATCGACACGATCGTGCGCTACCAGCGCCTTGCGGGTAAGAACGTGCTCTGCCTGCCTGGCACCGACCACGCTTCGATCGCGGTGCAGACGATCCTTGAGAAGCAGCTGAAGGAGGAGGGGAAGACCCGCCACGACCTTGGCCGTGAGGCGTTCCTGGAGCGGGCCTGGCAGTGGAAGGCCGAAAGCGGTGGCAGGATCGTGGGCCAGCTGCGGCGCCTGGGCTATTCCGTGGATTGGAAGCGCCAGCGCTTCACCCTGGATGAGGGCCTGAGTGAGGCGGTGAAGGAGGCCTTCGTGCGCCTGCACGAGCAGGGGCTGATCTACCGCGGTGAGTACCTGGTGAACTGGTGCCCCGCCTCCGGTTCGGCGGTGAGCGATCTGGAGGTGGAGATGAAAGAGGTGGACGGCCACCTCTGGCATTTCCGTTATCCACTCAGCAGCGGCGACGGCCACCTGGAGGTGGCCACCACCCGACCCGAAACGATGTTGGGTGACACGGCTGTGGCGGTGAATCCCACCGACGAGCGCTACGCCCACCTGGTGGGCC
Organism: Synechococcus sp. CC9605; assembly: GCF_000012625.1. Lineage (NCBI taxonomy): Bacteria > Bacillati > Cyanobacteriota > Cyanophyceae > Synechococcales > Synechococcaceae > Synechococcus > Synechococcus sp. CC9605. The sequence continues at coordinate 2,375,041 of NC_007516.1, read as the reverse complement.
AGACCCTCACACTGCCATTCGTGGGCCGTGAGATTCCGATCGTGGCCGACGATCACGTGGAGAAGGAGTTCGGCACCGGCTGCGTCAAGGTGACGCCGGCCCACGACCCCAATGATTTCGCCATTGGCCAGCGCCACGGTCTGCCCCAGATCACGGTGATGCGCAAGAACGGCACCATGAACAAAGAGGCCGGCCAGTTTGAGGGGCTGGATCGCTTTGAGGCCCGCAAGGCCGTGGTGGCTGGCCTGGAGGAGCTGGGCCTGCTGGTGAAGGTGGAGGACTACCGCCACAGCGTTCCCTATTCCGATCGCGGCAAGGTGCCGGTGGAGCCGCTGCTCTCCACCCAGTGGTTTGTCAAAACTGAGCCCCTGGCGGCCCGCTGCCGTGAGGCCCTCGAGAAGCAGGATCCCCGCTTCATCCCCGAGCGCTGGGAGAAGGTCTACCGCGACTGGCTCACCGACATCCGCGACTGGTGCATCAGCCGCCAGCTCTGGTGGGGCCATCGCATCCCAGCCTGGTTCGTGATCAGCGAGACCGGCGGCAAGTACACCGACACCACACCTTATGTAGTGGCCCGCAACGAAGCCGAAGCCCTGGAGAAAGCCAAGGCGGCGTTCGGCGCGGCGGCGGAGATCGAGCAGGACGAAGACGTGCTCGACACTTGGTTCTCCAGCGGCCTCTGGCCCTTCTCCACCCTGGGTTGGCCCGATGCTGACAGCGCCGACCTGCAGCGCTGGTACCCCACCAGCACCCTGGTGACGGGCTTCGACATCATCTTTTTCTGGGTGGCCCGGATGACGATGATGGCCGGCGCCTTTACTGGCGAGATGCCTTTCCAGGACGTCTACATCCACGGCCTGGTGCGGGATGAGCAGAACCGCAAGATGAGCAAAAGTGCCGGAAACGGCATCGATCCGCTGCTGCTGATCGACCGCTACGGCACCGATGCCCTGCGTTTCGCCCTAGTGCGGGAGGTGGCCGGTGCAGGTCAGGACATCCGCCTCGATTACGACCGCAAGAAGGACACCTCCGCCACGGTGGAGGCCTCGCGCAACTTCGCCAACAAACTCTGGAACGCCACCCGCTTCGCCTTGATGAACCTGGGCGGCGAAACGCCGGCCCAACTCGGGGATCCCGATCCCGCAGCCCTGCAGCTGGCGGACCGCTGGATCCTCTCCCGTCTGGCCCGGGTGAGTCGGGAGACGGCCGAGCGCTACAGCAGCTACGGCCTGGGTGAAGCGGCTAAGGGCCTCTATGAGTTCGCCTGGAACGACGTCTGCGACTGGTATCTGGAGCTGAGCAAGCGCCGGCTCAATCCCGGTGAGAACCCTTCAGCTGAGGCCCTGGCTGATCAGCGGGTGGCCAAGCAGGTGCTGGCCAAGGTGATCAGCCAGATGCATCTAATGCTGCACCCGTTGATGCCCCACCTCACCGAGGAGCTCTGGCACAGCGTTACCGGTGAGCCGGAGACCACGTTCCTGGCCCTGCAGCCTTGGCCGGCTGTGGATGAAGCGGCCCTCAACGATGACCTTGAAGCCTCCTTCGCTGAACTCATCGGCGCCATTCGTGTGGTGCGCAACCTGCGTGCGGTGGCGGGACTCAAGCCTTCTCAGTCAGTACCGGTGCGCTTTGTCACCGGCCGCGGCGAGCTGGCGGCTGTGCTCACCAAGGGCACGGCCGACATCACGGCGTTGACTCGGGCCGAGTCGGTGGCGGTGATGGCGCCGGAGGAAGCTGATGCGGCTCCGGTGACCAAGGCCCTGGCGGGGGTGAGCGGTGAGCTGCAGGTGCTGCTGCCAATCGAAGGCCTTGTGGATCTCGATGCGCTCAAGGGGCGCCTGGAGAAAGACATCGCCAAGGCCGAGAAGGAGATCAAGGGCCTGGTGGGCCGGCTGGGCAACCCCAACTTCGCCGACAAGGCCCCGCCGGAAGTGGTGGCGGAATGCCAGGCCAACCTCGACGAGAAGCAGGCCCAGGCCGATCTGGCGCGCAAGCGCCTGGCGGATCTGAGCTGATTCGGTGATTCAGGTTGAGGGGCTGAGCAAGATCTACCGGGTTGCCGAGAAGCAGCCCGGGCTGGCCGGCACCCTGCGCCATTTCATCCGCCGCCGCACCCGGGACGTCACCGCGGTGCAGGACGTCTCCTTCCGGATTGAGCCCGGGGAGATGGTGGGCTTTCTCGGTGCCAACGGTGCCGGCAAAACCACCACCTTGAAGATGCTCTGTGGCTTGATCCACCCCAGCGCCGGCGAGGTGCAGGTGGCGGGGCACCGCCCCCAGCGCCGTCAGGCAGAGTTTTTACGCCGGATCACCCTGGTGATGGGGCAGAAGCAGCAGCTGCTCTGGGACCTGCCGCCGATGGATTCACTGCGGGTGAATGCGGCGGTCTACGGCATTCCTGATGCTGTGGCCCGGCGGCGGATCAACGCGCTGGCCGATCTGCTGGAGCTGGGGGAGGAACTCACCCGGCCGGTGCGCAAGCTTTCCCTGGGCCAGCGGATGAAGGCCGAACTCTTGGCGGCGCTGCTGCACGAGCCGGAGGTGTTGTTCCTCGATGAACCGACCCTGGGGCTGGATGTGAATGCCCAGGCCCGGGTGCGGCAGTTTTTGGCGGAGTACAACCGCCGCACGGGGGCAACGGTGCTGCTCACCAGCCACTACATGGCTGACATCACGGCGTTGTGTCCCCGGGTGCTGCTGATCCACCAGGGGCGGTTGTTCCACGACGGTCCCCTCGAGGCGCTGGCTGATCAATTGGCACCCGAGCGGGAGGTGCGGCTTGAGTTGGAGACGCCTGTAGCAGCGGATGCCCTGGCGGGGTTGGGGCGTCTGGAGCAGTTGGAGGGATGTGATGTGCGGCTGTTGGTGCCTCGCGACCAGCTCACCGCCGTTGTGGCGCAGCTGCTGGATCGCTTCCCTGTGCGTGATCTGGATGTGACCGATCCACCGATCGAGGAGCTGATCGGTGGGCTGTTCCGGCAGGGGCGGGTCTGATGCGGATCTTTGGGCTGAACCGGCGGATCATCCGGGTTTTGCTGGGCTCCCAGTACGCCCACATGCTCGAGTACCGCGCCGAGATCGCCCTCTGGGCTTTGTCCGGTGTGTTGCCGTTCATCATGCTCAGCGTCTGGAGCGGCAGTGACGCGCGCTCGGGGTTGGGGCTGGATGGCGTGGCCCTGGATCGCTATTTCCTCAGCGCCTTTTTGGTGCGCCAGTTTTCGGTGGTGTGGGTGGTCTATGCCTTCGAGGAAGACGCCCTGCTGGGTCGGCTCTCTCCTTACCTGCTGCAACCGCTGCATCCGCTTTGGCGTTACGTGGCGGCCCACCTCGGTGAGCAGCTCACCCGTCTGCCCTTTGCGGCTCTGATTGCAGCGGTGTTTTTTGCGGTGCGGCCCCAGGCCATCTGGTTGCCGTCGTTGGGTGGCTTCCTGCTGGCCTGGCTGGCCACTTGGATGGCCTTCGCCATTGCTTTCCTGTTCCAGAGTTTGATTGCGGCCTTCTGCTTCTGGAGTGAAAAGGCCAGTGCCCTGGAGCGGCTCCAGTTCATTCCATTCCTGTTTCTTTCCGGTTTGTTGGCACCGCTAACGGCCTTTCCGCCGGTGGTGCGGGCCTTGGCCCAGTGGACGCCCTTCCCCTACCTGATCGACTTCCCGGCCCGGGTGCTGGCGGGTCAGCCGGTGGATTTGTTGGCGGGCTTCGGGGCGCAACTGGCCTGGATCGCTCTGCTGTTGCCGCTGGTGCTGCTGCTATGGCGGGCCGGCGTGCGGCGCTACAGCGCCATGGGGGCCTGATGGGGCGCTACTGGCAAACCCTGAGCCGCTTCTGGGGCACGGCTGTGGCCGTGCAGCTGGAGTATCAGGCCAACGTGCTGATCGAGCTGCTGGCGGTGGCGATGAGCCTCAGCGGCAGCCTGTTCCTGCTCTCGTTGTTCTACGGCCCTGATCAGACTTTGGGGGGCTGGAACTGGGCCCAGGCCCTGATGGTTCAGGGGCTTTACACGGTGTTCGATGGCATGGCCACCACCTGGTTGCGCCCCAACCTCGGGGCGATCGTCACCCATGTGCGCGAGGGCACCTTGGATTTCGTGCTGCTCAAGCCGATCGACAGCCAGTTCTGGTTGTCGCTGCGCACGCTGTCGCCGGCGGGGCTGCCGGAGATCGGCCTGGGGCTTGGGCTTCTGGCCTGGGGCAGCCATCAGGCCGGTGTGGTGTTCAGCCTGTCCTCTCTTTTCACCGTGTTGGTGATGCTGCTGGCCGGTGGCTTGATTCTTTATTCGCTCTGGTTCCTGATTGCTGCCACCAGCATCTGGTTCGTCAAAACCTGGAATGCCACTGAGGTGTTGCGGGCCCTACTGGCCTCCGGCCGTTATCCCCTCAACGCCTATCCGCCGGCCCTGCGCCTGTTGTTCACCCTGGTGCTGCCAGTGGCGTTTCTCACAACGGTTCCGGCTCAGGTGCTGTTGGGTGAGGCTGCCGCACCAATGCTATTTGCGGGCTTGGCTCTGGCGGCTTTGTTTTTTGCCGCGGCGCGGGCCTTCTGGCTCTTTGCCCTGCGCTTTTACACCTCAGCATCGAGTTAGTGCAATGCTCCAGGCCATGCGTGGGTGATTCCGCTTGATCTCCTTGGTTCAGCATTGGCTGCCGGATGTGTTGGAGCTGCTGCGCTCCCCCGCTGGGGCTCTGCTGTTCATGCCGCTCTATGCCCTCTGGGTGACGCTGCTGCTGCCGGGGGTTTGGGCGTCGATGCTGGCCGGGGTGCTCTATGGCACCTGGCTTGGCAGTGGCCTGGTGTTTGTTGGGGCCTGCCTCGGGGCGGTGGTGGTGTTTCTGCTGGGGCGTTCGGTGCTGCGCGACTGGGCCCGGCGCCGGTTGGAGCAGTTCCCCAAGCTGCAGGCGGTGGAGCGGGCCGTGAGCAAGGAGGGCCTGAAGTTGGTGTTGTTGACGCGCCTCTCGCCCGCCTTTCCCTTCTCGCTGCTCAACCTGGCCTATGGCCTCAGTGAGGTGAGCCTGCGGGACTACAGCATCGGCTTGATCGGCATCCTCCCCGGCACGTTGCTGTTCTGCGGCTTGGGAGCCTTGGCTGGGGATGTGGCCCGGTTCGGTGAGGTGCTTGGGGGTGAGGCCGATGCCGGAACCTGGGTGCTGCGGGTGGTGGGAGTGCTCTCCACATTGGCCGTGGTCTGGCTCGTGAGCCGGGCGGCCAGACGGGCGCTTCAGGATGTGGAAACGTCGCTCTGATCGGGATTGGGCAGACGCCAGTCCCGCAGGGCAGCGATCAGGATGAACCAGGCCAGGCGTGCGCGAGCAATCGGGCCAGTGCGCTGCTGCAGCTCAGCCAACTTGGCCCGGCCGCAGTCGGTTTTGATCCAGCGGAGCAGGGCAGGGGTGGATGGACTCATGGCTGCAGCAGGGCGGTGAGATCGGCTTCGCTGAGCACCGTTACCCCGAGGCTTTCGGCTTTGGTCAGTTTGCTGCCGGCGGCTTCGCCCGCCACCAGGTAGTCGGTCTTCTTGCTGACGCTGCCGCTCACCTTGCCGCCGGCCGTTTCGATCAGCGCTTTGGCCTCGCTGCGGCTGAGGTTGGGGAGTGTGCCCGTGAGCACCAGGGTTTTGCCCTGCAGCACGCCGTCGGCGTCAGCTCCGGCTTGGCTGGCGGCCTCCTGCTCGGAGGTACTGGCCTCCAGGGAGAAGCCAACGCTGCGTAAGTCCTGCAGCAGCTGTTGGTTGGCGGGGGTGTGCAGCCATTGGCCCAGGCTGGCGCTGATTTCCGGGCCGATGCCATGCAGTTCGGCGATCTGCTCCGGGGCCTCCAGCGCTGCTGTCGCCAGGCTGTCGATGCTGAAGAAAGCGGCCGCGAGTGCTTTGGCGTTGACCTCGCCGATGTGGCGGATGCCGAGGCCATAAAGCTGGCGGTGCCACGGCTGTTGTTTGGAGGCCTTAAGGGCCTCCACCAGGTTGGTGGCCGACTTATCGCCCATTCGATCCAGGCTGGCGAGCAGGGCTGCATCCAGGCGGTAAAGATCCGCCAGCGAACCCACCAGGCCGCGATCCACCAGTTGTTCGATCAACTTGCTGCCGAGCCCATCCACATCCAGGGCGCCCTTGCTCACCCAGTGCCGCAGGCCACCTCTCAGGATCGCCGGGCAGCTGCTGTTCACACAACGGGTGGCGGCTTCATCGCCTTCCCGCACCAGGTTGGAGCCGCATTCGGGGCATTGCTGTGGCAGTTGCACCGGAGTGGCGTCGCTGGGCCTGAGCTCCGGCAGCACCCGCACCACTTCGGGAATGATCTCCCCGGCTTTGCGCACCACAATGGTGTCGCCCAGGTGCAGATCCAGTTCAGCGATCCGATCGGCGTTGTGGAGGGTGGCGCGGCTGACGCTGGTGCCGGCCAGGGGCACCGCTTCGAATTCGGCCACGGGGGTGATGGCACCGGTGCGGCCCACCTGAGCGCCAACGCGAAGCAGACGGGTGGGGGCTTCTTCGGCCGGGTATTTGAGGGCGACGGCCCAGCGCGGCGCCTTCTGGGTGAAGCCGGCTTCGTCCTGCAGCTGCAGGTCGTCCAGCTTCACCACCACGCCATCGGTGGCATAGGGGAGGTCATGGCGACCCTGCTCCCAGTGGTCGCAGAAGCGCTGGATGGCGGCCAGGTCTCCGCAGAGCTCCCGGTTCGGGTTCACGCGGAAACCCGCCGAGTTCAGCCACTCCAGAGCTGCCCATTGGCCGGGGGGTTGGGCGTCACCCGGCAGGTGCAGGGTGTAGGCAAAGAAGTCGAGCCGGCGGGCGGCCACCACCTTGGGATCCAGTTGGCGCAGGGTTCCGGCGCAGGCGTTGCGGGGATTGGCGAACAGCGCTTCATCCCGTTGCTCCCTTTCGGCATTGATCGCCGCGAAGGTGGCATCGGGGATGAACGCCTCTCCTCGCACCTCCACCCATTCGGGTGGGTTCTCGATCTGCAGCCGCAGCGGAATCGAGCTGATCGTGCGCACGTTGGCGGTGATCTCTTCACCGCGGCTGCCGTCGCCCCGGGTGGCGGCCCGTTCCAACACCCCGTTGCGGTAGCTCAGGGCGAGGGCGTTGCCGTCGATTTTGAGTTCCCCCACCAGGGGCAGGCGGCTGTCGCTGGGACGGTCCAGCACCTTGAGCAGCCGCTCGTGCCAGGCCCGCAGGTCGTCGCGGTTGAAGGCGTTGTCGAGGCTGAGCATGCCCACACGGTGCTCAACGCTGGTGAACCCTTCCGCCGGAGCTCCGCCCACCCGCTGGGTGGGACTGTCGGGCCGTTGCAGGCCCGGATCGTTCTGTTCCAGCTCGAGCAGCTCGCGATAGAGGCGGTCGTAGACCGTGTCCTCCATTTCGGGTGCATCGAGAACGTAATAAGCGTGGCCGGCACGGTTGAGCAGGTGCCGCAGTTCCGCGGCCCGCTCGTGCGGATCAGCCATTGACCTGGTTGATGCGGGCAATGCGCCAGTTGTCGTCCACCTTGGTGAAGGTAAAGTCGAGGGGCAGTTCTTCGTCGCCTTCGGACTTCAACTTCACGGTGAGGATCAAGTTGCCTTCTTGCACGCGGGGGCGGCCGGACTTGAGGTTGCGGAACTTGTTCAGCTTCAGGCCCGCCAGGAAGCGGATGAACTGCTGGCGGCTCACGTGCTGGCGGTAGGCCTTGGTGGTGAGCAGGTAGGCACCATCAATGCGGCCGGCAGCCACCTGGGTGAAGAACTGCTTGATCAGGGGGTTGATGCCGCGGGCGTCGAGCACCAGCTTCACGGCGTTGTAGATCCAGTAGCCCAGCAGGGTGAGACCCCCGGCCAGCAGAGCTTTGCTGCCGATCTCACGCACTAGTCCCAGTTCCATCACCAGCTCTCAAAGCAGGGCCGAGTCTGACTGACCACGGCAAGATGGCGCTGATTCGGATCTCCTCCCCCCGTTCTGTGCCTTTGCAGCCGCTGCTGCCGTTGTTTCACCGCCTCAACCGGGAGCATTTCGGCGGTGCGCTGGTGGATGGGGGCCAGCCGCTGACGGCGGTGCGCTGGAGCGATGGGCGGATGAGCCGCACTGCGGGGTTCTACCGCCGTGGCCCCGGGGTGGGTGAGGGCCGCGGCAGCGAGATTGTCTTGTCGCGGCCGGTGCTCGAGCCGTTGCCCCAGATCGCCACGGAAAGCACGCTCTGCCACGAGATGATCCACGCTTGGGTGGATCTGGTGCAGCGTCGCCGCGAAAGCCATGGGCCGCTGTTCCGGGCCCGAATGGCCGCCATCAATGCGGCCCAGAGCCGGTTTCAGTTGAGCATCCGCCACAGCTATCCGGTGCCGCCCCGGCCGCCCCGCTGGCTGGCGGTCTGTCCCCGTTGCGGCCGTCGCACCCCCTGCCGAAGGCGCACACGTAATGCTGCCTGCCGGGCTTGTTGCGTCGAGCATTTCCATGGCCGCTGGGATGCCAGCTGCGTGCTCAGTTATGTGGAGGCAGAGGGCTAGATGGAGGTGTTCTGGCTGTCTCTGGAGTGTGGCGGTGTGGTGATTGTGTTGCTGGGATTACGGCGGGAACAGTGGTTGCGTCGACGCCGTCGGTAACGTCAGGACATGGAGGAGCGTTTCGATCGGTTGGACCGTTTCCGTGATCAGCGGGATCGCCGTCTCGACCAGTTTTTGGAAACCGGCCGTCAGCTTGTTGATGGGGTGTCCGGTCGGCGACCAGGAAAACGGCCCGGAGGGCGGCGCTCCGGTTTGGATCTCGATTCGGTGGGCCGCTGGGTCGGCGAAAAGGTCGAGTGGCTGCTGGAAGAGGACGACGACTGGCAGGAGCCCTGGCAAGAGGCTGGCCGTGGCCTGCCAGAGCCTGCGCGTTCGATGCGTTCCGCCCGTCGCCCCCTTGAGGCTATCTCCCGCCGGAGTCGCCGCGGAGCAGCAGCTCAGGCTCCAGCGCCCCCATCAACGCCACCTACGGCTCAGGAGTTCAACGCTGATCCTGGGGAGTGGCCGGAGGACGAGAGCTTCCGGGTGCAGCGCTGGTCACGCTCGGCCCAGCCGGCAGCCCGTCCGGAGCCCGAAGCCGCGCCCAATCCAGCGGGCTCCCGCAGGGCTTTGCCGCGCTCCAGCCGCCGCCGGATCGACTAACGCCTGGGGTGCAATGGGCGTGGGCTGACCCGGTAGCGGCAGCCCCGTGCAGCGAGCTGGTGGTTCACATCCTCGAGCAGCTCTCCGGGCATCTCTTCCGCCATCTGGTCAGCTGTGGCGGTGATCGATGGGGATCCCACCTGCAGGGCCTCCAGCAGCTGGGTCCACTGCTCCACCTGCAGGCTGCGGCTCATTGGCTCATAGCCCTTCTGTTCCAGCAGCTGGCTGCAGACCGTGCGGTTCCAGAGCACGGTGCGTCCCTGGCCGTGGGGGCCGGTCTGCATGGCGGCATTGGCGTCGAGGGCGCTCTGGGTGGGGCGCCCCCGACGGTCACGCCAGCCTCGGTGTTCGAGGGTCTTGCCGCAGTGAATCGCCGAAATGCCGTAGATCCGACCGAGGTCGGTGAGGCTGAGCCAGGAGGTGGTGGCAGCCATGACACGGTGAACCGAAGTGCCCACATCTTCCTGAGAGCACAACCAATGGCAAGTTGTCAAGAGCAAATCCCAACAAACCCGCAGATTTGTTCATGAATTTTGTTGAAACTCCTGGCGCAGCGTGGGGCCGAGCCAGGTTTCGAGTTGCGGGCTGAACACTTCGCGAATCACAGTGAGGGCCTTGCCTTGGCGGAAGAAGCGGTAATGGCGGCTCCAGTAGGGGCCGCGATGGCCAAAGGTCTGATCGAGCCAGTCCCCTTCCACCAGCGCCAAGCCATCCACCTCACGGAACAGCTCGGAACGCCCTTCGGTGAGGCTTTTCCAGATCGGCTGGTTCCGGTCCCGCAGGTGCCAATCCGCTTCAGCTTGGTTCCACCAGCTCTCGGCCCAGGCCAGCGGGGTGCCGCCGCAGGTGAGCCACACCTGGCGGCGCAGCAGTGGTGCCATCAATTCCTTCACCTCCTCCGGTGCCCCGGGATGGTCGGTCTGGTCGGCCTCCATGGCGATCAGATCCACGGCAACGGGCGAACCGGTGAGCAGGCGCAGGTGGCGGGTTGGGCTGCCATCACCCAGCAGCATCAACCGCCAGGGACCGGGCAGTTGCCGGGGTCCGTCAGCCGAGAGCACGGCATCGCTGGGGGCTTGCCAGAGCTGGTGCGGTGAGGGGTGAAGGCGGGGGGCGGGGTTCAGAACAGTCCTCCCACAGAGAGGGTTTGGCTTTGGCCGTTGCGGCTGATCACGGCACCGCTGTCGGTGACGTCCGTGAGCACCCAGCCGCTGCTGCCGATCGCTTCACCGATGCCGGCGGACACCGATCCCTGCCCCAATTGAGAAATAGCGGAACTGGAGCCACCGGGGCCCTTCACCACACCAGTGAGTTGGGGGACGGGTGGCATCGGCGCCAACGCCTGATCGCTGCCCAGGGGCTCAACCGTCAAGGGTTGTTGAATCGGCACGGTCAGCGGTTCGAGGCTTTGGATCGCAATAGAGGCGTCCTCGAACGTTGTCGTCTCTGCTGCGCGGCTTTCTTGAGCAGCCACTAGCTCGCGCAGCTGCTCGATCAGGGCGGCGCTTTGCTGCCGTTCCAGCTGCAGGCGGGAGCGCTGAAGGCTGCTCACCAGCCAGGCGCTGCCTATCACCCCGGTAACGGCGATGCCACTGATCAGCGGCAGCAGCCAGGTGGAGGGGGAGCGGCGCTCTCTTGGTTCGCTTGGTTTGGTTGTTGGTTCGTGCACATCAACATTCACCGGCACCACACCCGGTTGGGTTGGGGCGGTGGCCGTCCCACGGTCGAACACGTTGTCCATCACCTGCTCAGCCCGCAGGTTCCAATAGGCACGTGAAGTGGGAACCCGGGCTGGCACTGCAGAGGTTTCAGGAGTCCAACGCTATCGAGCTTCTGCGGTGGGGGCGAGGGGTTGGCGTTCCCTTTGCTGCAGTTCCAGCCACATCAGCAGGGCGGTGATGTCGGCTTTGCTGACGCCAGGGATGCGGCTGGCCTGCCCCAGGGTGCTGGGTTGAATCGCCGTGAGCTTTTCGCGGGCTTCATTGGAAAGCGTGCCGATGCCGGCGTAGTTGAGATCGGCCGGCAGCTTGCGCTGGCTCTGGCGTTTCACCTGATCGATCTGTTGCTGCTGGCGTTGCAGGTAGCCGCTGTATTTGATGTCGATTTCGGCGCCCTCGCGTACGGGCAGGGGCAGATCGGCATCGGCCAGGCCATGGCGCACCAGATCGGCGGCGTGCATGCCAGGTCTGCGCAGCAGATCGGCCAGGGTGATCGAGCCTTTGATTGCTGCACCGGTTTCTTGTTCTACCGCAGGGGCCACCGGATCGCTCACCTTGAGCCGCACGGTTTCCAGCCGCTGCTTTTCGCCCTCCATCGCCTGGAGTTTGTCTTCGAACAGCTGCCAGCGGCGGTCGTCGATCAGTCCAAGCTCATGGCCCAATGGTGTGAGGCGGCGGTCGGCGTTGTCACCGCGGAGGATCAGGCGGTATTCGCTGCGGCTGGTCAGCACCCGGTAAGGCTCGCGCAGGTCTTTGCTCACCAGATCGTCGATCATCGTGCCGATGTAGCTGCCCTCGCGGGGGAAGTGCACCGGCTCCTGGCCGCCGATCAGCCGGCCGGCGTTAACGCCGGCCACCAGGCCCTGGGCTGCGGCTTCCTCATAGCCCGTGGTGCCATTGAGCTGACCGGCGCTGAACAGGCCGCGCACCCGTTTGGTCTCCAGGGAGGGTTTGAGCTGGGTGGCGGGCAGATAGTCGTAATCCACCGAGTAAGCCGGCCGCAGCATCACGGCTTGCTCCAGGCCCGGCAGGCTGCGCAGCAGTTGCAGCTGGATCGGTTCCGGCAGGCCGGTGGAGAAGCCCTGCACATAGATCTCCGGGGTGTCGCGCCCCTCCGGCTCGAGGAAGATCTGGTGGCTGTCCTTGTCCGCGAAGCGAACGATCTTGTCTTCGATGGAGGGGCAATAGCGCGGGCCCTTGCTGTCGATCACCCCGCCATAGATGGCGGTGAGGTGCAGGTTGTCGCGGATCAGCTGATGGGTTTCTGCGGTGGTGCGGGTGATGTGGCAGCTCATCTGCTCACCGCTCACCCAGGCGGCCGGGTCAAAGGAGAAGAAGCGATCGGCTGCATCGCTGGGCTGCTCCTCCAGTTGATCGAGGGCGATGCTGCGCCGGTCTACCCGGGCGGGGGTGCCGGTTTTGAGCCGGTCGGTCTGGAAGCCCAGTTCCTGCAGTGTTTCGGTGAGCCCTTCGGCGGCCTGCTCTCCGGCGCGGCCGGCGGCCATCGATTGATGCCCCACCCAGATGCGGCCGCCGAGGAAGGTGCCGGCGGTGAGGATCACCGCGTCAGCGCCGTAGACGCTGCCAAAATAGGTGCGGATGCCGCTGATGCGTTGCTGGTCGCCTGCAACGGTGGTTTCCAGGCCGGTCACCATTGCTTCGCGCAGGGCGAGGTTGGGGGTGTGCTGCAGCAGCTGCAGCATCTGGCGGGAATAAAGGCGCTTGTCGGTTTGGGCGCGCAAGGCCCACACCGCAGGGCCGCGGCTGGCATTGAGGATGCGCTTCTGGATGGCGGTGGCATCGGCCAGGCGCCCGATCACCCCACCAAGGGCATCCACCTCATGCACGAGCTGGCTTTTGGCGGGGCCGCCAACGGCCGGGTTACAGGGCTGCCAAGCGATGCGATCGAGATTGAGGCTGAATAGGGCAGTGTTCAGGCCCAGCCGGGCGGCGGTGATCGCCGCTTCACAACCTGCATGACCGCCGCCAACCACGATCACGTCGAAGGATTCGGTAGGAGCGGCGCTGAAGCTCATGGCTTCATTATCGGCATTCGAGAGTTTTTAAGGCTCGTTGGCTCGGCATCCACGGTTTCAAAGTCGTTCCCTGTCAGTAATCAGTCATCAGGCCCGCCCACGGCATGGAGATGCCCTGGGCCTTGAAGGTCCCGTCGACTTCTGATGGATCCAGGGGAAGGGCCAGGGTGCAGGGTTCGGGGTGCCGCGCGCCGCTGAGGAACAGGGTTTGATTGGTGGTCAGCAAGTTCAACCGAAAACCGTCAAACCCCCAGGCCTGCACCCGTCCCTTGAGCAGGCCGGAGCTCAGTTGCAGGGCAACCAGGTCTGGAGAGAGCGGTTGGAATAGCTCCTGCAGGTCCCCGCAACTTTCGAAGCTTGCATCGAGGAGCTTCACCGGGGCAGATGGGCTGAGCCCTGCCGCGTGTTGACGGGTGTGGTGCTGCGTTCCATGCCCTGGAGTTTCAAGCGTCCCGAAAGAATCAGGCCGCCAGGTTGCGGAAGCGGGTGAACTGCGGTTCGAACAGCAGCTTCACCGTGCCCACCGGGCCGTTGCGGTGCTTGGTCACGATCACTTCTGTGATGCCGCGGTCTGGGGTTTCCGGGTTGTAGTACTCGTCGCGGTAGATCATCAGCACCAGGTCGGCGTCCTGCTCGATCGAGCCCGATTCCCGCAGGTCGCTCAGCATCGGTCGCTTGTTGGTGCGTGCCTCCACCCCCCGGCTCAGCTGGGAGAGAGCAATCACCGGCACGTTCAGTTCCCGGGCCATCTGCTTCAGGCCCCGGGTGATGCGCGAGAGCTCCTGTACCCGGTTGTCGGAGCCCGAGCCTTCCATCAGCTGCAAATAGTCGATCATCACCAGCCCCAGCTCCTTGCCCTGTTCGGCCATCAGCCGCCTGCAGAGCGAGCGCATCTCCATTACGCCTGAGTTGGGTTTGTCGTCGATGAAGATCGGCAGTTGCCCCAGGCTGTTGATGCCCTGGCCCAGCAGCGGCCATTCCTCCTGCTGCAGCCGGCCGGTGCGCAGCCGGCCTGCTTCGATGCCCACCTCCATTGAGAGCAGGCGGTAGGTGAGCTGCTCCTTGCTCATCTCCAGGGAGAACAGGCACACCGGCATGTCGTGCAGCTGGGCCACGTTCTTGGCCAGGTTCAGCGCGATCGAGGTTTTGCCCATGGCAGGCCGGCCCGCCACGATGATCAGATCGCTACGCTGCAGGCCCTGGGTCATCGCATCCAGGTCGTAGAAATTCACCGGGATGCCAGCTACCGAGGTGCCTAGCGAGCGGCTTTCGATTTCCTCAAAGGTCTGGGTGAGGATTTCGGCGGTAGGAGTGAGCCCTTTGGAGGGTTTCTCCTGGCTGATGGCAAAGATCTTCTGCTCCGCCTGGTCCAGCACCTGCTCCATCGGCAGGCTCTGATCAAAACCCAGCTGGATCACTTCATTGCCGGAGCGGATCAGCTGGCGGCGCAGGAACTTGTCCATCACCAGCCGGGCCACTTGCTCGATCGAGGCAGTGGAGGGCACCCGCTCCACCAGCTCCACCAGTCGGTTGTTGCCGCCCACCTTCTCCAGGGCGCCGGTGTCGGCCAGCCAGGCGCTCATGGCGGTGAGATCCGTCGGCTTGCCCTGGCCGTGCAGCATCAGGGCGGTGCGGAAGATCTCCCGGTGAGCGTTCAGATAAAACGCTTCCGGCTGCAGCACATCGGTCACACGCCCTATTGCGTCGGGATCCAGAAGGATGCCGCCCAGCACCGCTTCCTCCGCCTCCAGATTCTGGGGCGGAAGCGAATCGGGCAGAGCCTCGAAATTGGGCTCGTCGTCGCGCCGGCCCTGGCCAAAGCCACGGCGTCCCCCATCGTTGTTCTCTGGCAGGGGGACGCTCACCATGGCGGCAGGGCGTAAAGCGAAGGGATCACACTCTGGCTCGAATGAGCCGTTTGAGTGTCAATTGACAGCGATCAGTAGCCGACCACTTCCAGGTTGATCTCAGCGGTGACTTCGCTGTGCAGCTTCACCGTCACGGTGTACTTGCCGGTGCGGTGGATTTCAGGCACCACGATGTCGCGGCGGTCGATCTCCTTCTTGGTGGCAGTTTCGATGGCCTCTGCCACGTCACCGTTGGTGACGGTGCCGAACAACACATTGTCTTCGCCGGTCTGCTTCTTCACGGTGAAGCGACCAATGGTGGAGAGGGCGGTCTTGAAGTCGACGGCTTCCTGCTTCAGGGCGGCCTGACGCTCAGCTTCTTTGGCCCGGCGGTGCTCCACCTGCTTCATCACCGCAGGGGTAAGGGGCACAGCTTTGCCGAAGGGCAGCAGGAAGTTGCGGGCGTAACCCGGAGCCACTTCTACCAGGTCTCCGTCCATGCCGAGGCTGAGGATGTCCTCATTCAGAACGATTTGTACACGCTTAGGCATGGGACCGGTATGAAGGATGGAGGCGGGTGCGATCGACCACGTTACGACGTGGCCTGTCGTTGAAGGTTGCTTCGAGCCTCAGGAGGCTCCAGGGACGTAGCGGGCCGTGCGAATCCGGCTGGCCAGTCCAAGGCGCTTGAGCAGGCGCACGTGTTGCCAGGTGAGATCGAACTCGAACCAGCGCAAACCATGGCGTGCACTGGCCGGATGGGCGTGGTGGTTGTTGTGCCAGCCTTCACCGAAAGAGAGCAGTGCCACCCACCAGCAGTTGCGGGAGAGGTCGGGGCAATCGAAATTGCGGTAGCCGAAGGCGTGGGTGGCGGAGTTCACCAGCCAGGTCACGTGGTACACGACCACGAGGCGGAGAGGAATCGCCCAGAGCACCAGGCCAAGGCCGCCGCCATGAACCTGGGCGGCTTCACCGAACCAATAGAGCCCAAGGCCCAGGGGGATCTGCAGCAGCAGGAACCAGCGGTCGAGCCAGCGGTAGAAGGGGTCGCATTGAAGGTCGCCGGCGTAGCGATCGAGTTCCTTCAGGGCTGGGATGTCGTGCAGCATCCATTCGCTGTGGGCCCACCACAGGCCACGGCCAGCATCGTGGTGATCCGTGGGCTGATCCGAAAAACGGTGGTGATGGCGGTGCAGACCCACCCATTCGATCGGGCCGCTCTGGCAGGCCAGGGTGCCCATCAGTACCAGGATGCGCTCAACCCAAACCGGCACCACCAGGCTGCGGTGCGCCACCAGGCGGTGCAACCCCAGGGTGACGCCTAGCACCGTCAACCAATAGAGAACGCCGAAGGCCACAACGCCCTGCCAGCTCCAGAAGTGCGGCAGCAGCGCCACGGTGGCGAGCACGTGCATCACCAGCATGAAGCTGGTGGTTCCCATCTTGAATTTGCGCTGACGCGCCGGCAATCGGTCGCGCGGTGACATCACCGCGGCCCTCTGCCGAAGCTCGCGGGTGTCAGCTGTTTGCGATGAAACCAAGCGGATTCTCCTTGGATTGACAAAGCCGCTCAGACAGGAAAACCAGGGAGCGGATGGTGCCGTTAGTCACAGAAATCTAAAGGAGTTGCCGCATCACAGCGGCCTCCCGGGTTGTGAATTTTGGCGTTGGCCAGGGTTTAGGAAGGCATGGCATCCGTCAGGCAAGTGGTGATCAGTGCGTTTGCAGAGGACCTGATCAACGCGGTGGCGCGGGAGCAGGCCGACCTGGCTGCAGCAAGAACGGCGGCGGTGGAGCAACGCCTGCAGCGCGTGTTGGACGCCCTGGCGGCGGAGCGCGTTGGCACCCAGCACTTCGCGTCGCTCACCGGTTACGGCCACGGGGATCAGGGCCGCGAGGTGGTGGATCGGGTCTTTGCCCGGGTGCTGGGGGCTGAGGCTGCGGCGGTGCGCCTGCAATTCGTCAGCGGCACCCATGCCATCGCTGCCTCGCTGTTCGGGGTGTTGCGGCCCGGTGATCGTCTGCTCTCAATCACGGGTCGTCCCTACGACACCCTTGAGGAGGTGATCGGACTGCGCGGCAAGGGCCAGGGTTCCCTGGCGGAATTCGGGGTTGCCTACGACGAAATCGATCTGCAGCCGGATGGTGCGGTGGATGAGGCGGCCTTGAACCAGGCCCTGGAGCAGCCCTGCCGGATGGTGCTGATCCAGCGCAGCTGCGGCTACAGCTGGCGTCCCTCTGTCACGGTTGAGCAGATCGCCGGGCTGTGTGAGCGCATCCATGCCCGCCAGCCCGACTGCGTTGTCTTCGTCGACAACTGTTACGGCGAGTTGGTGCAGGAGCAGGAGCCGACGGCGGTTGGGGCGGATCTGATCGCTGGATCGTTGATCAAGAACCTCGGCGGCACCATCGCCCCCACCGGCGGTTACATCGCAGGACGGGCCGATCTGGTGGAGCAGGCCTGCTGCCGGCTCACGGCGCCGGGCATCGGCAGTGAGGGCGGCACGGGATTTGACCTGCAGCGCCTGGTGCTGCAGGGGCTTTTCCTGGCACCGCAGATGGTGTCAGAGGCCTTGATTGGCGCCGATCTGGTGGCAGGGGTGTTTGAGCGGCTGGGCTTCCCCGTCAATCCAGCGCCCGGGGCCGTGCGTAGCGATTTGATCCAGGCGGTTCGGCTGGGCAGTCCCGACGCCCTCAAGGTGGTGTGCCGTGCCTTCCAGGCAATGTCGCCGATCGGGGCCTACCTCGATCCGGTGCCGGCCTCGATGCCGGGTTATGCCTCGGATCTGGTGATGGCCGGGGGGACCTTCATCGACGGCTCCACCAGTGAATTTTCGGCCGATGCGCCGTTGCGGGAACCGTTCAACCTCTATGTGCAGGGCGGCACCCATCGGGCTCACATCCGCCTGGCCCTTTCCCGTGCGTTGTGTGACCTCAATGCGGCAGGACTGATCAATCTCCCGCAAACTGGGACCACCTGAAACTGCCTCGATGGCGTTCGCGTTCCCCGACTCTTTTCGCTTCGCCGACAGCCACGAGTACGCCAATGCCGATGGTGAGCTGGTGCGAGTGGGCATCAGTGCCTTCGCCGTTGATCAGCTGGGCGACATCGTGTTTGTGGATCTGCCGGATGTGGGCGCCAGCCTGGCGAAGGGCACCAGCTTTGGCTCGGTGGAGTCAGTGAAGGCTGTGGAAGACATGTATGCACCGATTGCTGGTGAGGTGGTGCAACGCAATGAAGCGGTGCTGGCCAGTCCGGAGGAGCTGCAGAACGACCCCCACGGTGAGGGCTGGCTGCTGGTGCTGCGTCCGTCGGACCCCGCCGAGCTCGACAGCCTGATGACCGCTGAGGCCTACGGCGCCAAGGTCAACGCCGGCTGAAATCAACGCTGGCTGTCATCAGCGCCGGGGCTTCGCTCTTACGATCGTTCGGCGGGCTGTGCATTCGACGTTGACTTCTCCTTTTGCGCAGCGGCATATCGGCCCGAGTGAGGCGGAACAGCTCCGCATGCTCAATGCCCTGGGCTACAGCGATCTGCAGGAGTTCATCGCTGATGTCGTGCCCGCCGACATCCTCGATTCCAAGCCGCCGGTTGAGGCCTTGCCCGAGGGGTGTGGGGAGGCAGAGGCCCTCCAGCAGCTGAAGCAGTTGAGCGAAACCAACACGCTGCGACGCTCCTTGATCGGGCTGGGTTATTACGGCACGGCAACCCCGGCCCTGATCCAGCGCCACGTTTTTGAGAATCCGGCCTGGTACACCGCCTACACCCCCTATCAGGCGGAAATCGCCCAGGGTCGTCTGGAGGCCCTGCTCAACTTTCAAACCCTGATCAGTGAGCTCACGGGCTTGCCGATCGCCAACGCGTCGCTGCTTGATGAAGCCACCGCCGCCGCGGAGGCGATGAGCCTCAGCTTCGGGGTGTGCCGTCGCCCCGAGGCGACACGGTTCCTGGTGGACGCCAATGTGCTGCCCCAGACCTGGGCGGTGCTGCAGACCCGCGCCGAACCCCTCGGCATCAGCCTCGAGTGCATCGACCCGGCCACAGCGCCGATCGATGCGTCAGTGTTCGGCGTTCTGCTGCAGCTGCCCGGCGCCGATGGATGCCTTTGGGATCCATCCGCCGTGATCCAAGCGGCCCATGCCGCCGGTGCCTTGGCCACCGTGGCCATTGACCCCTTGGCGCAGACCCTAATGGCGCCCGTGGGATCCCTCGGGGCCGACATTGCCGTGGGCAGCGCCCAACGCCTGGGGGTGCCGATGGGATTCGGTGGTCCTCACGCCGCCTTCTTCGCCACCGTTGAGGCCTACAAGCGCCAGATCCCCGGTCGTCTGGTGGGGCAGTCCAAGGATGCGGAGGGCCGTTCCGCCCTGCGCTTGGCGCTGCAAACCCGTGAGCAGCACATCCGTCGCGACAAGGCCACCAGCAACATCTGCACGGCCCAGGTGCTGCTGGCCGTGATGGCCTCCTTTTATGCGGTGCACCATGGCCCTGATGGTCTGCAGGCCATTGCTCAGCGCATTGTTGGCTTGCGCAGCCAGCTGGAGCAGGGCCTGCGGGCCCTGGGTTACCCGCTGCAGCTGGCCGACCGTTTCGACACCGTCACCGTTCACTGTGTGTTGGCACCGGCTGTGCACCGCGCTGCCGCAGTTGCTGGTTTCAATCTGCGGGTGCTGCCAGATGGTGCAGCGCCGGCGGACGCCACCGGATTCGGCATCAGCCTCGATGAGCTCTCGGATCAACAGGAGCTGCAAGCCCTGCTCGCCCTGCTGGCGGAGGCCTGCGGTCAGGTCCCCCCGCAGCTGGAGGCTGCGCAGCCCCCGTCCCTCTCCCTGCCGCAGCGCAGCCAGCCCTGGCTGAGCCAGTCGGTTTTCCATCAGTACCGCAGCGAATCGGAGCTGCTGCGCTATATCCAGCGGTTGGTGAGCCGTGATCTGTCGCTGGTGCACGGGATGATCCCGTTGGGCAGTTGCACCATGAAGCTCAACGCCGCCGCTGAGCTGCAGCCGGTGAGCTGGCCTGCGTTTGCGGCCTTGCATCCCTTTTCCCCAGCCGATCAGGCCCAGGGCTATCGCCGTCTGGCCGACGATCTGGAGCAATGGCTGGCTGCACTGACGGGCTTTGCTGCCGTGTCGTTACAGCCCAATGCCGGGTCCCAGGGGGAATACGCCGGGCTGCTGGTGATCCGCGCCTGGCACCACTCCCGCGGTGAAGCCCATCGCGACATCTGTCTGATCCCCACCAGCGCCCACGGCACCAACCCCGCCAGTGCCGTGATGGCCGGCCTCAAGGTGGTGGCCGTCGCCTGTGATGACGAGGGCAACATCGACCAGCAGGATCTTGCGGCGAAGGCGGCCGAGCACGCCGACCGGCTGGCGGCACTGATGGTCACCTACCCCTCCACCCACGGCGTGTTTGAAACCGGCATCCGTGAGATCTGCGCGGTGGTGCATCGGCATGGGGGCCAGGTGTACCTCGACGGGGCCAACCTCAATGCCCAGGTGGGGCTGTGCCGTCCTGGTGCTTTCGGTGCCGATGTCTGCCACCTCAACCTGCACAAGACATTTTGCATCCCCCATGGGGGCGGTGGCCCAGGCGTGGGGCCTATTGGTGTGGCGGCGCATCTGGAGCCCTTCCTGCCGGGGCACCCCTTGCAGGCCGGCGCTGCATCGGCCATCGGTCCGGTGTCCGCAGCTGCGCTCGGTAGCGCCAGCATCCTGCCGATTAGCTGGATGTACCTGCGGATGATGGGGGCGGAGGCCCTGCGGCAGGCCAGTGCCTTGGCGCTGTTGTCGGCTAATTACCTCGCCCATCGGCTCGATGCCTCGTACCCCGTGCTGTTTCGCGGCAGCACCGGCCGGGTGGCCCATGAATGCATCCTCGACCTCCGCCCGCTCAAGCGGGATGCGGGGATCGATGTGGATGACATCGCCAAGCGTTTGATGGACTACGGCTTCCATGCGCCCACCGTCAGCTGGCCGGTGGCCGGCACGGTGATGGTGGAGCCCACCGAAAGCGAAAGCCTGGCGGAGTTGGATCGTTTCGCCGATGCCCTGGTGGCGATCCGCGAGGAGATTCGCGCCATTGAAGCCGGCACCAGCGACCCTCAGAACAACCCGCTCAAGCGGGCTCCCCACACCCTCGCTGCCGTCACAGCGGATACCTGGGATCGTCCCTACAGCCGTCAGCAGGCCGCCTTCCCGATGGAGGAGCAGCAGGAGAGCAAGATCTGGCCCGCTGTGGCACGGATTGACAACGCCTTTGGTGACCGCAACCTGGTGTGCACCTGTCCGTCTGTGGAATCGGTGGCTGTGGCGGTTTGAAGCCCTGGTGCAAGGGGTTCAGAGCGTGTAAATTTTCACTGAAATTGGAAAAATTGGTTCGATTCCGTTCATCGCCCTTGCGTGTTCGGTCAAACTGTTCGACAACTGATTCGTCTGTCGGGGGACACCATGGATCGGGACAACAACAAGAAATCTGCGCTCAGCAGCGTTGAAGGGCCTGCCCTTCCTCAACTTCCTGAGGGTCTGGAATCGGCCTTTAATCGCGGCCACACCTTGTCAATTGAAGGAACCAATGTGATTCGGGTTCCCTTTGGCACGCGCCGTTCCCGTCGCAGCCGCCCCGAGCGGCCCGATCACTGGGCCACCCTGGTGATTCCTTTTCAACCGGTGGGCGATCCCACCCCTCCGCCGGCAGCGGCCTGAGTTCAGGCCACGCCGATCTCCGATTCTTCCTGAGCCAGACGCCAGTCCAGCAGGGCTTTGACGTCGGCCAGTGAGCAGGTTGGTGTGCGGAAGGGCAGCAATCGCATCGGGCTGCGTTCCGGCCTCACCAGCCAGCTCCGGTTGGTTTGTGGCATCAAAAGAAAGCCGCGGTACCGAACCGAGGCCTCCTGACCGTTCATGAATCCCATCGCTCTAGGGATTGTTTGGAAGTAACCCAGTCATTTCAGGGCACAAGATCTGGTGTCGCGCACTTGCACCAGATTTTTTCCGGATTGCTTCACGCCAGGGCAAACAGCAGCACGTCGGCGCGTTCACTGAGGCCGATCAGCTCACCTTGGGTGGCTGCGTCCTGGATCAGGCCCAGCCCATCGCCCCGCCGCAGCGACTGCTTGGGGGAGCCCTCACTGTTGAGCGTCAGCTCCCCATCAATCACCTGAATCCAGAGCAACTGCTCTTCGGCGGGGGGCAAGGGCAACTGCTGTTGGTGTAGCGGCTGAGCACGCCAGAGCCGCACACGACGTTCAATGGCCATCGCCTCGCCGGATGCGCCGGGCTCAATCAGGGGCGTCCAGCCCTCGCCGATCGCGAAGGGTTTCTGCTGGTAGGCAGGCTGGATGTCCAGCTGTGCTGGCTCAATCCAGATCTGCAGCAGCCTGCAGGGCTCGCCGGTCTGGTTGATCTCGCTGTGCACGATGCCGCTGCCGGCACTCATCCGCTGCACTTCGCCGGCGTGCAGCACCGCGCTGTTGCCCATCGAGTCGGCATGGGTCAGGGCCCCATCCACCATCACCGTGATGATTTCCATGTCGCGGTGGGGGTGCATGCCGAACCCCTGGCCTGCAGCAATGGTGTCGTCGTTGATCACCTGCAAGGGGCCGAAGCCCATCCAGTTCGGATCCTGATGGCTGCCGAAGCTGAAGCTGTGCCAGGAATCGAGCCAGTCCAGCTGGCTGCGAAAGCGCTGGTCTGCGGGTCGCAGGATCACGGTTGACGTGGTGTCGTGTTGACGTGGTGGCGGGGCCGTCCGGGACATGGGGCGCTCAGAGTTGGAGGGGTTGCATCTGCAGAAGCCGCTGCACCAGGTCGTTGATGCTGTCGTCCTGGGCTGGCTTGGCGTGGTTGCTCAGCAGCTGACGCCCCACTACCTGGGCCCCGAGGTGGGTGAGCTGGATGCGCAGCGACAAGAGTAGTTCCATGCCACCGCCGCCGGAGAAGGTCGCCATGGCGATCGGCCGTCCGTTGAACAGGGATCGGAAGTCGTCGTCGGTCACCGAGAGCCAGGCAATGGCGTTGGTGAGCGACGGCGGAATCGAGCCGTTGTACTCCGGCGCGCAGATCACCCAGCGCGGTATTTGGTGCAGTTGGTCGTGCAGGGCCACCAGGTCAGGACCCGCCCCTGCTGCCTGGACCCGCGGCGTGAACAGGGGCAGGTTGAGCTGCGTGAGATCGATCAGCTCGGCGCTGGCGTTCTGAGCTGCTGCGGCCTGCACGAAGCGTTCCGCCAACTTCAGGTTCTCGCCATTGCTCGCCGTCAGAACGATGAGATCAGAGGGCATGGAGACGAAGGCTCTTGATTGAATCGTGCAAGGGCGTCAGGCCGCCTTCAACTCGGCTTCGCGGTAGGGAACGAAGCTGGCTTTGCGGGCGCCGCAGATCGGGCAGTGCCAATCGTCGGGAATCGCTTCAAACGGGGTCCCTGCGGCGATGCCGGAATCCGGATCCCCCTCGGCCGGGTCGTAGATCATCGAGCACTCCTTGCAGATCCACTTGCCCGGGATCGGTTGATCGGCCTGGCCTGCACTGCCTTTGCCTTGCAGGGCCTTGAGGGCAACGCCATAGGTTTCGGCGTGATGCTGCTCGATCGGGGTCAACAGGCCGAAGTTCTTGGCGGCGGTGCGGAACAAGCCGGCATGCTCCTTCGACTCGCTGCTTTGCTCGGCGAATTCAGCTTCGGCTCCGCTGTCCCGGTCCTGCCGGGCCTGGGCGGCGAACTCCGGATACATCGTTGTGTACTCGTAGGTTTCGCCTTCAATCGCCAGCTCCAGGCAGCGGCTCAGGATGGCCTGCTTCTCCTCGTCGCTGAGCTGCTCGGGATCTCTCACCACCAGCTCAGGGTGCAGCAGGCGGAAGTGGGCAAAGGCGTGTTCCGTTTCCTGCGCTGCGGTGTCCCGAAACAGCTTGGCCAGGTCTTTGTGGCCCAGTTGTTTGGCCACCTCTGAGAAGAACAGGTATTTGCGGTTGGCCATGCTCTCGCCGCCGCAAGCAGCCTCGAGGTTGGCGTGGGTGGAGGGCTTGGAGACGTCCATTGATGGCACCAGGGATCGTCCCTCCAGCCTACCCCTAACTCATAGTCACTATGAGTTAGTCGAGGGTTCGGGTTGCCGGCTCCGGCTTTCACCTCAGTAGTTGGCTCCGCTGCGGCGTTGGTGCACCGCGGTGCTGCCCTCCGCATCCAGCACCCCGCCGTGATCCACTTCGGCGTAGATCAGCCAGTGGTCGCCGCATTCCATCCGCTGGCTCACCTTGCCGTCCAGCCAGGCCAGGGCATCCGGCAGCAACGGCTGCTCGGCGGGGCTGGTGTCCAGCTCAAGGCCTGCAAAGCGATCGGCACCGGGTTCGAACGGTTGCAGGAACTGCTTCATCAAGGCGGTTTCGCGCCCTTCGGCCAGCACGTTCAAGGCGAAGCGATCGCCCTTGTGCAGCAGTGCTTCCACAGCACGGTCCTTGGCCACGGCCACGGTGATGCCGGGGGGATTGAAGCTGGCCTGACTCACCCAGCTGGCCACCATGGCGCCGCTCAGATCGGCTTTGCGGGTGGTGAGCACACAGAGGGAGCCGATCACACGGCCCAACGCCAGCACCGCTGGATCGCTGCGGCTTTCGCTCAAGCCCCCTGCACTGCGCCGTTGCGCCCGTTTCTGACTCTGCAGCAGCTGGCGGGCGAAACGGGTGCCGGTTTCCTCCAGCTCCTTCACCCGGGCAGCATCCGGACTGAACTTCACCCGGATCGGCTCGAAGCCAAAGCTGAAGCCGCCATCCCGCAGCTTCGTTTCCAGCAGATCCACCGCCTCGCCGCTCCAGCCGAAGCTGCCGAACACTCCCACGGGCTTGCTGCGATCCCCCTCCGCCAACAGGGTTCCCAGGGCTGAGACGATCGGTGTAGGGGCATGGCCCCCCAGGGTTGGTGAGCCGATCAACACGGCATCGGCCTGCTGGACCGTGCTCACCAGTTCATCGGCGGGGGTGAATTCGCAGTTCAAGCTGCTCACCCGGATGCCGGTGCGGCTGACCCCGCGGGCCAGAGCGTCGGCAATGGCTGCGGTGTTGCCGTAGGCGCTGGCGAACAGCAGGGCCACCGTCAGGCTGGCGGTTTGCTGGCCTTCGCCCCAGCGGCGGTAATCATTCAGCAGGCTGCGCCAACTGGCTTCAATCGCCGGACCATGGCCCGGTGCGATGGTGCGGATGTCGAGTTCTTCGAGCCGTTCCACCAGGGCATCCACCTGACGGGCCATGGGGGCCATCAGGCAGTCATAGAAGTGACGGCGCTCTTCTTCGGTGCTGCTGCGGTTGCGTTCGGCCCAGCTGTCCGTGCAGAGGTGGGCACTGAAGAACTTGTCGCTCATCAGCAGGCCCAGGCTTTCCTCGAACGCCAGCAATCCGCCCGGCCAGCGGGGGGTTGGGGCTGGCAGCAGCATCAAGCTGCGCTGATGGCTGAGGGGAAGTGGTTGCTCGTGGCGGATGACCCGCAGCGGCGGCAGGTCTGGCAGTGGTGGTTGCTCGCTCGTCTCACCGGGAGGGGCCGGCTTGCGTTGGCTCCACAGCTCCTCGATCAACTTGGCGCCCGGGTTGGAGACGATCAGTTCCAGACCGGCATAGGTCTCCGCCAGTTCCCTCAGCAGGGCAACGCGGTTGGGGTTGACGTGGCCCACCACCACCAGCAGCGCGTCGCAGCTGGGCAGGGCGTCGGCAAGCACCGGCAGGAAGGCCGCGCTGTAGGCCATGCCGGGAGGGTGGACCAGCACGGCCGGGGCGCCATCACCGGCTTCAAACAGCACGCTGTTGGCAGTGCTGCCCCGCTCCAGGGCATATTCCAGTTCGAAGCGGTGCCGCTGGGGGCTCAGACCGCGCAGACCAATGACCCCATCGTCGATCGGCAGCTGGATCGTGCGACGCGTGGTTGCGGTGCTGGTCACGCTAATCTTCGAAGCCAGTTGAATGTAGGCGTGTTGTTGATGGGAGCAGCAGGTCGGTGGCGCAGAGCGTTGTTGTTCTCTCCTCCCAGCTGATCACCACCCTCTCGGCTCTGGCCTATCTGCGCTGGAGAGGTCTCCGGGGCACCCGACTGGAGCTCGTCTCGCTTTATCGCGATGACCTCAGCCACTCGGCCAAGGCCTTCCAGCCGTTGCTGCAGGCTCTTGCGGCCCAGGATGGACATCACTGCTGGTTCATCACGGGCGACAGCGTCTTGATCGGGCCGGAGCCAAGGGCCTGCAGCTTGTTGGTGCTACCGCGTTTGGACGATCGCGAAGGTCAGCAGATGCTGCGCACTTATCAGGCGTCAGAGGTGGTGGAGCTGGGGGAATCGATTGGGGTTGAGACACGCTTGTATTCAGAGCATTCCCAGCAAACCCGGATCCAGTCGCTCGCGTTGGTGCGTCGTTCACAAGCGATGGCTTCGGTCCGTTTGGATCCGCTGGTGCCGTTGGATCGTCCGGTGGAGCCGTTGCGGCTCCAGGAGATGCTCAACATCTGCGCCAGTTTTCGGCGCGCTTTCGTTGCTGCTGATGCGTCCCGCGGATCGCAGCCAACGGCTGTGCTGCTCTGTTTGCCCTATTTGAGAGTGCCCAAATGGCGCGTCCGCTTGCGGCTTTTGGGTCGATCGTTTGGCTGGCGCTGGACGCTAGGGATCGAGAACCGGGCCTATTTCAGGAGCGCCGTCTGTGCTGCATTACAACCGTTGCCGGCCGATGTGCCGTTGCGGGTGCAAGCCCACCCCAAGAACGAAACACACCACGCCTTGATCGAACGGTTGTTGGCTTCGCTGCGGCCTGGGAGATCCTGGGAGCTGCTCCCCGCCGATGAACCTCTGGAGGTGCGGTTGTTGCGTGGATGGTCTGATGCAGGGAGTGAACCTTGGCCTGTGCTGGGTTTCGGTACCAACCTTTTGGCAGCAGCGGTGTTTCTCGCGCCCCATCACCGAAGGGTTGGCCACTGCCAGCCGGCGGATCAGAGTTGGTGGCGGCGTTGCTCAGATCCGTGGCTCAACCGCCGTGAATGGCGGAGGAGTCAGCACGTGCGCGCCGTGCTGAGCAACCTGCTGGATGCTCTGGATCAGCTGCGGGCTCAGTAGTGGTTGCCCACCTTTCGGTGATGCACCGCAGTGCTGGCCTCGGCATCGGCCACGTTGCCCTGCTCCACCACGGCATAGATGATCCAGTGGTCGGGGCCCTCCATCCGTTGCTCCACCCGGCAGCCCAGAAATGCCAACGCATCGGCGAGCACCGGCCCGCCATCGGCGGTTCCCTCCAGAACGTTCACACCAGCAAAACGATCGGCACCGGGAGGGAAGCGCTTGAGGAAATGGCGCATCAGTTGCTGATGGTTGTCTTGCCGTAGGACGTTCAGCACGAAGCGGTCTCCCACCTGCATCAAGGCTTCGATCGCGCGGTCTTTGGCGACCGCGATGGTGAGGCCCGGTGGGGTGAAGCTGGCCTGGTTCACCCAGCTGGCCACCATGGCGCTGCGGCGCTTCGACTCGCCCTCCCCCTGGCTGGCGGTCACCACGTAGAGGCCTCCGCTGATGCGACCCAGGGCTTTGTCGAGGTCGCCATCGAGGCTTTTCATCGCCGCGATCGTCTTCTCCTTGGTCAGCAGTTGGCCCAGGTCAGTGCCGGACTCCTCGCAGCGTTGGTAATCGCTGCCCTGGGGCAGCTGTTTGATGCGCAGCGGACTGAAGGCTTGCTTCTGTCCCTGGCTGCGCAGTTGGTCGGCGACGGCGTCGATTGGTTCGTCATTGCCACCGAAAGCGTCGTACACCCCCACCAGTTGCTTGGGATGCAGTGCCGCCAGCAGGGTTCCGATGGAGGCCTTCAGATTCGGCTCAGGTTCCGCAGGCCAGGTCGGCACCACAACAGCCTTGGCATCGCCGATCAGGGCGGTGAGTTCCTGGGGGTCGGTGGCCCTTAGGTCCAGCAACTGCACCTGGGCATCCGCCTTGCCGATGCCATGGGCAATGGCCTGGCTAATCCGATCGGAGAAGCCGTACTGGCTCAGATAGCAAACTGCGGCATAGCTTTCGCCCTTGCTGCGCTGGCCGCTCCACTCGCGGTAGTCGCTGATCCAGTGGCTGAGGTGATGCCGCAACAGCGGCCCGTGTCCCACGGCGATGGTGTTGATCTCCGGCAGGCCATCCATGCGCTTGAGGGCCTGCAGCACGCTGCGGGCGTTGGGGCCCATCAGGCAGTCGTAATAGAAGCGGAAATCAGGGGCGATGGCGCCGGGATCGGCGTCGAAGACGTCGTCAGAGCAGTAGTGCAGGCCAAAGGCATCGCAGGTGTAGAGGATGCCGCTGCCGTGATCGAAGGAAAAGATCGTGTCCGGCCAGTGCAGGTTCGGAGCACTGAGGAATTCGAAGCGGTGCTGGATGCCGCTCTCGGGATTGGTGCCGAGATCCAATTCCTCGCCGGACTTCACCGCACGTGATTTGAACGGCCTGTGCACCTGGTCCTTGAGGAACTGCAGTGCCACCTTCGAGCCCACGATTTCGATCTCGGGATTGAGATCGATCAGGTCACCGATCAAGCCGGAGTGGTCGGGCTCGGTGTGGCTCACGATCAACACATCGATCGCGGTTGGATTGATCTGCTCCTTGAGCAGGGGGATCCAGGTGTCGCGGAACTTGGCGTGGCTGGTGTCGATCAGGGCGGTGCGTTCTCCCCGAACCAGGAAGGCGTTGTAGGTGGTGCCGTTGCGCAGGCCGAATTCGATGTCGAAGCGGCTGCGGTCCCAGTCGAGGGAGCGAATCGTGTGGGTGTCGGCGCCGATGGCCTCGCACTGCAGCGACAGCTTCGGGGCAGCGGGAGCAACGACCATGAAACCGACCGTGACGGAAGTTGACTCTACGGAGATTCCGCGGGCCGAGGCGGCGGAGACTGGTATCAACTGCAACCTTGTGATGGCGTCATCGACGCTGCGACGCAGCATTGGACCAGGGATCCTCTTGGCCGGTGCCTGCATCGGTGGATCCCACTTGATGTCGTCCACTACGGCTGGAGCTCGATTCGGCTTTGCACTGGTGGGTCTGATCCTGCTCACCAACCTGATCAAGTACCCGTTCCTGCGCGTGGGCACCCGCTTCACAGCAGCCACCGGACTGTCGCTGCTGGAGGGTTTCCAGAAACGCAATCCCCTCTACCTGCCGCTGTATCTGGTGGTGAGCCTGGTGACGGGCACCTTCACCATCTCGGCGGTGAGTTTTGTGGCGGGACTGCTGCTCACCAACGTTCCCTTGCTGGCGGGACTGGACCCCTACGGACTGTCCATCGCCGTGCTGGTGGTGAGTGGCCTGGTGCTGTTGCTGGGGCACTACCGGGCGCTCGACCGTCTCTCCAAGCTGTTGGTGGTGCTGCTCACCCTGCTCACGGGGATCGCGGCCGCATCGCTGCTGATCCGAGGCCCTGTCGGGGATGTGGCGGCGACCTGGATCAGCACCGATCCCAGCCCCTGGAACTTGGCCAACCTGGCCTTCCTGATTCCTCTGATGGGCTGGATGCCCGGACCGGTGGAGATGTGCGTGTGGCCCTCGTTGTGGATGTTCTCCCGTGCGCGCGACACCGAGCACACCGCATCGCCGAAGGAAGCCGAGTTTGATTTCAACCTCGGCTACGGCGTCACTGTTGTGACCGCGATGTTTTTCGTGATCCTGGGTGCTTTCACGATGTACGGCAGTGGTGACGGAATGCTGGCCGGCAGTGGCGTGTCCTTCGCCCAGAAGCTGATCAAGCTCTACACCGCCGCCATGGGCGGTTGGGCGGCCTGGGTGATCATCCCGGCGGCTTTCTCCGCGATGTTCAGCACCACCCTCACCTGCCTGGATGCCTACCCCCGCAGCATTGCGGCGATCCAGGGCTTGATGCGCCGTCATGACACGGGTGATTCGGCTCCGGGGCCGATGCAGCGTCGCTTCGACATCTGGGTGATCGTGCATTTCCTGGCTGCTGTGCTGGCGCTGGTGGTGGCCAAGAGCGGCGGGATCGGTGTGAAGGATTTCGTCTTTGGGGAGATGACCGGCAGCTTTCTCACCGCTCCTTTGTTCGCCTGGATGGCGATGGACACGATCAACAGCTCCTTGGTCCCGGTGGAGCATCGTTACGGGCGGCTCACCCATGCCTTCTGCTGGTTCGGCCTGGTGTTTCTCAGTGGTTTCAGCCTGCTGTTCATCGGTCGCTTCTTTCTGGGCCTTGGTGGCTGACTCCCAGCCCTCGGCTTCAACAAAAAACACCTGCCATCGGAAGGGGTTGGTCTTCCTAGAAATTCAACCTAGTTTCTGCCCATTGCACGTGACTTGTGAACAGGGGAGCAGTTGTTCCTGAGCTGCAGCGAATGATCGGCGTTCAGGGTCAGGCCCTGCTCGCTCGCTTCAGTCTGCTCAAGCCCTTGGTCGAGCAGATGGTGATCAGTGAGGCGATCGCCCAGGTCGAGGTCTCTCAAGAGCAGTTGGAGCAGGCTCGGCACGGCTTGCTCCATCAGCGTGGGTTTGATGGCATGGCCCAGTGGTCTGAGCTGCTGGAGACCCTGGGACGCAGCGAGGAGGAGGTTCTAGAGCGCCTTCGCCACAGCATCCGCCGTCGCAGCTTGATGAGGAAACGTTTCGCGGCCAAGGCGGAGGCCCGTTTTCTTGAACGCAAGAACGAACTGGATCAGGTCGTTTACAGCCTGCTTCGCCTCAAGAACAGCTTTCTGGCGCGAGAGCTCTATTTGCAGATCGAATCCGGTGAATCCAACTTCGCTGACCTGGCCAAGCGCTACGCCGAGGGGCCGGAGCGCAACACCAACGGCATCGTGGGTCCCGTGTCTCTGACCCAGGCGCATCCGGTTTTGGTGGAGAAGCTTCGGGTGGCTCAACCCGGGGTTCTGCTGGAACCCTTTCGGATTTCGGATTGGTGGCTGGTTGTGCGATTGGAGCGTTATTCGCCTGCCACGTTCACCGATGAGGTCTCCGACCAGATGTGCCAAGAGATGTTCGACCTCTGGGTTGATGAGGAAACTGCCGCCAGTTTGAACCAGCTGGCTCCCGAAACGTCGGCGCCGGAAGCCACCAGCGCCTTCACTGACTTCAGCGTCTCGCGATGACCCAGACACCGTCTTTTCCTTTGTTGGAGCATCCGGCGTTCTGTGGCGTCTCCGACGCCTCGGTCTCCAGGTTGGAGCGTGAATGCAACGTGTTGCGTTTTGATCTCGGGGGTCAGTTGTCTGATCCCAATGAGATCCCTGCTCGGATCCTGGTCATCCTCCAAGGCCAGGCCAGGCTGGTCGGACGTCACAACGGCCGACTCACCACGGTGGGCAAGTTCGGCCCGGGCAGTGTGATCGGAGCGGCCAGCCTTCTCGCATGTTCCCCCTGCGAGAACGTGATTGCCGCTGAGGAAGTGATTGCCTGCGGCATCTCTGATGAGCTGTGGCGTGAGCTCTACGCCACGGAAGCCTCATTCCGTCACTGGTGTGATCAACAACTCTGGCCCCAGGAGCTGCTCAAGCTGCTGGAAGCTCTGGAGCAGAACACCCCGGAAGTCGAGAGTTCTGCCCTCGAAAAGCTCGAGGATGCTTTGCAAACCGCAGAGCGTTGTTCTCCTGACCCCGCGGCGGTGGATGCGGCTCTGGCGGCTGGGAAGCTCCTCTTCGTCACAAGTGCCTGGGGTGAGCTGACGTTCGGTCAGCCCATCCGTTCATCCGTGGATCTGCCGGTTTGTGAGCCGTTTTCGCTGCGGTTGGTGGCTCTGCCGGCCTCTGGGGTTTCCGATAAAGCCCAAGAAACGATGGACGACAGCTCTGGCTCACGCGTCTCAGCTTCGTCCATCCAGGACGCAGAGGTGCTGCCCCCCGTCAGCAGCTTCAGTCCTGAGCGCAATGTTGTCGATAGCCTGCGTTTGATTCGGGCCGATGGTTCGCTTCAGGAAACCCTGGCCTGTTTCCAGATGCTGGCGCAGCTGATGAAGCTGCCGTTCCGCCGTGATGCGATCGAGAAAGTCCTGCAGGACAACCTCCGCCGCGGTCTTGCCCCCAATCTCCAGCTCTGTGGTCAGCTGGCGGCAAGCCTTGGACTGCATGTGATGGCGTCACGGGTGCCGGCTCGTGCCGGCACCCGGCTGCAGGTGCCGTCAATGCTGCCCTGGCATGGGGGATTCGCGCTGGCGATTGCCAGCAATGAGCGGGGGCTCAAGCTGGCCTCGCCCAACCAGGGCATTGTGACCTTGGCGCCGGATGATCTGGCCGAGCAGTTCCCTGAGGGGATCGAACTGCTGTTGATGGAACGATCCAACAGCAGCCCCGACCAGACATTTGGCCCCGGTTGGTTCTGGCCCGCCCTGAAGCGCTACCGCGTCGTGCTGATTCAGGTGTTGGCCGCCAGTTTTGTGGTCCAGCTGTTCACACTGGCCAACCCGTTGTTGATCCAGGTGATCATTGACAAGGTGATCAGCCAGCGCAGCCTCGACACCTTGCAGGTGCTGGGCATTGCCCTTGTGGTCGTCACGATCTTGGAAGGGGTGCTCGGCAGCCTCAAGACCTTTCTGTTTGCTGAAACCACCAACCGGATCGATCAGCGCCTCGGGGCTGAGGTGATCGATCACCTGTTGCGTCTGCCCCTGGGCTATTTCGACCGTCGCCCTGTGGGTGAACTCGGGACACGGGTGGCCGAACTGGAGAAGATCCGCAACTTCCTCACCGGTCAGGCCCTCACCACCATCCTCGATGCCGCCTTTTCCGTGATCTACATCGCGGTGATGCTGATCTACAGCTGGCTTCTCACCTTGATCGCCCTTTCGGTTCTGCCGATCCAGATAGGTTTGACCATGCTGGGGGCCCCCCTCTTCCGCCGTCAGTTTCGTGCTGCCGCAGAAGAAAACGCCAAGACCCAGAGCCATCTGGTGGAGGTGCTCACCGGCATTCAGACGGTGAAGGCCCAGAACGTGGAGATGGTCAGCCGCTGGCGCTGGCAGGGGTTTTATTCGCAGTACATCGCTCGCACCTTCGAGAAAACGATCACCGGCACAGCCCTGAATCAGACCAGCCAGGTGCTGCAGAAGATTTCTCAGCTGATGGTGCTCTGGATCGGTGCCTCCATGGTGCTGAATGGCGATCTAACCCTTGGCCAGCTGATCGCATTCCGGATCATCTCTGGGTACGTCACCCAGCCCTTGCTCCGTCTGTCCACGATCTGGCAGAACATCCAGGAACTGCGCGTCAGCTTTGAGCGGCTGGCGGATGTGATTGATACTCCGGAGGAATCCGATGAAGTTGATAAATCGAAGGTGATGCTGCCGCCGCTCCACGGAGATGTGCGGTTTGAAAAGCTCTCGTTCCGATTTCGTCCCGGGCAGCCCCAGGTGCTCAAGGAGGTGAATCTTGAGATCCCTGCTGGCACCTTTGTGGGCATTGTCGGCCAGAGCGGCAGTGGCAAGAGCACGTTGATGAAACTGCTGCCTCGGCTTTATGCGCCAGAGGAAGGCCGGATCTTGATTGACGACTACGACATTGGAAAGGTCGAGCTGTATTCCCTGCGTCGTCAGATCGGCATCGTCCCCCAGGACCCTCTGTTGTTCAGCGGAAGTGTGAGCGACAACATTGCGCTCACCAACCCGGAAGCCTCCAGTGAGGAGATAGTGCGGGCCGCACGTCTCGCCAATGCCCACGACTTCATCATGGATCTGCCCAGTGGCTACAGCACCCCTGTGGGTGAACGGGGTGCAGCACTCAGTGGGGGCCAGCGGCAGCGGGTTGCGATCGCCCGCACCTTGCTCAGCAACCCGAAGCTACTGGTGATGGACGAGGCCACAAGCGCCCTCGACTACGAGACCGAACGGAAGGTTTTCGACAACCTTCTCAGCAGCCTCAACGACCGCACCGTCTTTTTCATCACCCATCGTCTTTCGACTATTCGCCAGGCCGACATGATCGTGATGCTTCACCAGGGAGCTGTTGTTGAGATCGGCACCCACGACGACTTAATCAGCCAGCGCGGTCGCTACTACGCCCTTTACCGCCAGCAAGAGAGTTCCTGATGAAGTTGAATCCTCAAAAGGTGACGGCCCTCGTTAAGCAGGGCTCCAGCAACCTTGTCACCACATCACGTGACCTCCTGCGCCGCTTCGATCCTGGGGCTCCGCAAGACGCAACTGATCTCACGACCTACGACGAGTCGATCCTCCAGCAGGGTCGTTTCTGGATGCGCACCGTCACCTGGGCCCTGATCGGGAGCACTGTGTTCGGGGTGGCCTGGCTGGCCCTTGCACGCACCGAAGAAATTGTTGTTGCCCCTGGACAGTTGGAACCAATTGGTTCCGTTCAGGACATCCAGATGCCTGTGGGTGGTGTGGCCGATCAGATCCTTGTGCAGGAAGGTGATCGGGTGGAGGCTGGCCAGGTGCTGATGAAGCTGGACACCGAAGCCAGCGAGGAACAGCGCAACAGCCTGGAGAAGACGATCAAGCTCAAGCAAGAGCAATTGACGCTGAAGGAGGAGGAAAAACGCAACACCATGCAGATGAATCAGGAAGAAGTGGTGATGCTGGAGAACAATCTCGCGCTTCAGGCTGAAATTCTTGAGCGCTACGAACAGTTGAATGCCGCTGGCGCTTTTTCGGAGGTGCAGTACCTCCAACAGCAAAATATCGTTGCTGAAACCCGCGGCAAACTGTTGCAGAGCAAGGCAGAACGGCTGCGTCAGATTGCTCTGCTCGACCAACAGACGGCCCAGTTGAAGTCGGAGCTTGCCGATCTCAATGGGCGCTTGGTGGAGAGCAGGGTCACCCTGCGTTACCAGCAGCTGAGGTCGCCTGTTGATGGTGTGGTCTTTGATCTCAAGCCCACCTCACGTGGCTTTACGGCCCAATCCACCCAGACGGTGATGAAGGTGGTGCCGATGGGTTCGCTCGAAGCGAAGGTGGAGGTGCCGAGCAACAAGATCGGTTTCGTCCAGGTGCCGCAGGGTTGCCCTGACGATCGTGATGCCTGCATGTCCGCAGACATCAGCATCGACTCCTTCCCCGCCAGTGATTTCGGAGTTCTCAAGGGCAAAGTGATCCGCATTGGCTCCGATGCACTGGAGCCTGATCCTCAGGAGCAGCGTCAAGAACTCAGTTTCCCTGTCACGATTCAGCTGGATGATCAACAGCTCAAGCTCAAGACCGGATCGTCTCTACCCCTGCAGGTGGGCATGAGCCTGACAGCGAATATCAAGCTGCGCAAGGTGTCCTATCTGCAGCTTTTGCTAGGAGAATTTCAGGACAAAGCGGAATCGCTGCAGCATCTCTAAGTCGGTCAAGCCACGCTCCAAACTTGTCATTTTTCGCCTGATGACATAAGTACGAACATTGGCTGATTGGTTCAAGTAAAAACCCCTGCCATGGGCAGGGGTTAGGCTTCCGTTTTTCTCTTCTTGTTGTGTTGGGCTTGTTCAACTGAAGGCTGATCAGCCGTCGATTTTCACGGAAACACTGGTGTGCTCCACAGCTTTGCCGGCGTTGATTTCAAGAATGCCGTCCCGATAGCTAGCCTTGAGCTGGTCGCGATCGAGGCTGTGGGGGAAACGGAAGCTGCGGCTCCAGGCGCCGCTGCGGAATTCGCTCAGCAGCAATGCGTTGCTGTCATCGCTGCCTGTTGCTGTGCGTTCGGCGCTGATCACCAGGTTGCGATCGGTGGCCTTGACGTCGATTGAGTCGCGGTCCACCCCGGGCAGTTCCAGTCGCACGGTGTAGCCGGTTTCGGTTTCGCGGATTTCGGCGTTGGGAACGCGCTCAGCGGTGGCCAGTTGCTGCTCGAGTCGCTCGAACAGATCGAAGGGGGATTGGCGAAGGGTCAGCATGATGATGGCTCCGAAGTATGAACATCTGCGGACTGGGTTGATCGCCCGCCATCACAATCTGCGCCGGTTGGATGAGAACCAGAAGGATGAGAACCGTCCGTTTTGATTCGGTCTCTACCACCAGTTTCGGCTGACACCACAGGGATGGTGTTGAAACCGAACAGGGTTCATGGCCAACGGCTAAAAAAGGCTTCTTTGGGATGGTCAGACAATCGTGAAATCTGATTCGCTGAGTTCAGGTGCGCCCTTTAGTTTCACGAAGAGGCCGCCATCGCCCCAGCCGTCTTTCTTGCCATTTTCGTTGTACCAGAGAAGCCCTTTCTTCTCTTCGTATATAAAGTCTGCTTTCGAATCATCTTGCTTTTTTGCTTCTTTCTTGTTTTTGATTGCTTTTACTTTTAGGTTGTTGCCGAAATCAAAGACGTCCTTGTCGATTAGTAGTGAGTCGCCTTCTTTGGGTGTGAAGTCGAGAATTGTATCTCGTTCTTTTTTGCCAAAATTATTGGGATCTTGAAAGAGGAACCCGTCTGATCCTCCACTGCCTTTGATTTCGTCTTTGCCAGACATGCCAGCAATGATTTCCCCGGAAGATGTGCCGGTAATTTTTTCCTTCTTTTCGGTGCCAACGATGATGCTGTTGATTTCTTTTTCGCGGACTTTGGTGGGATTGATTAATTCAAAGGTGGACGTCTCTTGTTGAGTTGTGGCGTCATCGATGGAAGGAAGCTTTACGTTGCTGCTTTTGGAGGAAGGTGTAGGACTAGTCGAAGGGTCTGGCGAAGGCGAAGGTGTTGGACTAGTCGAAGGGTCTGGCGAAGGTGAAGGTGTTGGGGTTGGTGAAGGTGTTGGGGTTGGTGAAGGTGTTGGCTCGTCAGCACCAGTGAGGTTGACGGTGTAAGTGGCTGATGTTGTGTCAGTGCTGTCAGAGGCGGTGAGTGTGAAGGAATCGGCGGCGGAATCGCCGTCATCGAGAGCTTTTACGGCGGAGGAGTCTGGTGTGTAGGCGTAAGCGCCGGTGGAGGTGTTGAGGGAGAGTGAGCCGTAGGAGCCAGCGAGAGTGGAGACTCCATCGGTGGTGGATCCGCCATTGATGGCGTAAGTGAGGGTGTCTCCATCGGCATCAGAGGCGGAAAGGGTGCCTGTTAGTCCTGATGTTGTGTTGTCTGAGGATCCAGCGGTTTCTGCGATGGAGCCAGCTGTGGGTGTTGTGAGGACAGGCGCGTCATTGACGGCAGTGATGGTGACCCTTGAGGTGACAGCGGAGGAAGAATCGGTGCCGTCATTGACGACCCAGGAGATGCTGCGGTTTTCGGTGTTGGGGTTGTCGGAAGTGTTGTTGTAGGTGACGGATTCGAGAGCTGTCTCGTAGTTGGCAAGGGTGTCGGAGCCTGTGAGGGTTAAGACGCCCGTGGATGTATTCCAGGAGCCTGTGATGGCGGAGGTATCGGAGAAAGCGAGGACATCTTCTGCGGACTGGTAACCGGAGGAGATGGTGATGGTGGCCGATTCGATGTTGGTGTCATCGTCATCGGTGATGGTGAGGCTGGGATCAATGACGGTTGCACCATCACCTTCTGTGAATGCAAGGGTGCCGCTGGCGCTGCCTGTGACGGGCGCGTTATTGAAGTTGGAGACGGTAATCGCGTTTCCTGTGAGGTCCGCGATATCGGTGGATGCATCAGCTCCCGGCGTCCAGTCTTCTGCTGCGGCAATGTTGTAAGTGGTGCCTCCGCCAGAGGAGGTGCCGTTTTTATTTAAGAGTCCGGCAAGTTGGAGTTGATCGGCGGCATTGAGGGTGATTGAGAACTCAGTGGAAGAGGTGAGTTCAACATCATCAGAAGTGAGGGTGTATGTCGCGCCGCCTTCACCGGTGAGGGTGA
Source organism: Synechococcus sp. CC9605 (assembly GCF_000012625.1). NCBI lineage: Bacteria > Bacillati > Cyanobacteriota > Cyanophyceae > Synechococcales > Synechococcaceae > Synechococcus > Synechococcus sp. CC9605. The sequence continues at coordinate 2,337,645 of NC_007516.1, read as the reverse complement.
GTTTTGAGATATCGATATCGTTCGTTGCTCCGGAATAAGCCGGAAGGTCGATTCCAGTGACGGTTAGTGCACCGGTGGATGCGTCGTAGCTGGCGGAGGTGAGGGTGGGAGCGGCAACGTTGGAGACGGTAATCGCGTTTCCTGTGAGGTCCGCGATATCGGTGGATGCATCAGCTCCCGGCGTCCAGTCTTCTGCTGCGGCAATGTTGTAAGTGGTGCCTCCGCCAGAGGAGGTGCCGTTTTTATTTAAGAGTCCGGCAAGTTGGAGTTGATCGGCGGCATTGAGGGTGATTGAGAACTCAGTGGAAGAGGTGAGTTCAACATCATCAGAAGTGAGGGTGTATGTCGCGCCGCCTTCACCGGTGAGGGTGAGTTTTGAGATATCGATATCGTTCGTTGCTCCGGAATAAGCCGGAAGGTCGATTCCAGTGACGGTTAGTGCGCCGGTGGATGCGTCGTAGCTGGCGGATGAAATTACGGGAGCGCCAGGGCTACTAGGCCACCCTGTATAGGCAATGTAGGCGTCACCTCCATGGGGATAGGTGGCAAAGCTAGTGGAGGTTTCTTCGGTGAGAGTGCCGGTGCTCTTGTTAATTGAAAAGAGCTTGCCGCTTGAAAGATTAGTCCCGTACAGTGTGTTGTCTGACGTGACTAGAAGCCCCATCAGCATAGAGGTGGAAGTTGAGCCCAGCTGCGTCGCCCCGGCTGTTGTGGTTCCATCCAGTGAGATCTGATAAAGAGCTCCGTCTCCATCGACGGCAAAAAGATTGCCCTCGATATCGAAGGCAATATCCATCGCGCTTGTTATTTTTGAGTTATCGCTCTTGCTTGTTTCTGCGACGTAGGTTGCGGCACCTGTCGTAATATCAATTGAGTAGATGTAGCCCCTAAGGTCGAGTGCATACATCAAGCCGTCAGAGTCAACGTCCACGGCATGGAACTGGATCGGTCCACCTGGGTCGCCAGCAACGCTTGAGTCTGTGGTGACTTCGATCCCCGCTTGAGTTAGGACGGTTGTGGCGGGATCGGTTGATGACGTGAGATCTACTCTGTAGATCTTGGTACCAGTGCCCGTTGGGTCATGAAAGAAACTGGCGAATTCTTGCGTTACATATAAATTCCCGTCTTGGCTAAAGGCGAGCCCCCAGACCCTGGTCAGATTGTCAGTTCCGTCGTTAAAATTACCAAGGTCTGTGAATGAATTATCGGATTTTTCTACATAACCAAGTTTAGTGCCATTTTCATGGGTTGTGTACATCTTTTCGCCTAACTGGTGCGCCCACCTGCTCAGATGTGCTGAGTCAACCGGAATTGTGATAAGGGTGTCTCCAAGCTTCCACTGTGTAATTGCTTCGCTTGTGCGGCCAAGGACGTTTGTGCTGGCAAAGACTGATGCTCCGGTGAATCCCTCCAGCAGGCTGACGGCCTCCGGCTCGGCGCCATAGCGGCAGCTCCACAAGGCCAGATTTTTGATTCCCCACGTTTCCAGGTCAGCGCGATGCAGAAACAGCGTTTGACGCGTGATTTCGTGCGCGGCCACCTGCAATACCCCAGGTCGTCCATGGCTCACCCAGTGCAGCGTCTCTACTGGCTGCCCCTGCTGTCGCCGCATCTCCAGTGCAGCTGTAACGGTCTCAAGGGGGTGTTGCCCGGCCTTCAGCCAGAGCACAGGTACGAGGGCTTCAGCCAGCAGCTCTCGAATCTTGGGGCATTCGCCATCGGCGACGAGCAGGTTGCTCATAAGGCCTTGATTCATTACGCGCTAAGCTTCTGCAATAGTATTCATTGCTACAAATTTTGTCGCCACTAATTATTCTGCATGTAATGTATATCAATTAACTAGTAAGTACAAAGGTCTATTGATAGCAATGTTGGGTTGTGGCCAATTGCTGATAATTATGACTGTTCCTGGATCTAGACCTTGAAGTGTTTTGGTCGTCTAGATTTTGTTAGAAGTTGGTATTTTCTTGTGGTCGATTGATGCTCAGCTTTGGGCCTTTTGATCTTGTCCACCATGTTGGCTTGCGCATGGATTCACGATGATCGCGGCCTGTTATGCCTGGCTTTCTTCATTGATTCGGAGGTTTTTGTAACCTCTGTGTAATTTGATTCTTGGCTGAATTATCTTTAAGGGCTAGTTAATTACGAGTTGAATTTTCTTCTTGGATGGGTCTCGTTGTATTGTCTCTTCTCGCGCCATGCCCTTGGATTTGTAAGGCTAGAAATTTATCTATTCAATCTGTTTGAGATGCTTGTCTTTGGCTGCGCCGCCTTACCTGTTGCTGTTTTGATGTCGCCGACGGTCATGGCTTCTCATTACTTGAAGTTGGCCAGGCTATTGATATGGCGGTCGTCATAACAGGCGGGGGGTGGTGCTGCCTGAGGATTCGGCTTGGGGTTTGGATCGTCAGACGGGTGATTGGTTGTTCCCGCTGCGGTGCCATCGCGTGAACTGTTCGACTAGTGAAGTGACAAGTACCGGTACTGGATCGGGTGGACCCTTTCCTTTCGCTTCTCATTGTTTTTAAAGCCACCACCAGTCGCTGAAGCAGGCCGCCTGGCCGCAGACCCGTTCTTCTGCATCCCAGAGGGTCCAGATCCGGGCCTTGTTGATCATGAATCGCCGCCCTTTGCGGCTAATTCGAATGCCGCGGTAGTTCTGCACTGCATCGAGGCGCTTGGCCTGGCTCAGTGCGCTGCTGCGTTCCGCCCGTTCGCTGTCCGGGGCGGTGAGCCATGAGGGCATGCCGATCAGTTCATCCCATTGGCTGTCCCACAGCTGCAGAGCCGCAGCGTTGGCGTAACTGAGCTCGGGATCCTGCTCCGTGCCGTGGGCCAGCACCGGAAAGCCGCAGGCGAACAGGTTCTGGCAGATCAGCCGCTTTGAGTGACCCGGTTGGTGTGTGGCGATCAGCGGCCTGCTGAAGGCCCGTTGATGCGATTGCAGCAGCACTCCGGCGAGCTCTTGTTGGTCGGTGGTGAGCCAGGCGGCTTCGCAGGCCATGGCGCCACTCCGCTTCAGCTGCCCGCTGCCATGGCCTGCAGCATCGCCTTCTGGGCACTGGCCTGGCCATGGGCCTTCAGGTTGCTGAGGAAGGTGCTGCGCGCATCGGCGAAGCGTGGGTCCTCCGCCAGCGGTAGCTCTCCGGCAGCATCGAGGCCCGTGTCGCCATCCATGGCTGGGGTGATCACCACCAGGTCGCCATCGAGGCTGCGGTTGTAGCGCCACCACAGAGCCGGGTCTTGAACGGCTGCATGGGGGGGTAAAGGAGTGGCTTTACTGGCGATGTTGCTGTTTGTTTTTTCCTTCGCTTGTTGGGCTAAGTCCGCGAGGGCTTTGCGTCGGTACTCCGCCAGGTCTTCCAGCAGCCTGGCCCGGTTGCGGCCCCGCAGTTGGAACAGCACGAAGGGATCTTCACTGAAGCGATCCCCCATCAGGAAATACACCGCGCTGATGTGTTTGCAGGGGTTGGCTTTGTCTGGACAGGTGCATTCGCTGCGCACCTCCTGCAGCTTGAACGGGAACAGGCGCTTGCCGCTGGCGGCGAAGGCCCGCTCGATGTCGGAGGGCATGATCCCCGCCAGCAATTGGGCCGACCAGCGTGCTTTCTGGGCTAGGGCTTCCAGCACATAGCCCCAGTCCTCATCGTTGAGCACGTCCAGCCAGAGCTTCACCTTGTAAGGCGCTTCATCGGTGCCCTGGACGCGGGCATGCAACGGCGGCCTTCGAAGCGGATCGAGGTCACATGGCCCTCGCGGGCGTAGCCCCAGGCCCGCTCCAGCCGTTTCTTGAAGCGGTAGCCGTTGATCAGCTCCATCCATTGCTCAACCCACCAGGGCTGTTGGCCTAGGCCGTCGTCGCCGATGGCGGTGCTGCCGTTGGAGCTGACGTTGGTGAGGGTCATGGTCAGGTGTCCTCCAAAGAAACGAGATCGCGCAATTGATCGCCACCGAGGCTTCCCAGCCAATCTTCGCCGGAGCCGATCACATCTTCGGCCAGGCGTGATTTCTCGCGGATCATGCGATCGATTTTTTCCTCCACCGAACCGCTGGTGATGAATTTATGAACCATCACTCGGTTCGTTTGGCCGATCCGATAGGCCCGGTCGGTGGCCTGGTTTTCCACGGCAGGGTTCCACCAGCGATCGATGTGGAACACATGGCTGGCCCGCGTGAGGTTGAGGCCCACACCACCGGCCTTGAGCGAGAGCAGGAACAGCTGTGGACCGCGGGGATCCTCCTGGAAGCGATCCACCATCGCCTGGCGTTCGTTCTTGCGGGTGCCGCCGTGCAGGAAGGGCACTTCTGATTTCCAGCGCTGCTGCATCCAGGCCCTTAGCAAATGCCCCCATTCGGCGAACTGGGTGAACAGCAGGGCCCGATCGCCCGCTTCGATCACCTCATCGAGGATCTCCTCCAGCCGCTGCAGCTTGGCCGAACGGCCCAGGAAGCCATCGTCCACGGCCCCTTCGCTCAGGGCCAGGGCGGGATGGTTGCAGATCTGTTTCAGCCGGGTGAGCAGGGCCAGCACCTGCCCGTGGCGCTGCCCGCGCGGCGCCCGGGCAATGGCATCGAGGGTGTCTTCCACGGTCTTGCTGTACAGAGATTTCTGCTCCTTGCTCAGCCCCACCCATTCGCTCAGCTCCACCTTTTCAGGCAGGTCGGAAATGATCGTCTTGTCGGTTTTCAGCCGGCGCAGGATGAACGGACCCACGCGGCCTTTCAGGTCCCGCAGGGACGACATGTCGCCGTAGCGCTCAATCGGCATCCGATAGCGCTGGCGGAAGAAGTCTTCTTCCCCAAGCACCTTTGGGTTGAGGAAGTCCATCAAGGCCCACAGTTCGCTCACCCGGTTTTCCACGGGGGTGCCGGTGAGTGCGATGCGGAAGCGGTTGCTCTTGATGCGGCCGGTGCGGGCCAGATCCCGGGCGGCTTGGCTCTGTTTGGCGCCAGGGTTCTTGATCGCCTGGGCTTCGTCAATCACCACCCCCTGCCAGTCCTGGGTTTCCAGCAGTTCGCTGTCACGCTGCAGCAGCCCGTAGCTGGTGAGCACCAGATCCACCTCCTTCAACGCTTTTTTGAGTTCGGCGGGTGTGGAGGGCCGGCGAGGCCCGTAATGCTCGGTGACCTTCAACTCTGGAGTGAACGATTCCGCCTCCCGTCGCCAGTTGGTGAGCACCGATGTGGGGGCCACCAGCAGCACCGGGCGTTTCAGTTCTTGCTCCGCTTTGAGGTGCTGCAGGAACGCTAGCAACTGAATGGTTTTGCCCAAGCCCATGTCGTCAGCTAGACAGGCCCCTTGATCGAAGCGGTGCAGGAAGGCGAGCCAGCCGAGGCCCCGCTCCTGATAAGGCCGCAGCTGCCCGCTGAATCCTTCCGGGGCCGGCAAGGGGTCGGGGGCCTTCTGCTGGTGGTATTGCTGCAACACCGATTGCAGCCGTGGGCCGGCGTCGAAGCGGTGCACCGGCATCCGCATCAACAGTTCCCCTTCCGTCCCCGTCAGCCGCAGCGCGTCGTCGAGGCTCAGTTCAGGTTTCGCCCCACAGAAGCGTTCGGCATTTTTGAGGTCGTTGGGCCGCAGTTCGATCCAGGCCCCCTTGTGGCGCACCAGGGGGCTGCGCTTGCCGCTCAGGCGCTCCAATTCCCGCAGGGTGAGCGTCACCCCGCCGATCATCAGATCCCACTCCCAGGCCAGACACTCACCCAACGTGAAACCGCTCGAGCGTTCGGGCAGTTCCGCTTTGATCGACAGGCCCAGTCGGCTGGCCAGGCCACCGGAGAGGCTGGGCGGCAGCTCCACTCCCACGCCGGCATCCCGCAGCTGCCGGGCGGCCGTGCGCACCAGCACGAAGGCCTCGGCCGGGGTGAGCTGCATCGTTTCAGGTGTGGCGCTCTCCAGACCCCGCTCAATTGCCGGAAACACGCTCAGGGCGCGGCCCATGCCTTCCAGCAGCACTTCACCCGGTTGGTCCACCCGGATCTCTCCAAGCTGTAGCGGTTCCGCACCAGCCGCCCAGGCCGCGGCGGCCGGGAGCTTCAGGCTGGGGTCAGCTTCCGCCTGCAGCCCGAAGCGCAGCTCCCAGAGATCCTCCCCATCCGGTGGGGTGTGCAGTTCAAGGCAGGTGCGGGCCGCAGCAAAATCGCCGGCGATGCCCTCCCGCCAGTGATGGCTGGCGGTGGCCAGGCGTTCGGCCTCTTCATCGCCGATCTCGATCACCCCGGTCTCCGACCCCAGGGCCTCCTGCCAGAGGGTCAGCAGGGGATCAAGCCCATCGGTGGAGGGTTCAAAGTCCTTGCGCAGCTGCGCGTCCACTAGATCTTCCAGCAGCGTCGCCACCCGCAGGCGTCCGCTGCGGGGCCGGCAGCTGGCCACAGGGTTGGCGGCTCGCATCGCCTCCGGTCGTAACCGGGTGGTGCGGTTGCTGCGGCGCCCCAGGGGTTCCCGCCAGGGCAAGGCGCAGGTGGCCACCAGCGGCAGGCTGGCCGCCAGATCCTCCAGCCGGCGCCGGTCTTCTTCCCGGTTGAGAAGCGGCACCCAACGGGCCCGATGGGGATAGCCCTCCCCTTTGCTGAACTCCATCTGGGGAATCCAGCGGCCCCGGGCCACCAGACTCAAGGCCCAGCGCTGCAGATGGCTCCACCAGCGCAGTTCATCAGCCAGGTCTGGATTGGTGCCGGAGAGCGGCAATCGGGACAGCCACTCCGTGGCTGCCGACGGTTCCACCGCGAGCCCCTGCACCTGCCAGGGCCACCATTCGGTTTGCTTGGGGATCGGTTCGCCGGCCTGCATCGGTAGCCCGGTCCAACCCGGTGGTTCCGGTGTTGGCTCCTCTTTTGTGCTGCGGCTTTTGCGCAGCTTCACCGTGCGGCTCGGCAGGGTGAGGCACGCCGTGGCATCGATGCAGCCGCCGGGCAAGAGGTCGCGTTCGCTCAGCCAGGCCCTGAGGTCTTCATGGCTTAGGGTGAAGGGGTGCAGCGCTGGGGTAAGGCCCGGGCCTTCCGGTGTGGCCACCCGCCAGGTGTCAGCCCAAACGAGCAGTGCCGGTTGACCGGAACTGCTGGAGGTGCGGATGGCGGGAAGCCAGGTGGCGTGCAGCAGGCTCATGGCCGCGACGCGGGCAGGAAGCGGAGGGTGCCGTGGAGCAGGAGAGCACTGCCGATCAACGGCAGCCAGGCCTGAAGAAGCTCCAGTAGTAATGATGTCAGGCCATCGACCTGCCAGTTGTCAAGGGGTAGGGGCATGCCGAGGCTGCGCAACCCGCAGACCGCCCCCACTAGACCCGCCTGCAGATGCCCGTCATCGGGATCCACCCGTTGCAGATGGAAGGCCAGCAGGCCGTAGAAGAGACCGCAACCGCCGGAACGCACCGCAGCTTCCAGACCCCAGGGCAAGCTCAGCAGCCCAGCACTGATGCCGGCAGCCAGCGCCCAGCCGATCGACTGCAGCCGCAGTCGCTGGCGAATCTCGGGATCACTGGGTGGAACGGCCAAGGGCGCCGGCGGTTCAAAGGCGATCATGACGGCAGGATCCCCCTTTCCTGTCATGGTTGCCGTCGCATCGTCGTCTTCTGCAGCGTCTGCACCGCGCAGTGGGGAGGAGATCCGTGAAGCGTTCCTCAACTTCTACGCCGAGCGCGGCCACAAGCGGATGGCCAGTGCCTCGTTGATTCCCGACGACCCAACGGTGCTGCTCACCATTGCTGGAATGCTGCCGTTCAAGCCAGTGTTCCTCGGCCAGCAGGAGCGACCTGCGCCACGGGCCACAAGCTCGCAGAAGTGCATCCGCACCAACGACATCGAGAACGTGGGGCGCACGGCCCGGCATCACACCTTCTTCGAGATGCTCGGCAACTTCTCGTTTGGGGACTACTTCAAGCAACGGGCGATTGAGTGGGCTTGGGAGCTCAGCACCGGCGTCTATGGCATCGATCCCAAGAACCTGGTGGTGAGCGTCTTCCGGGAAGACGACGAAGCCGAGCTGATCTGGCGTGATGTGGTGGGGGTGAACCCCAAGCGGATCATCCGCATGGATGAGGCCGACAACTTCTGGGCGTCGGGCCCCACCGGCCCCTGTGGCCCCTGCTCGGAGATCTATTACGACTTCAAGCCCGAGCTCGGGGATGAGGACATCGATCTCGAAGACGACGACCGGTTCATCGAGTTCTACAACTTGGTGTTCATGCAGTACAACCGCGACGCGGAGGGCACCCTCACGCCGCTGGCCAACCGCAACATCGACACCGGCATGGGCCTTGAGCGGATGGCCCAGATCCTTCAGAAGGTTCCCAATAATTACGAAACCGATCTGATCTTTCCGCTGATCCAAGCGGCCGCCGATCTGGCGGGGGTTGATTACCACCAACTCAACGACAAGGGCAAGACGTCGTTGAAGGTGATCGGCGATCACAGCCGTGCGGTGACGCAGCTGATCTGCGATGGCGTCACCGCCAGCAACCTCGGCCGCGGCTACATCCTGCGGCGCTTGCTGCGCCGGGTGGTGCGCCATGGCCGCCTGCTGGGCATCGACAAACCCTTCCTCGTCACAATGGGCGAGGCAGCGATCGCCCTGCTGAAGGGGGCTCACCCCAGCGTGATCGAGCGTCAGGAGGTGATCCTGGCCGAGCTCCAGCGGGAGGAAGCCCGCTTCCTTGAGACCCTCGAGCGCGGCGAGAAGTTGCTGGCGGAGGTGCTGGCCTCCAAGCCCACCCAGATCAGCGGTGCCCAGGCCTTTGAGCTGTACGACACCTATGGCTTTCCGCTGGAGCTCACCCAGGAGATCGCGGAGGAGCAGGGCCTGGCCGTTGACCTCGATGGGTTCGAGGCGGCAATGGAGGAGCAGCGTCAGCGCGCCAAGGCGGCCGCGGTGAGCATCGATCTCACCCTGCAGGATGCAATCGACCAGGTGGTGGCGGATCAGGCGGCCACCTGTTTCGAGGGGTATGAAGCCCTCGATCACGCCTCCTGCGTGCAGGCGTTGGTGGTGAACGGTGGACCATCCACCACCGCTAAGGCGGGCGATGCGGTTCAGGTGGTGCTCGACACCACGCCGTTCTATGGAGAGGGCGGCGGTCAGGTGGGCGATCGTGGGGTGCTGGCGGGCAGTGATTTGATCGTTCGGATTGAGTCGGTGAGCCGCAGTCGCGACGTCTTCGTCCATGCCGGGCGGGTGGAACGGGGTGAGCTCGCCCTGGGCGACACCGTGAAAGCTCAGGTGGACCGCGCCTGCCGGCGTCGGGCCCAGGCGAATCACACAGCCACCCACCTGCTGCAGGCTGCGCTCAAGCAGGTGGTGGATCCAGGCATCGGCCAGGCCGGATCACTGGTGGATTTCGATCGCCTGCGCTTCGACTTCCACTGCCCCACGGCGGTGACGCCGGATCAGTTGCAGCAGGTTGAAACCCTGATCAACGGCTGGATCAACGAAGCCCATGCGCTGCAGGTGCAGGAGATGGCGATTGATCAGGCCAAAGCGGCCGGTGCGGTGGCGATGTTCGGTGAGAAATACGCCGATGTGGTGCGGGTGGTCGACGTGCCCGGTGTGTCGATGGAGCTCTGCGGCGGCACCCACGTCACCAACACCGCGGAGATCGGCCTGTTCAAGATCGTGGCGGAAAGTGGCGTGGCGGCCGGCATCCGTCGGATCGAAGCCGTCGCTGGTCCTGCCGTGCTCGCTTATCTGAACGAGCGCGATGTGGTGGTGAAGCAGCTGGGGGATCGCTTCAAGGCCCAGCCGGCCGAGATCGTGGATCGTGTGGCGGCCCTTCAGGAGGAGCTCAAGGCCACCGGCAAGGCGCTGGCCGCGGCTCAGGCGGAACTGGCGGTGGCCAAGGCCGGTGCTCTGGCCGCAAAGGCCGAGGCCGTGGGCGACTTCCAACTGCTGGTGGAACGCCTTGATGGTGTGGATGGCGCCGGTTTGCAGGGCGCAGCCCAGAGCCTGGCGGATCAGCTGGGGGATGGTGCTGCCGTGGTGATCGGCGGTCTGCCGGATCCCGGCGACATGGGCAAGGTGATCCTGGTGGCCGCCTTTGGCCAGCAGGTGATCGCCGCCAAGCTTCAGGCCGGCAAGTTCATCGGCGGGATCGCCAAACAGTGCGGTGGTGGCGGTGGTGGACGCCCGAACCTGGCCCAGGCCGGCGGTCGTGATGGTGCTGCCCTGCCTGGTGCTCTTGATGCAGCTCAAGCTGAGCTGACGTCGGCCTTTCGTGCTTTGTGATTCTCCCCCACGCCTTTATTAATCTTCATTGAATACACACCCTGAACGCAAAAACAAATACTTTATCCCGCTTCAACCACCTTTGTCTGGCCTTGAATATAGGTCTGAAGCACGTGGTTGGGGATTGACTCACGCTCAGATTTTCCTGAAAGTAGATAGTCGAGAATGGCTTCTCCACTTTGTGGATTAGTGGCAAACGGAACCTGATAGACATCGCAAAGGCGCCCTAGGGCTTCAATGTCGGCATGGTGAGGATGTGGTGAGAGTGGGTCTCTGAAAAAAATCACGCCAATAATGTTTCGCGTTGAGATGAGCGTGCCAACAGCTTGGTCGCCACCAAGAGGTCCCGAAGCCACTTTTTTGCTCAGGACAAGACCTGTTTTTTTGTAGAGCATGCTTCCGGTCGTACCCGTTGCCATGAGTGGAAATTTTTCCAATTTTCTGCTGTGCATGCCGCAAAATTCCATCAAGCTTTCCTTCATGTTGTTATGGGCAATCAGTGCCAAATATTTGCGTGTATCGGTGTAGTTTTCTGCGGCTTTCTGCTGTTGACGTGCGCGTGTGATGGTTCGAAAGTATTCTCTGAATTTCAGGGCAAGTGGCTGGTTTTTGTTGAGAAGGTCTTCGAAGTCGTGAACTGAAAATCGTCCAACCGTTGTCTGTTCGATAGTTCGAGTATCTGCAGTGCGTGTTGCCTCGTCAGAAAAAAGACTTTCCCCAACTATTGAGCCTGGTTTTTCAATAGCGAGTTGTCGATCTCCGTCAATGACCTGAACCAGTCCATCCAGGATGAACACCATGCTGCAGGAGGGTTCCCCTTTTTTCATCAAAACTGTTTCTGCTTGAACTGTCTCGATGGATAGATGCTCAGCGAGTCTTTCAATCTCATCGTGGCTGAAGCAATGCTTCAGGTTGCCTTCCTGCTGAAGAATTTCGATCAGTGCGTTGCGATTCATGTCTGAAGCGACATTTTCCTCACTTTAAGGCCTTTTTTCCTATCAATCTTGTTGTTTGTTGGAGCGTCCTGATGGTGTGGATTGCATCGGCCTGTAGGGAGTGGTCCAAAACTTACCAAGTAGGTTCGGAGAAGTTGTGCCCTTTTGATTGTTGTCTTTCAGATCTTGAAGGCTTAGTTAAAGCACTACTGGTTCTAACTTGCGGTAAGGCAATGATCACCGACAAGAGTTCTGGATCCGTTGGTCTCGATTAGACTGTGATTGGTGGAGTGTTCACTTAGGCTTGATTTGTTTTGGGACTAGATTGTAGTGAGAGAAGTGATGAGTATCTAAAATTTATGCATTTATAGTTCTCATTAGGTTGTAGTCGCGAGAAAATAGCATAACATTTTTGGTAAAAAATTTGGCTTGGTCGTATGCTTCTTTCGGCTAATAGTTGCTGCTTTTGCCAGTATGCTTAATACTATTTATCTGGTCGTCTTTTGAAGGGTTTGCCTGATATTTGCTAAATTAAAAATCTCTCAATTTGAATTTTCATTCAGCTGTTTGGAGGGGGATTTTCTTTTAGTCCAGATTTTTTGGGCCGCATCGGTTGTGGCCTCAAGGGATGTCTGAGAGTTATTTGCTGCTTAATTTCAGCATAAAGTTCATTTGTTGCTGCTGATAAGCCGACGCTGATTTTAGTCGTGGCGCTTAGAGTGCTTATTTAGAAGCGTCTATTGTGATGCATCAGGTTTGAAAATAAAAATTTTGAATTAGTGCTTAGAAATTTTTATTCGAGTTTTGGGGTGGGTTTAGGCGCAGGTTTAGGCGCAGGTTTTGGCGCAGGTTTAGGCGCAGGTTTTGGCGCAGGTTTAGGCGCAGGTTTTGGCGCAGGTTTTGGCGCAGGTTTTGGCGCAGGTTTTGGCGCAGGTTTAGGCGCAGGTTTAGGCGCGGGTTTGGGCGCAGGTTTAGATTCTTTGACTGAATTTGTTGTGGGATTGTCTTTTTCTTCTAAGTCTTCGTCTGCTTTGTTCTCTTTTTTGGGAAGTTTGTTGTCAGGGACAACGAGATTGTTGGCGCCGCGAAGTCGTGGATACGGAGTTCTTGCTTCAATCAACCAGTCAGAGCCCAGGATGGCCAGCAAGGTGCGGTTAGGTAGCCCATAAAGCTGTTGGTAGATCAGGTTGATTACATGGCTTTCTGGCAGGAGGTTCTGCCCGCCCATGGTCTCGATGATCAACTGAGAGAAGCGTTCTTTGCTCATCATCTGTTGACTCAGCAGTGTTCCATCTGGGCTGAATCTCGCCTCTTCACCAGCTTTCAGGCGAATGATGGCGTCGGCATTGCTGATCAAGTTGTTGAGGTTAGTGCTCGAGATCGTTGTTGCTTCAGATGTCGGTTGTGAGAATGTCTGGCCTCGATCTTGATTGAGGGCCACTTGTGTCGCCCTGCCGGTGTTGAATTCGCCGGCTTGCCATGGTGCGGGTGATGCGGGTGTTTTGGCGCGAAGGTTCGGGTCGTTGACAAACCCTCCATTCGTGGCGAATCGATAGTTGACCTGACCGCCCACCACTGTGTCGAGCAGCTTGTCGTATTGACCGTAGGCGGACAGGGTTACTTGGTCGCCGACAGGTACATTCAAGCCGACCCGTCCACCGCCATAGGAATCACCTGTGCCGTGGAGCACGTAGGGCGAGAGTGACAGGGTGATGGATTGGTCGCCCAGATCAGCCACGGGGATGCCGACCTGGCCGATGGCGAATCCCAGCTTGTTCGCGCACTGATCCAGAGGGATGCCTCCCGTAACGCCGAACTGCCAGCGATCTTTCTGCCACTGGCCTCCCACCGCGAGCTGAGAGTGGAAACATCCAGGTCCATCCCAGCCGTCGTAGCCAATCAACAGGGAGCTGATGCTGCGGTCATCGGGGTTGAACCACTTGTATCCCAGTTCTGTACTTGCGCCCCAAGCACCATCAAAGTTGCTGCTGGCCGTTGAGTAGCTGTAGAGAAGCGTGCTGCCCAAGTTCTGGCTGAGCGGGACGAACACTGAGGCGTCGCCAAGGATGAGGCCTGCAGCCTCCCCCAAGGCACTTCCAGAACTGTTGCTGCCCCAGCTGCTTGCACCGAAGCCGATCACTGGGTTCAAGGTGGGGTACAACGAGAGGATGTCAGTGCTGCTCAGGCTGGCTGGTGTTTCCAGGGCATCACCCACCGTTGCTTCACCACTCAGCACTGCGAGGTCATAGTTTCCGTCTTCTCGGACGCTCAGAACGTAGGTGGTGCCCCGGATTCCCAGCACTTTTGTTCCCAGACAACTGTTCTGAGGGCCGTTGACCAGCACCTGACCGCGATCCAGGCGAAAGCAGTCTTCCCCTAGACGGATCAGGCTGTTGTTTCCCAGAAAGCCGAGTGCCCGTCGGTCAAACAGCACTTCGGCCCTGCTGCTGCCGGTGCTCAGTTCCTGGCCACGGTCTGCGATGTCATCAACCGTTGCCGGTTGTTGGTCGATGAACACTTCTGTGCCATCGATGATCCGTCGAATTGTGGCATTGTTGAACGGAGTTGCTACCGCTGCTGCAGGAAACAGAGACGCCGCGCAAGCGATAGCCAACAACTTTCTGTACACGAACACCAACCGTTGACCACAGATTCGTCTTACAGATCTGTGTCCTGTCGGGTGACCTCCGCGGTGTCAGTTTTTAGTGCGAACACCTGTTGCTGGCCTTGCCCACGTATTGGAAAGGTGCCCAGGTTCTGCACACGCCAATCACTGGGTAGATGTTCTGCCACCGCAGCACTCATCACAATCGACTGGCCGCATTGCTTGGCAATCGCCTCCAATCGGCTGGCTGTGTTGACGGCATCGCCGATGACGGTGTAATCCATGCGGCTGGAGCAGCCAATGTTGCCGCTCACAACCCAGCCATAGCTGAGCACCACCACTTGCTTCCATGGTGATTGCCCTTGAGAGACCCAGGTGCGATTTAGAGCGGCGAGGCGCTGCTGAAGGGTTATCGCCGTTTTGACTCCAGCAATCACGTTGGTGCTGCTTGTTTTTTGTAGCGGCGCTCCAAACACCGCAAGAACAGCATCCCCAACGAATTTATCAACGGTTCCTCCCTGCGAATGTACGGCGTCCACCACCTCGCTGAAGTAGGTGTTGAGTCGATCAACCAGTCCTTTCACATCACCTCGTTGGGTCATCTCCTGGGTGAACGTTGTAAAGCCACGAATGTCGCTCATCAGAACTACTACATCCATCAACTTCCCACCCAGCAGTTCATCGGCTTCTTCTGGCTGGTCGGCGATCTCGGCTGCGACTGCGGGAGAGAGATAACGACCCAGCGTTCGGCGCAAACGTCGCCGTTGCCACTGGAGTCGAAGGGTGGCGTCGGCGCTGGAGACAATCCCGGTCAGGATCAGGCACACCGTAGGCCCCAGCACTGGTAGCAGGAGGCCGCCCCAGGCAATCAGCCAGGCACCTGCTGTCACGAGGACACCGGAGGCTGCCAACAGGACTCCAAGTCTTGGCAGAGGCCGCTCCTGGCGCGATGTGGAGATGCCTGCAACGAGCACCAGAAGCGCCATCGCAAGATTCCAGCCCGGTGGAGCAGGTATCCAGCGAAGTGAGCGATCTTCCAGTCGGTTGGCGACCTCGGTGGCATGCAATTCCACGCCCGGCATACCTTGTGCACCTGAGAAGACGGCTGGATGGAGGTCTTGAAACACGGCTGCTGTCGGTCCCACGAGCACCGTGGCATCCCTGAGCACGCCGCTTTTCTTGATCGTGAGGAAGGCGTTGGCGTCGAGAAGTTCCCAGATCGAGATGGTTGGAATCGTTCCAGGAGGTCCGTAGGGATCCAACAGATCCAAGAGTTTGTCGTCGAGATTGATGTCAGCGTTGGCAAGTTCGAGCAAGGTCTTGGCCAGTCCATCGGGGACGGAGGAACCCAGGTGCTGGCGCATCTCCGCTGCACTGTGTCCAGGCCGCCGACGAATCACACCGTCTGGATCTGGAGATCCATTGAGAAGCCCTCGGTTCAGTGATTGGTCAGCTGGTTGTAGGGCGGGAGTCAGGTCCAGCAAGGACATGCTTGCCACGGGGCCCCGGCCGCTCAACACCTGCACACCAAGTGCCACGCGGTCGCGATAGCGCCTCAATGCACCGGCGAATGCTGCATCGTCGTCTGTTCCGTGGCTGCTGGGTGCTTCGAACAGCAGGTCAAATCCAACGGCGGAAGCGCCTGCTTCAAACAGACGTTCCAACACTTTCACGTGCACCCTCCTTGGCCAAGGCCATTGGTTCAGGTTTTGGAGCAGAGGGTCACGGCTCAGGTCGGCGTTGGCAGCTTGCTGAAGGCTGAAGTCGTCGATCGCAACGATCACCACTCCTTTTGGTGCATTTCGGGGCCCTCGGGTTTCTTGGACCCAGTCAGCAAAGCGCAGGTCAAGTTGGCTTAACCGCTCCTTACCGACTCCCCCGACCGTGAGGACCAATCCGCTGAGCAGCAGCGTTGGGCCAAAACGTCGAATCCATTCGAAATGGTGTGACCGTTTCATGGCTTTTCTGAGACTTGCACTGTGGAGGTGATTCCCGTTCAATGCCATTCCACTTGAGAGTTCATTGGCATAGACAGCAGCCGTTCAGTGGGAGCGGCCTGTTGAAAGAGCACGTCACTTCAAGATGGCTTGCGGATGTGTTGTCAGAGCTGTTGGTGTGCGATCTACTTCTGTAGATAAATGGCCATCCTGATGTTGGTGCTTGTCGCGTCGTACCCGCATTTCATTTCTGAATCATGTCTGCGCTCACCCCCGAGGACCTCGCCTCCACTTCTTTGTTCGCCGACTTGGCTGATGAGCAGCGCATGCTTCTTCTGGATCGACATCGTGAGACGAGCCATCAGGCGGATCAGCTGATTGTTATGGAGCAGGACTGGGGCGAGTCAGTTTTTCTGCTTCGATCCGGTTTGGCCAAGGTGCGTACCTACACCGCTGATGGCGACGAGGTGGTGATGTCGTTGCTCGGGGATGGCGATGTATTCGGCGAGATGGCCGTTCTCGATGGCTCGGCTCGCTCCGCTGATGTAGTCGCTCTGACGCCACTGCATTTGGTCAAGCTTCGCTCGGCACCATTTGCAACTCTGTTGCAGCAGCAGGCGAACTTTGCCCTCGCCTTGGCTCGTTTAGAGGCCTCTCGTCTGCGTGATTTGAATCAGCGCTTTGCTTTGCAGAGTGCTGATGCCACAACACGATTGCTCGACGCCCTCGCTTATCTGGCGCGTAAGTCCGGGCCTGAGGCGCAGCCCACCGCCGTGATCCCACCACTGGCGCAGAAGGAGATTGCTCTGATCGCAGGTTTGGCCCGAGAAACAGCTTCCAGAACGCTCAGCAAGCTGCGAACGCGGGGCACAGTGATCGTGACGGATGAAGGCGGCTTGCAGCTGGCGGATCTCAAGCCACTCGTGAAGCGGGGGCTGTTGCCTCAGTCTTGAAGGTAGGTCGTTTGTCGCAGGCTGCTTTCGAGGTGATCCAGCAGACGTCTTGACTCATCGATGCGGAGCTGGCCGTTGTTGATGGCCGCTTCCGCCGCCACCCGCAAGCGCTCCAGCAAGGTACGGGGGTCGTGCTCCATGGCCTCCAGCACATCGGCATTGGTGTCGCCCCGCACCACGTGGTCAATGCGATAGCTCCCTCCTGGACTGAGGCGAATGTGCACGGCATTGGTGGTGCCAAACAGGTTGTGCAGATTGCCCATCACCTCTTGGTACGCCCCGCTGAGGAACAAGCCGATCAGATAAAGGTTGTCACCGTCGAGCTCGTGGAGCTCCAAAAGTTGCTTTGGTTGTCCGTCTCCGATGAAGCGATCGAGGCGTCCATCGGAATCGCAGGTGAGGTCGGCGAGGTTGGCCAGTCGGGTCGGTCGTTGATCCAGCTGCTGGATGGGCACCACCGGAAACAGTTGATCGATGGCCCAGGTGTCTGGTGCTGAACGAAAGATCGACAAGTTGGCGTAATACGTTCCAGCCAGAGCCTTGTTGAGGGCTGCGAGCTCCTCAGGAATGGCTTGATCCTGGGGCAGTCGCTGGGCAATCCCATCGGCACAGGCCCACGTCAGTTGTTCAGCGGTGGCGCGGTCGGGCAGACTCATGTAACCGAGCCGGAATGCGGCCAGCGCATCCTGCTTGAACTTCAAGGCGTCGTTCCAGGCTTCCTGCAGCCGCACCAACTGCGCATCCGTGGTTGCCGATAACTCCTGAATCGTGGCGAGGGTGTCCCGCAGGTTGCGAACGGTCAGTGGTTCATCTCCGCTGGCTTTGGGAACCGATGCCGGCAGTGAGCTGCTTCCCAGAACGTCGAACACCAGCAGGGAGAAATGGCTGGCAATGGCACGGCCGCTTTCGCTCACCAGCGTGGGTACCGCAACACCATTGGGTTCGCAGCATTCCCGCACCGTGGCCACAACGTCGTTGGCGTAGTTCTGCAGCGAGTAGTTCGTGGATGCTGCAGACGCGGTGCGGCTGCCGTCGTAGTCGATGCCGAGTCCACCACCCACATCGAGGAACCCCATCGGGGCCCCGAGTCGGGTCAGCTCCACATAGATCTGTCCCGCCTCTTGGAGAGCGTCTTTAAGCACGGCAATGTCGTTGATCTGGCTGCCGATGTGGAAGTGCAGCAAGCGCAGATCTTGGAGCAAATTGTTGTCCCGCAGCCGCTCCACCGTTGCCAGCAACTCGGGAATGGAGAGGCCGAATTTGGCCTTGTCGCCAACCGAACTGCCCCAGCGCCCCGTGCTGCGGCTGGAGAGCTTGGCCCGCACACCGATGTAGGGCGCTGCCCCCAGGCTCTTGCTGGCTTCAATGATCCGGTCCACTTCGTCCGGCTGTTCGATCACCACCACCGGCTGCCGTCCCAGACGTCGCGCCAGGATGGCGGTCTCGATGTAGAGCCGATCTTTGTAGCCGTTGCAGATCAACAACGCCTCGGGGTCGTCCAGCAGTGAGAGGGCGATCAGCAACTCCGCCTTGCTGCCTGCTTCCAGCCCAAAGTTCCAGCGCTTGCCGCAGCTCACCAACTCCTCCACAACATGGCGTTGTTGGTTGCACTTCACCGGAAAAACGCCTTGGTACCGGCCGGCGTAGCTGTACTGCGCGATGGCGCGTTCAAAGGCGGCGTGGAGCCGCTCCAAGCGGTCTTCGAGGATGTCGTCGAAGCGAATCAGAAGTGGCAGCGCCAGGTTGCGGCTTTTCAGCTCTGAAACCAGATCCACCAGATCGAGGCTGCCGCCGCGATCTCCCTGGGGTTGAACACTGATGTGTCCGCGCCCATTGATCGAAAAATACGGATCGCCCCAGCGGTCGAGGCCGTACAGCGCAGCACTGTCCTGAATCGACCAGTGTTCGCTGTCTGACACTTGTGTTTGCGTGAAGTGGATGGCCGGAATCTAGGGACATTCCCCGCACGGCCCAAGGCCTGTGCTTGCCAAGCGGGGTGGCCAGCGTTGACGATGGCGGCGCTTTTTGATTACACGAATCCATGGCCGAACGCACGTTCATCGCCATCAAGCCCGATGGTGTCCAGCGCGGGCTGGTGGGCGAAATCCTCGGCCGCTTTGAGCGCAAGGGTTTCAAGCTGGTGGGCTTGAAGCAGATCACCCCCAGCCGGGCATTGGCTGAGCAGCATTACGGCGTGCATAAGGAGCGTCCTTTCTTCGCTGGTTTGGTCGACTTCATCACTTCGGGCCCTGTGGTGGCCATGGTGTGGGAAGGCGACGGTGTGATCGCCAGCGCCCGCAAGCTGATCGGTGCCACCAAGCCCCTAGAAGCTGAACCCGGCACCATTCGCGGTGACCTGGCGGTCAATATCGGACGCAACGTCATTCACGGGTCTGATGCTGCCGAAACCGCCCAGTTTGAAATCGGCCTCTGGTTTCAAGCTTCCGAGCTGAACGACTGGAGCCCTTCCGACCAGGGCTGGCGCGTCGAAGGCTGATCGGCTGACGGTTCGTTCTGCTCTGCATACCCTCGGGACGAAGTCCCGGGGGTTTTGTTTTGAATGCTGAATCGCTGCTGTTGTTGCAGGCCCTCGAAGGGGTGGTGAATCAGGCATTCGCGGATGTTCAGCCCTGTACCTTTGCTCCAGGAGAATGACTGGTGCAGGAAGGCGAGGGAGCCGATGGCTTGCTCCTGATTTCGTCGGGTGTGGTGCAGGCCCAATGGGCCGATTTGGTTGATGCTCAGGGGCCGCTCTTGGGTCCAGGCAGCGTGCTCGGTGACATCTCTTATCTGCTCGACGGTGTGGCGCGCGCCAGTGTGATTGCCCTGGAGTCTGTCGACGCTCTGCGGTTGTCTCGCCAGGGTCTTGATACCTTGATGGAGGGAGATCCCGCCCAGGGGCAGAGGCTGTTTCGAGCTCTGGCAGCCATCAATGCCCAGCGCTTGTTGCTCCAGACCCACTCTCAAATGGGCGACGGCGTGGCCGGACACGGGGCTGCTTCGTTGATGCCCGAACCTTTGGCTGCGGCCGTGCAGCGCTTTAAGCAATGTGCGGCTGCGGTGGAGGTGGATCTACGCCGCAGCAGCCCCGATCCAGTGCTGAGAAGCGATTTGATGACTGCCTTCGACACCTAGGTGTGTCTGACCGGCAGCCTGTTTCCGCCACTCTCGGGAGGGACTCCGGCGCCTGACACTGCTGCCCTCCAGGCGTTGCGCCTTGAACTGCTGCCCTATCTGCTGCTGACCCGCTCCGCAGAACGGATGTACCGCAAGCCGAGGGGCTATGCGGGGGATTTCCTCACGATTGCTTGGATGTATGCCGACGAGCCTGGCAGAGCAGGGGAATTGGGCACTCTGCTGGACCGATGTTTTCTTAATCAGCCGGCGGCGCGGGCTGTGCGCAACCGGCGAGGGCTGTTGCGTGAGGAGTTGCAGCGGGCTCTCACCCTCACGGATCAGAGGCCCTTACGGGTGACAAGCTTGGCTTGCGGCCCGGCTGCGGAAGTGTTCGACATCCTCTTGCACAATCACGATTTGCCTGCCCAGGTGCGCTTAACCCTCGTGGATGTGGATCAGCAGGCCCTGGAGTTCGTCCGTGAGCGGTTGATTCGCGAGGGGCTGGAGTCGGTGGTGCGCTTGGAACGCCGCAACCTGCTGCATCTCTGTATCGGCCGTCAGCAGCTGGAGCTGGAACCCCAGCACCTGATCTATTCCATCGGCTTGATTGATTACTTCGATGATCGAATTGTTACGCGTTTGCAGACCTGGATGCGTGGCTGCCTGGCCCCAGGAGGGCGCTCCATCCTGGGCAATTTTCACATCAGCAACCCCACGCGCGTATTGATGGATCATCTGCTCGATTGGCGACTCATCCATCGGGATGAAGGCGACATGGAGCGGCTGGCGGAGGCTGCGGGCTTCGCTCCCGGCACAACGCAGTGCCGTTTGGAGGAGGCCGGCGTCAACCTATTTGCGGTGTCAACGCGTTGAGCAGCCAGGCATTGGCTCCATCCCTGCTCCATCACCAGGACCAATCGGCGACACCGATGGGGCTCAAGCGTTAGCCACGATGCTCTGGGTACAACCACAGATCCTTGGGTCCGTTTGACAGATTGTTTATTGATTTCTACAGGCCTCGAGGTTGCTTCTGCTGCTTGATCCTCTGCTCATGCGCATTTCAGAGCGGGCTCGAGGCAGGTTATGAGTTGACGTGGCCGATTCCTGATGACTGCCCTACTGAAGTTTGATAAGCCTGAAGTTTCAGACGAGCTTTGCACCACTGAAACGATCTCGAGTCTTTCCACTATTATTCAGGCAGGGATGGTCATGGAAGATAGTAATGATCTTGCTGTCAGCATGTTTGACGTAGATTTCATGTAGAGAGATTCAATTGTGCTGGAGGGATCAAGGGCTTATTGATGATGAAAGTTGTGCTGGATCTTGCTCATGCCAATTCAAAACCGTCATTCGGATACAATCTGCGATTCCAAGTAAAACAATCGAGCTAGGTATTGATTCAAAGAACTAGCCTCTAGATCCATCACAATAGATGGCAGACACCCTGGGCATTGAGGATCAAATGCAACAATCTGTTGAAATTCTATTGTCCATCGCTAAAATATTCAATATATTCATGTTTACGTGATGATAAAGAAAATTTTTCGGACAATATCTGCCTATTTTGCTCATTTAAGTCAAGCTAAGGTGATTGATATTGATTATTTTGAAAGACTCTTGTCATTGGCTAGAATGGGCTTTAAATTGCCAGTAATAAAGGAAATGAAATATCCTCGAGCCGTCAAGCAGATTTGATTAACTTGCTGATCAAATCAAATTCACAAATTGGAGCTGATCTAATCTGCTTGCATCAATTGAATTATAAGGAAAACGGTTATTTTGTTGAATTTGGTGCGTACGATGGTATTGATCATAGTAATACTTTATTGCTAGAATCTGAGTTTAATTGGACTGGTCTTCTTGTAGAGCCTTGCAAAAGAGTCAATTATTAATTGAGAATCAATCGACCACAATGCTTGATTGACGGCTCCTGTATTACAGGAAAAAGCAATACAAATGTGGAATTTATTGATTGCACTGATGGTGAATTGTCTACACAAAAAAAGTATCTAAAAAAGGGGGCAATATCTAATAGGAGAATTAAAAATACAAGCCATAAGGTTCCTACCTTATCCCTAATAGACCTTCTAGATAAGTATTGTGCTCCAGCTCACATCGAGTTTTTATCAATTGATGTTGAGGGTGGCGAACTTGAAATATTGAAAGCATTTAATTTTCACAGGTATACATTCTCTATGATAGCGATTGAGCATGGCTGGACTGATTCCGAGGCTAAAATGGATAAGATTTTAAGTCAAAATGCATATAAGAGCAATTCAAGAATCTTCCGAAGATAGATGCTTGGTATTTTTTAGAATCGTGAAGCTGAATCAAAGATAGGAGATATCTCATGTTCCTAGAGGGTTGAAATCAATACAGGGATAGCTTTTATTGTTTAAGCATGGCATCTGCAATCTGGTGCAAATGTGAGAGGCTCAAATGTCGTGCTGTAGTTGCTCGAATTCAATATAATTTGAGTACCTTTTGTTGCTATATCAAGACCAAGAAGGTATCTGATTACCTCATTCACTGCCATTGCGGAAACAATCGTGTTCAGAGGTCCATAAGATGTTGCTTGTACTTTCTTATTGATTTGCCGGCCAGATGGAACATTCCCCTGGAGAATCCTACACTGATGACACGGTGTTTCGCCGGGAATTATAAAAGGGCCTACCATTCCATTGATTTCAGCGTACCCAGCTGAAATATAGGGTGTATTGGTATCTAGAGAGGCTGCATTTGTCCATTCTTGAATGAGCTGAGTTGGAGTATCTGCTGATAATATCCAAGCATCGCAATTTCCGAAGAATGCCAGAATATCGTCTGGGCCATTAATTTTTGACCGAGTTGCTTCAATGATTGTGGCGCTATTTCTGGCATTGATTCTCTCTTTGATCTGGTCTATTTTAGGCAGGCCAATGTCTTGCTCTTCTAGTAGCACGACTCTTGGTAGATTGGTTTCCTCTAAAAGGTCATCATCTGCCAGTGAAAGAATTCCAATACCTGCGGCGGCAAGGAGCAGTGCACAGGTGGATCCAATCCCGCCGGCTCCAATTAAGCCAACCTTCTTTTCTGCCAGACAGCCATAGTGTTCGCGATTGACATTGAAAATATCATAATATAATTCATGACGGTCATATCTTCCAGCCTTTCTAGGCTCTTCCAGAATATTTAGGTCAATTAATTCTTGCCATATCTGGCTGATTTCACTTGGCTTCCAGTTCTGGTTTTCCTGTGTTAATTTTTCAATTACTTCTTCTAGAGATTGTGGCTTATTTAGAATCTCTAGAAGAAGGGCAAGAAAGGGTGGTGGGCTTTCCAGGATAAAGTGTCGTGGTGGTGCCATCCCAAAGGTCAACCCACCGTTACGATCTTGTCTAATTGAGATTGATCTCTTAAGTTGTAATTGCATAATGGTTTTGGAGTGGCTTAACTATTGTAATTAGCTGTTTGCTATTTAGTGATTTTTTATCAATTCATCATGTCAGCCCAGAGTTGATTTTTAGCCACTTTGTCGAGTCGCTTGGGTTGTAGGAGTGTTTTGCGTGAGGTGCGTGGTTTGAAGAACGTGCGGCGGAAGAGGCCAGCAGCAACGTCAGAGAGCTCTTCATTCGAGAGTTGACGGTCGTTAGGTTGAGTCATTTTCAGAGAATGTGAGAGAAGTTCAAGCTGTTGATCAGCTTGTCTATAGGATCATCGAAGTGTGGAAGTGATGTGTTGATGTTGATCAAGGGGGTCTGTGATGTTGATCAAAGATGGTGAAATGAGCGACTAAAAAGCTACCGCTGCTGCTCTAAACAAAAGAGAGCAACAGCGGTAGCTGAGATCGAGGAGATGAATGATCGCGAGAGCGATCAATTCATCATGTCAGCCCAGAGTTGATTTTTAGCCACTTTGTCGAGTCGCTTGGGTTGTAGGAGTGTTTTGCGTGAGGTGCGTGGTTTGAAGAACGTGCGGCGGAAGAGGCCAGCAGCAACGTCAGAGAGCTCTTCATTAGAGAGTTGACGGTCGTTAGGTTGAGTCATTTTCAGAGAATGTGAGAGAAGATCAAGCTGTTGATCAGCTTGTCTATAGGATCATCGAAGTGTGGAAGTGATGTGTTGATGTTGATCAAGGGGGTCTGTGATGTTGATCACATCCCAACTGGTCTAGTCCCTCTTCATTCTTATATTTTGCATGCTATATCTAGCTATTAGATGCTGATGTCTAGAAAAATCCTGCTACGCTAGGAATTCCTGCCTTGCATTCTGTATTCTCTTTTGGTTAATCCATAGACGATGTGATCGATATAGCGATCTTTGATCCATTCACTTTCCTTTAGGAGGCCTTCTCTTCTCATCAAGAGCTTTTCGGCGATTTTTCTACTGGCGATGTTGTTTTCTGCGCATCGAATCTCAATTCGATTGAGCCTAACCTCTTCGAACAGGTGCTCGATGAATTTCTTGCTGCATTTCTGCATCAGTTTTTTGCCGGAGTACTCTTCACCAATCCAGTAGCCGATCGATGTTTTTTTATTGCCCCAGTCAATAGTATGGGTTGCAATACATCCCGAAAGTCTTCCCTGAACAAAGATGCCATAGGTGATCTCATTTTGTTTTTGCATCTCCTCCTGTTGGTGTCTAATAAAACTCGAGCTGTCTGTCTGTGACTTCACGCTTGGAACCCAAGGCAACCATTCCGCTAAGTATTGATAGTTTGATCTAACTAGATTGTATAATTCTTCTGAGTCCCATTGCATTAGGCCCCTTAGGATGATCCCTTCTTCAACAATTAATTCAGAAGTAGTGGCTTTATCTCTCAAAGTAATATCTCTCTATCTGTGTTGATTCTGTCTCATTTGCCTCGGGCTTAAGCATCCACTCAGCTTCTTTATGCCTTCTCTCGATGAGCCGTAGATTGATGGGTAGGGTTGAGTCCAGGCATTGAAATTTTGCATGTCATACCCCCCGGTTGAACCAATTGCGATCCAATCTCCTATTCTTAAGTCCGAGGGGGGGCCTTCAAGCTCATCAATTATTAAGTCTGATTCAAAGCAGTTGCAGCCATAAACTTCGTATGGGGTACTCTGCTCCTCATCAATTTCTTGCCTCAAAAAAATCACCGGGTGATACCATGAGTGCATTGATTTTACTAAATTTAACCCAGCATTTGTGACGACAATATTCCTATCTTCTCTTTTCTTGATCTGCTCTACTCTAGCCAGCAAGAGTCCATTGTCCTCAACTAAGCACCTGCCTGGCTCAATCACAACCGTTTTATTGTTGAGGCTCAGATTTTTCTTCGAGATAATTGATTTGATGCAACTAGAGAATGCTTCAGGCGTAGGTAGTTCCTCACTCTCATTCGCTAGTGCTGTATTTGCTGGAAACCCTCCTCCAAAATCAATCCAGGATAATTCATGCCAAGTCTCCGTTATGCAATCGATGCATGACATGATACTTTCTCGGTATTGATTTATATTGGTAATATTTGAACCACTATGCAGGTGAAGGCCTGAAAAGGATATTCCTGTACGCTTCATGATCGTCGTTGCTTCTTTGAATTCACTCCTTGTCAGTCCAAACCTTGAGTTTATTTTGTTTTTATAGGGCATGCTTAGACGCGCACCTACCTTTAGCTTGCTTGGATCGGATGTGATCTCAAGCAGATCGATTAATTCTTGTACTGAATCGACCTGAATATTTACGTTTAGCTCCGCAGCTCTTTTGTGCTCCTTTTTTGATTTGACAGGTCCATCGAAGTAAATATTGTTCGGCTCAAAGTTATCGGATAGTGCCCATTCCAATTCTTGGCCACTCACGACCTCGGCCCCCATTGATTTTGAATGCATGAATGTTGTAATGGCTTGTAGGCTATTTGTTTTAAATGAATACGCTAGCCTGACCTTTTTGAAATCTGCATCGAATGCTGATTTCAGGCGCATGATCGAATTTTCTATTCCGTCAAAGTCGATAAGATAAAAAGGCCCCGTTTCCGAATCTCTGATTTTCGCAGTGATCTCAGAGAGTGTTGGCTCTGTCATTTCTTTGTCCAGATTTGAATGCAGAAGCCTTGATAGTCTCGATGTTTATTCAGTGTTGATCTTATTCTCAGCAGTTTTGCGTAGCAGGCGTCTAAAATATCGTTGTCTTTGATTTTCTCCCTAAGCTCTTGGGTGTAGATTTGCTGCTTGATTAGCTTCTCGACCATTATTTTGTCGTATGTTGGTAGCTCATAATGTTCTTCCCACATCTTGTGAAATTGTTTAGAGAAGAGTTTGTCCCAATATGCTGCCGTCCATTCGGGATTTGGCTTGAATCCAATGGCTTGATACACCTCTTCCAGTAGCTCTTCTGGGGGTTCTTTTGTGTAATAAAAGCTTGAAATACAAAGTATCCCTTTTGTGCGGAGTGTTCGCGCACATTCCCCGAGTGCTGCTTCTCTATCTTGGATAAAGCTGAAATTACATCCGCCTAGAACGTGAGTGAATGTTTTCTCTTTAAATGGAAGATTACATGCATCAGCTACTTGGTAACTTAAGCGGTTCAGCTTATTTGTTTCTGCTTCTTGCTGGGCTCCTTTAATTGCTTTGCTAGAGATGTCTATGCCGTCAGCGCTGCAGCCCGTGCTCAGGGATATTGTTCTTGATGAAAATCCGGTGGTGCATGCTAAATCAAGAATGTGGCTATCTTTGTTGATGCATCCATTCTCTGTCCATGCGGTGGTTGTTATTTCTCCTCCAGGCGGAGTGTTCTTCTGATTGATGAAGGCTACAAAATCTGGATAGTTTAATTCTTCGATATCCTTCTTCGAGATTTTATGATTTGTGCTCATGGTGTTGATGTGATTGATTAAATTCTCTACCCTTTATGACCCTGTCGCGGTGATGTGGGTCACGTTTTGCGTTGATGCTGCTCACATCTTCGCTTAGTGTCCATTTAGCCAGAGGCTCGCAAATTGGCCATGAGGCTTCATATCGATTTACTTTTTGCTATCTGCGTTCGCCCTCAGCCTGTAGGAAAGGCCTTGCAGCTTCATCAGATGGTGGCTCTTTCCCTCGTGTGTAGAGAGTTGTAATCTCTTTAGCTCTTCGTTTGTAGACGCTTCTACTGTCCGGTCTATTTCGACGGTTGCTGCTGCCGTATCTATGCTTCTCTTGCGTGTGTTGTCGGCTTTCTCGGCAATTTGCCTTTTCTTGTTTACTGTGAATCCATCAGTAATTGCGTGTAGAGGCCTGATGTTTCCGTAATAAGTTGTTCATGATTTCCTTGTTGAAGGATGTTTCCTTGATCCATGACTAGGATTAGGTCGGCATCGCGAATTGTGCTCAGCCGGTGAGCCACAATCACTTGTGTGCATCCACGGCGGGCGAGGTTTGCAATCACCTTTTGCTCAGTATCGGCGTCTAGAGCGGACGTTGCTTCATCCATGATCAGGATGCTGGGGTTGGTGACTAAGGCTCGGGCCAGTTCAAGTCGTTGACGTTGCCCTCCTGAAAGGTTGCGGCCGCCTTCGCTGAGCACAGTATCGAGTCCATTGGGCAGGCCGCGAACTACGTCGAGAATCTCCGCATCCCCGCATGCCGTCAGCAGTTCGCGCTCATTGATCTCTGGATTCCAGAGACTGAGGTTGTCGCGCACGCTGCATCCGAAGAGCTGGATGTCCTGTTGCACCATTGCCAGTGAGCTGACGGCCACCGCACGCGGGATGGAGAGCAACGTATGGCCGTCGAAGAGCAGCTCTCCTGTACTGGGCTGATGCAGGCCTCCCAGTATTTTGGCCAGCGTACTTTTACCGCTGCCGCTACTGCCGACAAGGGCAACCCGCATCCCTGCCTCAATCGTGAGAGAAAGGTTGTTGATCAGCGGGGCTTGGATTGTGGTGAATGCGAAGCTCAGTTGCTGGAGCTCGATGCGTCCACTTAAGCGAGTTGGTGTGTTTGCTTGATCCTGGCCTGAAGCATTTGTAATTAACGGATCACGTGGTTGTTCGAGAACATCCTCGAGTCGGAGAACACCTGCTTCAAATTCAGGTAGATCCTGCACGAACCCGATCAAACTCTCGATTTGCCCTTTCAGGCTGAAGGCAATGGTTTGGGCGGCCAGAAGCATGCCCAAAGTCAGGTCTCCCCGGATGACGAGAAGAAAGCCCAGAAGGAGGACGGCAACCTCATTAAATGTGGTCAGACCGTTGGGAACTAGTCGCAATTTTGCATTGCGAAGTTGAATGGCCTGAAGGGTGTTGAGCAGTCGACTCTGGTATCCCGCAAAGCGGCGGAATACATCGTGTTCGATTGCAGCAGCCTTGATCGTTTCGATGTCGCGCATGGCACTCACCACCACGGCACCGCTTTTGGCTGCATCCTTCTCCAGCGTGAGGCTGGCATCCTTTTGGGTGCGAAGGTTGAGTTGCACCACGATCGCGTTGATGGAGGTTGTGCTGATGATCAGTACACCTAGCCATGGGCTGTAGAGAAAGGTGAGGATGAGATAGAACACCAGCAGCAACAAGCCAGTGACCATCGGGATCAGACGTCCTCCGATGAACTCGGCGATGCTGGCGTTGATCTCCATCCGACCAGCGATATCCGATGCATGGCGCTGGCTGTAGAAGCGTTCAGGTAGGGCGAGGATTTGATGCTCGAAGCCAATGGCGAAACGCCGGGTCAGGCGCTTTTCCAGCCGGCGGGTCCCCACCAGTTGCAAGTGCTGGAGCACGACTTGCACCCCAATGCTCAGGGCCATCGCCCAGAGCATTGGTTTGAGCCATTGGTTCATGTTGTTGCCTATTACCTCGTCCAGATAGATCTGTGCGAAGACCGGCATCACTAGCTGCGGCAGAATCAGCAGAAGCCCGGCGATCAGGATGAACAGAGCCGCGCTCGGTTCGCTACCGAGGCGCCGCAGCACGATCGGCCAGACCGACGGAGCTTTTCCGCCGCGTTTGAAATCGGGCCCAGGTTCCATCGTCAGGACGATGCCCGTATAGCTGCGGTCGAAGTCCTCTCGACTAACGCTGCGGCGGCCAAGGGCGGGGTCGTTGAGGGCGACGCGATCGCCACGAAATCCCTCGAACACCAGAAAATGATTGAACTCCCAGAAGAGGATCGCCGGCGGCTTCAACTCTTCCAGAGCCGTTAGTCCTTTTTTGAATCCCTTGGCCTCCATCCCAAGGCGGCGGGCCGCACGGATGAGATTGGCTGCATCGCTTCCGTCTCGCGAGACGCCACACATCTCGCGCAGTTGGGTGAGGGGAACGTAGCGCCCGTGGTGCTGCAACATGATGCTCAGGGAGGCAGCACCGCACTCGGTGTTCTCCATTTGCAGAACCGTGGGCGTTCGCACCATCAGTAGATCCCCGTGAGATCCCGCAGGATCGGGATCACGTAGCTGATCGGGCGCCGTTCTTCCACGAGAACCCGAACCTCTGTCGGTGTTCCTGTGGTGAGTTGCATGGCTGGTCCTGGGCCACCACCCCAGTCGTAGCCGCTGATGGTGGCTGGATCTCTCTGTAGAGAGGTTTGGACTTCAATCAGCGGTCCCTTTGGATCGATCCTTATCGCGTCGAGTAGGGACTCGAGCCCTAGACGTTTGGTCAGGGCATTGTCACTCACTGGTAGTCGTCGGATGCTGAGGACCTTGCCTTCGATTCCACCGTGGCGTTGTTGTTTGGTGCTGGTCGGGCTGATACGTACCCGTTGGCCCACGCTCAGGCGTTTGCCATCTCCAGCAGGGAAGAAAGCCAGACTTTCCAGCGGGGCTTGCCCTGGATTGGCCTCGATGGTGAACACAGTGGTGCCCTGTTGCAGCACCTCGCCTCTGTGAACGTTGCGATCAATCACACAGCCGTCGATTGGAGCGCGGATCTGGGCGATTCGTGCGATTTCCTCATTGCGCGCTTCGACCTTGGCTCGTTGTTGCAGGATCTGTTGCTCCCGCTGACCATTGCGGGCTTCGAGGGAATCCACCAGGCTGCTGAGTTCCTTTTGGCGTTCGCTGAGTTTATCGATTGACATCGCTCCTAATTCGGCCAGGTGTTTGATGCGCGCGATATCTGACTCTTGTTGTCGGATTCGGATCGCTCCCAATTGGTCTTCGTGTTGGTCTTGATTGATGAGTTGTTCCAGTTGCCGTTCGGCTTCCTGTTTGGTGACTTCCTGGTTGACGGGGTCAACCCTTGCCATCAATTGGCCGCGCTGCACACAATCTCCGATCGCCTGATTCAGTTCAAGAATTCGGCCAGCTAATTCGCTCTGAACCACCATGAGACTGTTGGTGCGGATCAGCACTCCCTTGCCGCTGATCCGCACGGGCAGTCGGCCAAAAATGGACCAGATTGCGATCGTGAGACAGAATCCACCCAGGGAAAGGAGAAGCAACCACTGACCTGGACGAAGCAGTCGCAGCGGTTGATCGAGTTGTTCAGGACTGGACAGTGCATCCAGTGCTTTTTTGCGGAAGAGGCTCATGTGATCTGCCGTTCCATCATCCGGGAAAACAGCCCCTTGGCTTGCATCAGGGTGTCGCAGCTGCCCTGCTCCTGCACCTGGCCCTGCGCGAGGACAACGATCTGATCAGCCTGTCGGATCGTGCTAAGGCGATGGGCGATCACAATCCGGGAGATGGAGAGTGATGCAAGGCTGCGCGTGACGATCGCCTGAGTGCGGTTGTCGAGGGCGCTGGTGGCTTCGTCAAAAATCAGGATTCTGGGCTGACGTACGAGGGCCCGCGCGATTGCG
Source organism: Synechococcus sp. CC9605 (assembly GCF_000012625.1). Classification (NCBI taxonomy): domain Bacteria; kingdom Bacillati; phylum Cyanobacteriota; class Cyanophyceae; order Synechococcales; family Synechococcaceae; genus Synechococcus; species Synechococcus sp. CC9605. The sequence continues at coordinate 2,307,168 of NC_007516.1, read as the reverse complement.
ACCCGTTGTCGCTGGCCGCCCGAAAGAGTGCCGCCTCCTTCCGGAACCATGGTTTGCATGCCCATTGGCATGGCCCTGATTTCATCGGCCAGGCCTGCTAGCTCGGCCGCGTGCCATGCCTCCTGTTCATCGATCACGCTGCCGCCTGCGATCGCTTCCATCAGGGTGCCGTTGAAGAGGGTGTTCGTTTGGAGCACCGTTCCGATCTGTCGCCGCACGCTGTCGATCCTTAGACCGTTGAGCGGTTGGCCATCGAAACGGATTTCACCGTCTTCCGGGGCTGCGAAGCCCAGTAGCAGGCGAACCAAAGTGGATTTACCTGACCCCGAGGGGCCAACAATGGCGAGTTGCTCCCCCGTTTTGATCTCGAGACTCACGCCATCCAGCACGAGCGGTAGCTCTGGTGCATAGCGATAGCTCACGCGATCAAGCTGTACGTGGCCTTGCAGAACGCCTGCTTCCTCAAGCAATTCGGCAGTTTCTGGTTCGGTTTGGAGGATCGGTCGGGCCCGTTCGTAGATCACAGGCATGTCGAAGGCGCCAATCAACAGTCCGGCGAAGCCGGCGGCCGCACCGATGAAGGTGCCAAATGCCGAGAAGAAGCCGAGGAGTTGTCCCACGTTCGGCGCATTCAGGGTCGGAGCATTGGCTGCCTCAGCGATTAATCGCGTTACAACGATGTATATGAGCAAGGTGCCGAGGTTGGGCATGACCGCCTTCAGCAGGGAGGCACTGGCTTCCTTGGCATCAAGTGCATTTTCAAGATTGACGATCTTCTGGAATTCCTGACCCCACCATCGGGCCGCAGCCTGTTCAGCGCCGGCCAGGCGCAGCTTGGCTACAGCACCGAGCAGTTCCAGATTTCGGCTTTGTGCCTGACCTTCCGCTTCTTCCTGTTGTCGTTGCAAAGGCCTCGACTGCAGACCAATCAGCGCAGTGGGAAGGAGGATCAACGCGGCTACCACCAGCGCTAAGGCTGTCAGCTTCACGCTGATGCGCAGCATGAACAGGATGTAGATGCTGGTCAGCACCAGCCGCAGTAGCCCTCCCTCCAGAAGTTGTTGGATCTCAGCGCGTAGTTCGTCGAGAGCACCAAAGCGCAGCTGTAAGTCACCAACATTTCGCGTTCGGAAAAAGTCGGTTGGCAGGCGCAGCAGGCGGTGCATGCCGGCCAGTTGCGAGCGGGCGGCACCCCTTTGCTGGCTGAGTTGAACGGCCCTGGTTTGCACCCATTCGAAGCAGACGCGGGCAATGCCTGCTGCCACCAGGATCAGGCTGATCTGGAGCAGCAGGCCCAGGTCTCGATCGGGAAGAGCCTGGTTGGTGATCACCGTGTTGAACGTTGGGGTGAGAAGGGAAAGCAGGGTGGAGAGCAGCATCACGCCAACTCCCAAGCGGAAGCCCCCACTGAGGAATCCCAGAGTGGTGCCGGTGAGCAGTCCGGCAATCCCCATGCCGAAAATCCAACGGGCGGCTCCAACGTCTCTGCCGATTGCCAGAAGGAAGCCGATGATCACTCCAAGCAGGAGTCCGCCGATCACGAACGCTGTGGTGTGGCGTGGCTTGCCATAGGCAAACCGCAGCAATCCAAGAGTGCTCTGATCCTTTGAGCCGAAGGCTGGGCTGACCGACAGCATGCGGGGGGAAAGATTCTCGAGCCATGGGCTGCACTGGTGTAGCGGTAATGGCCTGGACATCTGTCCAGGCAGCCAGGCGCGATACCCCTTGGCAGTGGATTTGAGCACCACGATGCTGCCGGGTGTTTCGGATTGGTCGTCTTGTTCGTCGACAAAACCGATCAGGTCTCCACAGTCGTGATTCAGATCGCTCGCATTGATCACCACCTCCCGAGCGAACAGATCCGTGCGATTGAGCAGTTGTTGCAGCCGACGTCTCAGGTTCGGATCGGCCAGGTGAGAGGGAAGCGGTAGCAGCTTGCCTTGATCCCTGCAGACCAGGGAGAGTGCACTGAAGACCGGATCGCTCAGGTGCTTCCCCTGTTGCGTTGCACCGTCGGGGGATTCAAGATTGTCTGCGCCGCTGATCTCCATTTCCACGAACAGCTCCTGTTCGCTTCCATGGCTCAGAGGTTGATAGCTCTGCAGCAACGTCTGATGACGCTGGTCAGAGACGCCATGCCGCGCGATCAGTTTCTCGATTAACTCCTGCTTGCTTGGGGGGAGCGAGACGTCTTCACCTTGTTCTTCACCAAGCTCTTCGCTCAGGCGTTGTCCTAACCACTGACGGCCCTCTGTGTCGTCGCCATCGGCCAGCAACTCCACCCGGCTTGTTTGGATGGCTTGTAGTTTCAGTTTGATTTCGCTTGATATCGGCTCTGGCAGGCCTGGATAGATGCGTTCAGCTTCCAGACGCAGTAGTGCGAAGTCGCGCTCGCCAGAGGAGACGAGCAGCATCTCCCCCTCTATGATCCGAAAGGGCAAGGCAGGCCATGGCTCCTGTCTGCCTGCACCCCAGCTCATGGCTCTGTGGTCTCCTTGGTCTGAAAGTGATTGCAGAGCCAGTCGACGTGGCGAGCGGCTCGACTGATGCCTGTGAGCTGAGCGAGATCGAGACGATCGATCTCGCTCAGCTCAGCTTGTTGGCTGTGGGTTACGCCTCGGTAGCGTTGGAGTTGATCCCGACTGTGTTGGGAGAGCAGGCAGGCCAAGCCTCGATCAAAACGGCAGGGGAGGGAAAGGTCGCTCTCCAGTTCGGCCAAAAGGAGTGTGCCATTGATCGTCAACAGAGCCATGCCATCGGGGCAATGCACGCCTGCTGAGGCCCCATGTTGCTCCTCCAGTACCAAACTCATTTCCCCCTCAACAACTCTCCACGGCGGGTGCTCCCGACGACTTGGTTGACCTCAGAGAGGGTGACCAGGATGTCCGCACTTCCGCTCAGGATGGGATGAAGAGCTGGTGTGGGCTCGCCCTCCAGGAGCATCAAGAGCCTTAGCTGCTGCTCTCCTTCCTGAATCAGTCGCGTGGAGCCTTGGATCGTCCCAGTCACTCCTGTGGACTTCAGCCAGTTCAGAAGTTTCGGACTGCTGCGCTCGAAGACGCTGAAGGGCGGCATGGCTTGGAATGATGGCTGCCTTGGGCGGTTCAGTGCCAGGTTCTTTTCAGGATGGCTGTGGGATGGCATTCATGCAGCCCTTGGGGCGGAAAGAAAAACTCAATCAACGCTTCTTAGGGTTCAGAGTGCCAGCGATCCCAGCGGAAACTGGGCAACAGAGCCGCGAGATCCTTGCGGGGTGCACTACCACTGGCCAGATCGGCGATCAACTCCGCGGTTGCTCCTGCCATCAGCACACCATTGCGGTGGTGGCCGCAGGCCAGCCACAGTCCAGCGATCGGACTCTCACCCAGTAAGGGGCCTTCGTCGGGTGTGCAGGGACGAAAGCCCCACCAGCGTTCCATCGGCGGCCAGTTGATGGCTTCTGGCAGCAACGCGGCAATGCCCTGTTCGAGGGTGGTTTGCCCCTGGGGTGTGAGTCCTTCGTTGAAGCCTGCGTTCTGTTCCGATGTGGCTCCCACCACCACCAGGCCATCTTCTCGCGGCACGAAATAAGTCCCCGGACCGAAGATCACCCGCCGCAGAGCACCTCGAGGAGTCTGCAATGACAACATCTGCCCCTTCACCGGAAACACCTGAAGCTCCGGTAGCAGTTGGGCACTCCAGGCGCCGCTACAAAGCATGGCTTGGCTGCAAGAGAGGGTGGACAAGGTTCCTTCCAAGTCCCTCGTCCGGACACCTTTCAGTTGGCCGTGGTTTTGCAGTAGCTCCTGCACCTCCACTCCTTCTTGGAACTGCACACCTCGGTCGACACAGGCGCTCTCCAGCGCTCGCATGAGCTGGCGTCGGTTGTCGATTTGTCCGTCTTGGGAGAAGAGAAGCCCAGCGGACCATTCAGGGGCCAGCCCAGGGAGTTCCTGTTCCAGCTGCTCGCGATCCAGTGGTTCGCCAAAAGCGGCTGTGGGGTAAAGGTCTCGCTCTTTGTCGCTGCGGAACGGCACGACGATGCCCGTCGAGCGCAGACCGCAAGGCAGGCCACTGTCAGCCTCGATCTGGGCCACCCAGCTCGGCACTCGTCCGAGGCTGAGTTGCCCCAGTTGCAGTAGAGGGCCGCTGAGACCTTCGGCATGGGGGGCGAGCATGCCTGCAGCAACAAACCCCGCGGCTTCACTGCGTCGTCGGCTGAGCACGGTGACGGCAATCCCTTTGCGCGCTAGTTGATGGGCGATCGCCAGGCCCATGAGGCCACCGCCGAGCACTAGAACCGGTTCAGAAGAAGAGCTGCGAGCGGCGGTCATGGCGGGATCGAGGCCGGTGGATGCGTCTTGGCAGCCTCTCAGCTTGCCGTTTAGTCCTCTTCCATAGGATTGCGGTCTCTGACAGACCCTCACAGCGGATGCCGGCACCTGCAGCAAAAGACCAAGCCTGGGAAGCCGTGATCGGTCTGGAGACCCACGTGCAGCTGGGAACCGACAGCAAGATCTTCACGGCTGCCTCCACCACCTTCGGTGATGAACCCAACACCCATATCGATCCAGTGGTGTGCGGGTTGCCTGGCACGCTGCCGGTGCTGAATCAGAAGGTTCTCGAGTACGCCGTGAAGGCAGCGATGGCGCTGAATCTGAACATCGCTGAACACAGCAAGTTCGACCGCAAGCAATATTTCTATCCCGATCTGCCTAAGAACTACCAGATCTCTCAGTACGACGAACCGATCGCTGAAGAGGGCTGTATCGAGGTGGAGGTCGCTGAAAAAGGCAAGGACACTTACCTGAAGACCATCGGTATCGAGCGTCTTCACATGGAAGAAGACGCCGGCAAGTTGGTGCATGCCGGCAGCGACCGCCTGGCGGGTTCCACCCACTCGCTCGTGGACTACAACCGGGCCGGTGTGGCCCTGGCCGAGATCGTCAGCAAGCCGGATCTGCGCACGGGCCGCGAGGCTGCGGAATACGCCTCGGAGATCCGCAGAATCATGCGTTATCTGGGCGTGAGCGACGGCAACATGCAGGAGGGATCCCTGCGTTGCGACGTCAACATCTCCGTGCGTCGGGGCCCGGATGCGCCCTTCGGAACGAAGGTGGAAATCAAGAACATGAACTCGTTCTCGGCCATCCAGAAGGCCTGCGAGTACGAGATCAAGCGTCAGATCAAGGCCTACGAGACCGGTGAGCCGATCGTTCAGGAGACCCGCCTCTGGGATGAGGGCAAGCAGCTCACCAAGAGCATGCGCAGCAAGGAAGGGGCCAGCGATTACCGCTACTTCCCGGATCCAGACCTCGGCCCGATTGAGGTGAGTGCGGATCAGCGGGAATCCTGGCGCGCTGAATTGCCTGAGCTGCCTGCCGCCAAGCGCCATCGCTACGCCGATGAGCTTGGTCTTTCCCAGTACGACGCGCGGGTGCTCACCGATGAGCGGCCGATGGCCGACTACTTCGAGGCGGTTGTGGGCGCTGGCGCTGACGCCAAGCTTGCGGCGAACTGGATCACCGGCGACATCGCTGCCCATGTGAACAGCAACCGGCTCAGCTATGCCGAACTGCCCTTCCGTCCTGAGAAGTTGGCCGAGATGGTGCAACTGATCGATGGCGGCAAGATCAGTGGCAAGATCGCCAAGGAGATTTTGCCTGAGCTGCTCGAGAAAGGCGGCTCACCCAAGGCGATCGTCGATGAGCGTGGCCTTGGCATTATCAGCGATCCGGCGGCGATCGAAGCCATCGTCGATGAGCTGCTGGGGGCCCATCCCGATGAGGTGGAGGCCTTCCGCGGCGGCAAGACCAAGCTGCAGGGCTTCTTCGTCGGACAGTTGATGAAGAAGACCGGTGGTAAGGCGGATCCCAAGCTCGCTAACCAGATTCTGAGCAAGAAGCTCAAGGTTTGATGAGTGGAGCGACAGCCATTCCCGATGCCTGGAAGGAGTGGCTGCTGCAGAACCGTGATCGCGGATGTGATCCTGAAGGATTGATGCAGCGGGCCCTTGAGCAGGGCTTCGCGCGCGAGGCGATAGTTGCGGTCCTTCAGTCGTCGACGCCCGATTGGTTGGCCTGGTTCGAGGCCCCACTCACCCGGCCGGATCACCGGCCTCGCGCCTGGCGGTTGGATACCTCACTGGCCCAGGTCTATGAGCTGCCAGGACTGCTCAGCCATGAGGAATGTGAGCAGGTAATCGACGCCATCAACGCGTCACTGCAGCCGTCAACGGTGACCCAAGGCAGCAGCGATTACCGCACCAGCCGCACCTGTCACTTGCGCCAGAACCATCTCCAGATGGCGGCGAACCTGGATCAGCGTTTTGCGGCCTTGTTTGGCGTGGATCCGCGCCTCTCGGAACCGATTCAGGGGCAGCGCTACGACCCCGGGGAATACTTCAAGGAACACACAGATTGGTTTTCGCCGGGGACGGAGGAATACGCCACTCTCACCGACATTGGCGGTCAACGCACCTGGACGGTGATGGTTTATCTCAACACTGTGGAGCGGGGTGGAGAGACGTTGTTCCGCCGCCTGGGGCGCTCGTTCACGCCTGTGCCTGGTACAGCATTGGCCTGGAATAACCTCCAGGCCGATGGAACCCCCAATCACTTCACCCTGCATGAGGCCCTGCCAGTGGAGGCGGGCCAAAAATGGGTGATCACCAAGTGGTTTCGCGCCGACTTCGGTCGTAATGATTGACTCAACGAGGCTGTGTTGGGCCTGCGTACTGGGACAGGGGGCCGTTGTAAATGTTTTGCGTTATTGAGCGTCCATCGGGGGAAACTCGCAGCACGGTAACTTTTGTTGGCGGCGCCCCGGATTCCTGCCAGCCGGGTTGTCCGCCTGGGAAGTGAAAAATGAATCCAGAGGCATCACGCTGGGCAAGGCATCGATTGTTAGAGACCCCCCGGTACATGCAGCGTCCCGGTCGATAGTTTGATAGCCCGCCATTCATGCGGATTGCTGTATCGCGGGCCAAGTTGAGTGCTCGTTTTGGTGCATTGGTATCGGTCTGAGCCTGAGAAGGAGATGGGAGGGTGAGGGCTGGGCTGAGCAGAAGAATGGTCAGAGCAAGGTGTTTGAAGTTCATGATTAATTGTCTTTTGAGTTGCTTTGATTGAACAGGCCCGAGCTTAAAAGCCAAGCAGGCCAAAGATTTGATCGTTGATTTGCTTGATAAAGCTGTTGTTTTGATTCTCTTTTGTGGGTTCTTTGTTGGCCTCTGCGTTGATAGCAGTTTCGGGGATCATGCCAGAAAGGTGAATGAATTTGCAGACCTCTTTTGTGACGCAAAATTCTATTCTAGCTTCCGTGCTGTCGGTTTCAATGCGAATGCGACTTTCTTCGGCGGAGCCGGGGTGTGCGGCTGCAGCTGTGCTGAGTGCAGCCAGGAGGATCGGTGCAAAAGTTTTTCGGAAAGACATTGGTTGGAATGCTTGTAGTGATTTTTTGGTGGTGTGGAGCTGCAGTGAGGTTTGTAGAGAGTCAGAAGGTTTGAGCAGGTTGGGCTGGGTAGGGGTAGGGCCCATAGCCCGCGGGATTGACCACGGGGGGTTGGGGATAGCCAGGCACGTAGTTCACGGTTGTGGGTGCGCCGTGAACAGGTCGGGCCTGCTGGGCCTGGAGTTGCAGCTGGAGTTTCAACAACTCCAGTTCATGTTGTTGCTTGATCAGGGCGAGTTCGGCGTCTGAAGGGCCAGAGGAATTTTCAGCTTTTTGGTTTTGGCTGTTGAGAATCAGCCCGGTGATGAGATTGCCTCCAAGGCCGATCAGCTGCGAATTTCTGTCATGACGACGGTCTTTAGAGGCTTCCTCTTGGACGACATCGATGGCCTCGCTGCAGTCGCGGCCACCGCCTGCGACGCCAGGGAGGACGACAAAGCCTTCATCACAAGCGCCTTTATCGCCGAAGATGTCCTTGACGAAGGACTGGGCGTGAGCGTCGGGAGCGGAGAAGGAGAGAAGGGAAGCGCCGGCAGCGATGGAGGCAGCGGCGAGGCGGAGTGAGGTCATGGTTTTAACGCTGTGTGTGAGGGATGTTGTGTTGGGCATGAACTCAAGATCTCTCGCTGTGGCGTTTGATGTGATGACCGTGCTCTCAGCGATCTGTGATTTCGCTCACAGCCATCAAAACAGCTGCGATGCAGATGTTTTTGGGTTAGCTAAGGCATGAAAAAGCAGCCCTGAGTGACGGTCAGGGCTGCAGTGAGGTTTGTAGAGAGTCAGAAGGTTTGAGCAGGTTGGGCTGGGTAGGGGTAGGGCCCATAGCCCGCGGGATTGACCACGGGGGGTTGGGGATAGCCAGGCACGTAGTTCACGGTTGTGGGTGCGCCGTGAACAGGTCGGGCCTGCTGGGCCTGGAGTTGCAGCTGGAGTTTCAACAACTCCAGTTCATGTTGTTGCTTGATCAGGGCGAGTTCGGCGTCTGAAGGGCCAGAGGAATTTTCAGCTTTTTGGTTTTGGCTGTTGAGAATCAGCCCGGTGATGAGATTGCCTCCAAGGCCGATCAGCTGCGAATTTCTGTCATGACGACGGTCTTTAGAGGCTTCCTCTTGGACGACATCGAGGGCCTCGCTGCAGTCGCGGCCACCGCCTGCGACGCCAGGGAGGACGACAAAGCCTTCATCACAAGCGCCTTTATCGCCGAAGATGTCCTTGACGAAGGACTGGGCGTGAGCGTCGGGAGCGGAGAAGGAGAGAAGGGAAGCGCCGGCAGCGATGGAGGCAGCGGCGAGGCGGAGTGAGGTCATGGTTTTAACGCTGTGTGTGAGGGATGTTGTGTTGGGCATGAACTCAAGATCTCTCGCTGTGGCGTTTGATGTGATGACCGTGCTCTCAGCGATCTGTGATTTCGCTCACAGCCATCAAAACAGCTGCGATGCAGATGTTTTTGGGTTAGCTAAGGCATGAAAAAGCAGCCCTGAGTGACGGTCAGGGCTGCAGTGAGGTTTGTAGAGAGTCAGAAGGTTTGAGCAGGTTGGGCTGGGTAGGGGTAGGGCCCATAGCCCGCGGGATTGACCACGGGGGGTTGGGGATAGCCAGGCACGTAGTTCACGGTTGTGGGTGCGCCGTGAACAGGTCGGGCCTGCTGGGCCTGGAGTTGCAGCTGGAGTTTCAACAACTCCAGTTCATGTTGTTGCTTGATCAGGGCGAGTTCGGCGTCTGAAGGGCCAGAGGAATTTTCAGCTTTTTGGTTTTGGCTGTTGAGAATCAGCCCGGTGATGAGATTGCCTCCAAGGCCGATCAGCTGCGAATTTCTGTCATGACGACGGTCTTTAGAGGCTTCCTCTTGGACGACATCGATGGCCTCGCTGCAGTCGCGGCCACCGCCTGCGACGCCAGGGAGGACGACAAAGCCTTCATCACAAGCGCCTTTATCGCCGAAGATGTCCTTGACGAAGGACTGGGCGTGAGCGTCGGCAGGAGCAAGGGATAAGGCTAAGGCGCCAATTGCGAGAGATGAGGTTGTGATGGTTTTGAAAGACATGGTGATTGTGTGTTGGCTGAGTTGCCCTTGGCATCGGGCTGATTTCACTGTCCGCGGGTTTGCCGTTTGGGGATTTGATCCCGGTCTCCATGGCGTGTGAGCTTGATCACAGCTCTGCTGTGGGGCTCATCTTCAGCAGTTCTCTTGCCTGTGGTTGCCAGGCTCCTGGATGGCCTTGATTGGCAACCACGTGGTCAGCCAAGCCGCGTTTCTGGTTCAGGGGCCATTGGGCGGCAATGCGGGCTTGAGCTGCTTTAGGGCTCAGGCCGTCCCGTGCGATCAAGCGCTCGAGTTGCTGGGATTCATCGCAGTCGACCAGCCAGATTTCGCTGCAGAGCGACTCCAAGCCCGCTTCGAATAACAGCGGAATCATCAGCACAACGGCTGGCGTATCGGCATGCAAGCTGAGCGCTTGATCGAAGCGCTCCCGCACGATCGGGTGAATTAGATGCTCAAGCCAGCGCCGCTCAGCGGGGTCATGAAAGACGATGCGCCCCAGGGCAGCTCGGTCGATGGCTTCGGTTGCCTCCGCCCGGACCGTTGAGCCGTACCGCTGCATCACGCTGTTCGTGGCGGGATGACCGGGCGCGAGGGCCTCTCGGGCGAATTGATCCGCATCCAGAACCGGCAGCCCTTGCTGCGCCAACCAACGGCCCACGCTGCTCTTGCCGCTGGCAATCCCGCCTGTGAGTCCGATGCGTCGTTGCGAGAACGGCTCGCCAGGCGCCATGGTGTCGGAGCAGGATGCACCCAGTGTCTCGCGGCGGATCAGCGGTGGCGATGGCTTCTTCTTGGCAACCGATCCCGGGTGGTTTGACGGCACCGCATGGGTTCCAGGCGGCCGGCATCGTTGCCGGCCTGAAGCCCTCGGGTAAGCCTGATCTGGCGCTGGTTCTGGCCCCGGAGGCGGCGGTTTGTGCAGGCACCTTCACCACATCAGTGGTGCGGGCGGCCTGTGTTGACCTCTGCCGTGATCGCCTCGTGAGCCAAGGCGGCCAGGCACGTGCTGTGTTGATCAACTCCGGCCAGGCCAATGCCTGCACAGGAGATCGCGGGCTGGTCGACAGCCAGCGCGCCACCCAGGTGCTTGCTGATCAGCTCGGCGTCGATTCGGAGTCGGTGTTGATCTGTTCCACGGGCGTGATCGGTGTGCCGATTCCGATGACGACCCTTCTGGCCGGTTTGGCGCCTTTGGTTGAGGCGTTGGATGACGCGGGTGGCGATGCCGCTGCCAACGCCATCCTCACCACCGATCTGGTGGACAAGCAGGTGGCGCTGGAACTGGAACTGGAGCTGGAGGGGCGCCGGGTGCGCATTGGAGGCATGGCCAAGGGCTCGGGAATGATTCATCCCGACATGGCCACGATGCTTGGCTTTTTCAGTTGCGATGTCGGCGTCGATGCCAGTGTCTGGCAGGGGATGGTGCAGCGTGCGGTGCAGCGTTCCTTCAACGCCATCACCGTTGATGGAGACACCAGCACCAATGACACCGTGCTGGCCTTTGCGGCAGGCCCATCGCTGGCCGAAGAGCACCATGCCGTTCTGGAACAGGGCCTGACCCAGGCCATGCAGCAGCTGGCCCAGGCCATTGCCCGGGACGGCGAAGGTGCCACCTGTCTGATTGAGGTGCAGGTGGAGGGTGCAGTTGACGAAGCCGCGGCGTTGCAAGTGGCGCGCACAGTTTGTGGTTCGTCCCTGGTGAAGACCGCAGTCCATGGCCGGGATCCGAACTGGGGGCGAATCGTGGCGGCTGCGGGCCGCTCCGGTGTGTCTTTCGATCCGGATGCGGTTGCTCTTTGGATTGGTCCGCATCAACTAATGGTGGCTGGCCAACCCGTGGCCTTTGATCGCCCTGCAGCCAGCAACGTTCTGAGGCAAGAGCACGTTCCGATTCGCCTCGGCCTGGGGGATGGAACCGGCTGTGGTCAGGCCTGGGGATGTGATCTGTCGGATCAGTATGTGCGAATCAACGCCGATTATACTACGTAAGCCAAGAATCCTGTGATCGCAGCCGTTCTGAGGGGTTAAATTTTCTATTTAACACCATCGTAACACCCTTCAACAACGTAACTGTTGCCTACTCCAGTCTACCTAAAGCAAAAAAACTGCAGTTAATATCGGGGCAACATGTACAGATATAGAGCCAATGATTTCTGGGAATTGTTCATTGGTTGCAATAGTTCCCCAGATGTGCTTCGTCGCTAGGAATAAGTCCGACAAAGTAATACTTGCTAGGTATTTTCCATTTTTAATTAACATAATCATGCCCAATTAGGCTTTTAGGTTTACCCCTATGGGGGCAATAATATTGTAGATATATACGCAATACACCCTCTTAAATTTATGTGATATTTTTGCGGCTTACAATGCATATGCCCCGTTACATCTTAGTGTATGAAAAAGGTTGAACTCTCGTCATGAAGTGGAATTTTAAGTCCCTTGGCTGGTATTTGCTCGCCGATATCTTAGTTATCGTTACTTGGAGAATCTGGATACCAGACTGGTTTGAAGCAGACAGAATTATCCCGTTTTTGATTGCAACTATTCTCATCTGGCTATGGGATTGCAGAAAGAAGAGGTGAGAACACACAAGAGCGGAGATTTATATTATTTTTTTGGGATTTTATGGAATGTGCCTAAACGAACATCGCCTGACTACTGATACTGCTATCGACAGCACATACACCTTCCATCTCCGATGTCAGAAGAGCAACTCAAAGCCTATCCCTGCAGAAAGAATGAAGACAAAGAAGACGCAACTTGTACTAATGAACAATGATCCCCTTCAAGCTATTTTACGCAACATTATCAACTCCTAACATCGATAGAGCGGCAGCATGGTATAGAGAGAAACTTGAATTCGAACAACTTTTCCGATTTGATTTTCCCGAATTTGGCACGAGTGTTATTCATCTGGGTAAACACGACTTTGGTATAGAACTGATCCAACAAGAGGACTCAGTTCCCTGTCCAATCCCCCAGGGAACTCCACCAGGTCATACAAATGTGCAGGGTCTGACACAGATTGGCTTTATGGTTGAAAATCTTGACCAATTGATTGCAGATCTTGAGGCAAAGGGTGTTGAAAAAGCATGGGAAAAAGGGAGAATCCGGCATTTGGCGTAAATTTTCAATTTTTCCTAGATTGTGATAGCCGCCTCTTGCAATTTGTTCAACTACGTACTGATGTGGTAGAACAAATGAAAGGCCTAGTACAAAAATCGGGCTTTAAATTCTCTTATCAATAACGTTTAAGAAGTTTTCTTTTTTTAGTTACTCATTCTTTCTTGGTTTAAAACGATGGCTCCAATCACCGCTGATCAAGTTCGTGAACTCGGAACACGATTCTATGAAATCATTGATAATCACGAGGCAATTGAGAACTTCATAGATGTCCTAGATGTTGATAATTCAGGCTACAAAATTATTCTTCCTGGCGTTGAATTGAATGACAGAGCTTCAACTGATTCATGGTATCACAGAATGATCGGCGGCTATTTTAATGGTTCTCATATGATTTATTCTGTAGATCTTGAGTCAAGCTCAGAAGAAACGGCGGTCGCCAAAATTGTTTTGATCTGGTCGGCAAGTGTCTGGAAAGCACCCTCGTCGAAGAGCCAATCAGTCAATATTTTGACCTATACAACTTGGACTGTAGGGAAAGTGTCCGAAGGAGGTGTCGGTGGCTTAAAGGTTCTCGCGTACGAAATTGACAGACTTGATTTTGCACCCGGTACATCGCAGCAAACTCCCCACTGATGAGGTGAAAGTCGAAAGATGAGTTAAAAGTGATAGCAATCAAAGGATAGGGATTTTTATTGCTTCAATGATTATCAAACTTTAATTCATTCATCAACCAGAGCATCGCAAGTTCTGAAGTGCTCGATACATACGATTTCGGGACATGGCGTATGATTCGCTAGTCTTTCTATTGCTATGAATTCTTCTGCCAACCCCCTTGTGGCGATATTGGTTGATAGTTTCTATGCTAAAGTTGCTGATCAGTCTGATAGAAATACTGCAAATAAAATAATTAGCCCAACTGTAAAGTTCTACGCTTCAGGTAGTGATGCCCCTGTAGATTTTGATAATTTTTTTAGTTATGTCTCTATGTTTCAAAGAGCCCTTCAGTTTAGGCATATTATTCTCGAAACTTTAGTTGATAGACAGACTGTGCTGATATACTGGCGTGTTGAAGGAACTCACAAGAACGAATTATTGGGTTATGCTCCTACCAATAAAGCTATTGTCTATACAGGTATGTCCTTGTTTTATTTTGATGACCGGAATCTTATCTCAAAGGCAGTAACTTGCTTTGATGAGAAATCTTTCATTGAGCAGTTGCGTGACAGTTCTGAACCTGAATGATTTGCTTTTGTCAAGACTCTAAGACCTCAGGGTCTCGTTACTGCCAAATTGATTTTTTATTGCTAAGACTAGTAATGGATAAGTCAATCCGTTCAACTCAGTCTTGATGTCATGATTCACCAGCATATTCTGGCGCCTGGGATGGTGAGCTGGGATTGACGATCCGATATGCGGAGTATCTGCTCGATCCAGAGCGTGTTGCTTGAGGCGGCTGAGCCAGTGTTTTTCAGCGTCTAAATCTTTGGCTAGGGCAGAAAGGGATGGCTCCTTTCATGGCACGTTGTGTTGTCTTGAAAGTACAAAACGCAGTCCTAGACTTAAGTCGAAGTAACTCTAGGCTCAATCGATTTGTTCGGACTGCAAGCAGACACGAGCAAAGAGATTATTCCAAGTGCAATCGCGCGCTTCATGTGGTCAGCCCTTAGAGGAGTTTTCAATGATTCTGACCACATTCGTCAATAAGACCACTTCTTGTAAGCAAAAAACATCACTGATGGCGGTGAGTGTTACCGATGAATTAGCCGCCTTTGTCAATAGTGGAATGTCTCCTCAACTCATCCTTGATGAACCCAGCGACTGCAAGCAAAGCCTTATTCGGCAATAAATCTAGCGGTTAATGATACAGTGGGTTGTATAAGATACATAATTAAAGCTTGCCAAAAAGCTAATATCAAAAAATATTTAAATTTCCAAGGCATGTCTGGCTTTTTTAGACCTGGAAAATCTAATCGCACAAGTATTGAATTCCTTTTGGCTGATTTCATAAATGATAGAGATTCTAAAAGCTTGCTTGAACCCTTTTATGAAAAAAAATTGGATACACTTGCTAATTGCCAATGGGGAGATAAAGGACCTTTAGAAAAAGTTGTTAGATCGAACAATGATTTAAAAGAAATTCTAAAAAATCCTAAGATTTATAAGAATTCCATTTGCATAATAGAGCCGGCTAAGCATGTCGGCACTAATCCAAAAGGGAACGAGGTTAAAGCCTCTATAAATATTGCTTACTTATCTCAATACATAGCAGACTGCGATTCAATATTGATACCACTTTGGGAAACTGGTCCCTTAAATAAAGAACTTTTAATAGAATTGATAAAAAGTTGTACTATGTGCTTCATAGAGGGTGGATATCCAACTTTAAAAGATTATAAAAGCTTTGATGATGAGAATATTAATCTAGAAGATTTGCAAGACGTTGCGGAAGAAATTATCCTCTCAAGAGACTCAAGCTCATCCCCGACTATATTTATCTGCTTAGGTCATCAACTTGCCGCTCAGGCTCATATAGAATTAATTAAAAGGGCGACAGATCAAATTTTAAGTTTTTTGATTAATTTTGAGGGAAATAATTTCTATCTCAAAAATCTCAGGAAGAAGTGCGAAGAAATAATTTTGGTTGGAGAAAATTTATGTATTTATAAAGACGAAAAAATAGTTGCAAATGGTTGGAATCATAAATGTTTTGCAGTTGCACTTAACCTTAAGCCTGAAGTTGGGAAAGTGGACCTAGAGAGATATTCACATTCTGGATTACATCCTAGTGATGAATTTTCTAATTTGCTTATGAGTCACGAGCTTTCTCATGAACATGAACTTGGTATTGTCGAAAAATTTATTACTTATGAAAAAAATCTCCATATAGAAATGTTTCACAGCGATGTGGTTAATCAGGAAGCAATTCTTTTTGCTAATTGGGCATTTGGAGAATTGCATAAATCAGTTTATCCTATAAAAAAGAAGATATTGATGTCAGAGATATCTTGGATTCTAAATCTACCAACATCTGTTGAAATTGTTTGTTCAACTCGTGTAAATGGAGAAGTCTGCACGGAAGTAGCGGCTACTTGTATAAACTATTTGGATTATCAAACTCAAAAAATTAGAAAATCGTTTACCTTTCAATTTCACCCTGAGTTGCTAGAAGATTTATCAACCTTTCATAAAAATATGCCTGATTTTAAAAATTTGAAAGATGATGATGGAATTAGATTGCTTTCAAGAGTAATGTACCAGATGTTGATTGATTAGACGTGCTGTGCTCGAATGGGAAGGGTGGATTGCCAGTCGAAAAACTGTTGAAATGATATGAGTATTATCCGCCGGATGTCATTTCGGCATTATTAAGCACTGATTAGTGAAATAAAAAATCTATTATCGCAGGGGTTTTGGACAGTCGCTAGAGAAAAACTAATTGGACATTGCTATTGTTGTGGGCTGTGCTCTCGAGTTCGAGCTCAAAGCCTATTCGAGTTGGCTGGACGACTGGCTTGTTCGAAATGTAGCTACGCAAAACCATCAAAGCAGAAAACTTGATGAACCAGGATTCATTAATCAAATTATTATTAAAGATATCCTGTTATTTAAGATGAATATCTACGAGCAGATTTTTTCAATTTGCAAAAAATTGACTAAATCCTGTTAGTAAGGCTGTGAGAATTGAAGAAGATTGTCCTCGGGGTCACGAATAAAGAAATGCTTCTGTTTCAATGGTTTAATGTCAACCATGTCCCACGCGATATCAATGTCTCCTCGTTGCTTTACCTTTGCAACAAAGGATTCAAGATCATCTACAAAAAATTGCAATTGAGATGCACCTTGTCTTGGGCTGTGACCAGGTGGATTTGGTCGGACAAAGGCTTCAAACTTTTTGTCTTTGAGAAATTCAATTCTGATGCCTGAATTTGTTCCGCCTTTTACAGTGATAACGGTGGTGCCATAGTCAGGGAATACATTTAAGCGATCAATTTCGAAGCCAAATGCTTCTAAATACCAGTTAATTGTGTTGTAAATATCGTTAACAACAACTGTAACTGAAAATTCTGAGTGAAGTTTTAAAAGACTGCGAGATTCAGAGACATCAACCTCGTTAAGTTCGCGTTCTAGAAATGTGCCAATATCGCTATCGCTGGCCAGAAGGCTACGGTTTGGAGTAAATTCTTCAAAATTTTCTTCACAAATTTTTTTTGGACAATTTTCAAACGAAGTTGGCATTTTCGTTTCGGTTCTCTTGTCAAGTTAGGGAAAGTAGTACGAAGTAGTAAGTTTCTTTACAATATTTTAATCATTCTGAGTCTTATTTCTTGCTAAAACTTTATTTTTTAAATGGTTGTCAGCCCGTGCATTGACAGGGGATTTTTATTACTTCAACATTCTGACTAACCCATAAATCAGCCTTCAATACCTGGCACCATACTTGATAATTTCTCGGTATTAGATTTAGTAAGTCAAGATTAGACAATCGGAAGATGAGAATACTGCTTGCGCCACTTCTTCTTGCAGTCTCACTGCCAGCATTCGCTGAGGGAAAACCAAAGACTTATAAGGAATGCATTAAGAATGCGTCGGACAACAATACAAAGTGGTTTGAATACAAAGACGACGTAAACAAGTGCAGAGCTGAATTTGGCATAGCCGGCGAGTACTGAATTATTTATATAGGTGTGGAAAGTTAATTCGACGTTGCTCTAACCCATAAGCAACAACTGCATCCATCTCTGCTTGAGTTGGATTGTCTCCTAGAGCAGCACGACGAATTAGATATTCTCGATTGCGCTCATCGTGTTGTGGAGATGGTGAATGTGATTCTTTTACCTCCTCCACAATCTCTTCTAATGGCGCCGAATCTTTGATTGGTACATCATCGACATCATCAATAGGATTTAAAGGCATTACAGACGCTTCTGGCGAAGTCTGAGGCAATACATCTTTATCTGCGTCTTTGACGTTACGGACTTGCTTTGGATTTTGCCGTTCTTGGTCCATCCTCTGACGCAACTCAGCACTACTTGGAAGATCTCTCCCGAGTGCTTTCTCCATCAATGGAAAGATGATGTTGTCGCTAATGACATCAGACAGTGGTTCAACCAGCATCTGTGAAGCAGCACCAGCAACAGCAGTTAACAGGTTTCCTCTTATTTGTGGTTGGTAATGAACACTGCCACCTTTGATGACAATTGGTGATTGTGAACGAAAGGAAGGAGCAGAAAACTTTCCTGATGGATTCAGAGTAGGAACTGCTTTGCTTCCCAACACTTGATGTTGAGCATTTCGAATAACTGCTTGCTGTCGTGACATTGCATCAGACAACTGACGTTTGCTTATAGTTGCTGTTGGTTTTTCGATATAGCGTGTATTGGGATTGTTCTGCTCAGCGATACGTCTTGCATCTTCTCTACCTAAGTCATTGAAGGAAGAACTTTTCTCTACCTTCTGCAATGGTGCTTGGATTGGTTCATTCTGATATTAGACACCAGCAGTTGGCTCACGCATAGCGCGTTGCCGATGGTATTGATGACATTAAATACTGCTCCATTGAACGCCCAATACTCATGGGAATATCTTTGTGTCGACTGCAACCCGCCTGAATGGCAGTTGCTGAATTTTGCTTATTATGAGAAGGCTAAGGATATGTGTAAATTATCTCGGACCCAACTCGATTACATTCTCTCTATAAAGAAAGAGCGAGTAATGAGTTTGATTATTTTGGGCTTGATGAACACGAATGGACAAAAGGTATTGCAGAGGGAACGGGTATATTTTTCGCGGCAAATCCAGACATTGATTCCAATCAAAAAGCTGCTAATGATTTTTGCAAGTTTATGACACGGTCCATTGATCACTGGATGAAGGGCTATATTCATGAGCGATATTGACATTTTTTTGTTTATTCAAGAAGCGCGTACCAATAATAATAAAAAGGTGATCTCCATCGTGATGATGACTGCCCACCAAAAGGGTATGAAAGAGTAGAGCATAAATAATGCAAGTAAGACAAGAGTAAATTTCATCAATTCTCTTCTTATATTTTACCCTAATTTGCTATAGCGAATCGTTCAATCTTTCCTGGATTCCATTCTAATTTAACAAAAAGCTTCATTTGATGCCAACTTACCAGCGTTTTCTTCCCTTAAGTTCTGGTATTCCCCAAGAGGTATCTAGCTTGCGTTTTTTGTATAGAAGTAAGTCGCCTTTATTGTCTGTATAGTAAAAGTCGATTTCGTTGCCAAATGCACCAATATTGTACTTTTTTTCAATAATGCATTTGTAATATCACAGGCATATGGATAAATATTGGTGATTTTTTCAATTGTATTTCCCTTGACCCAAAAATAGTTTACCAATTCACTTCGTTCTAAAAATCTCCCTATTTTCATTATATATTGCGCGTGTCGAGTTAAATTAAAGCAGTCTTTTGTATTTTTTGGTCTATACCTTCTCTTTCGTACTTCTAAAAGCGAATACCCTCAAGATATCTAAACTCTTCTTTGGATAATGTATTCGGTGCCGATGGTGAGTAGATGTCTGAATACTGGTATTCGGCAAGAGATTCTGAACTTTCGGCAAATGACAGTAATGTCGCAACTATTAAGGTTTTCGTAACCGCCCTAAGCACTTTCTCGATTGCCTGCTGAATCACTTTACTCTGCTTTTGGTGTGGCATGGTGAGTAGTGGTCAATGAGAAAGATTCATACCGATGCCAATGTAAACTTCTCAATGCTGTTTGATATTGCTCAGTTTTGTTCTGAAAGAATCACATTTTTGGTAGTGAAAGGCCTTAAGGCGAAATACTGTCGTTAACCAAATGATTTTGCACATATTAGTTGCGAACTGACTGTATGAGTAGATCAAGTGGATCTAGATACATCTCTTTTCGTTTGAGGTTTAGTTCTTTCGTTCTCTCTCGGTCATTCCAGGAAGTGGTGTACTCATCGCATAACTCTCTTCCTGGAATTCGTTTGTAGTAAATGCGTTGCTTGATTGGTCGATGAGAGCATCTTGCAAAGCCTTCAGAGGCAGGTGCTGTTGAAAAAACTCACTCAAGTTACAGCAACTATCTCCAAGATGCGCAACAAGCATTAGTACTCTTCCATAGAGTTTAAAAAGAAATGTGTTAATATTGAAGAATATTGATTATTTAATTGTTCGTGGTTAAAAATCCCTATAATGATTTGCCTCAAAGTGCATTTTGGAAAACTGGGGTTGCTCAGGAAAATCCTAATGCTATAGAAGGTATTTACAAAAAAAAGTTTGACATATCTTCCAAGGCGCAGATCGCAACTGCGGGTTCCTGTTTTGCTCAGCATATTTCGCGTCACCTAAAGAAAAATGGATATAACGTTCTAGATGTTGAGCCTCCCCCGCCAAGTCTTCCTAAGGATTTGCGTCAAAAGTTTGGATACTCAATGTATTCTGCGAGGTACGGTAATATTTACACAGTCCGCCAATTAATGCAGCTTGCGCAAGAGGTTGCTGGCGAATGGTCTCCACAGAATTATATTTGGGAAAAGGATGGCAGATTTTTTGATGCACTGCGCCCCGCTGTCGAGCCTCAGGGTCTTAGCTCCTTAGTAGACGTTCAGTGCCATCGTCACTTCCATGTCTCAAGAGTCAAAGAGCTTTTTAAAAAGTTGGATGTGTTGATCTTTACTCTTGGCCTCACTGAGATGTGGGTGGATAAAAAGTATGGGACTGTATACCCAACAGCTCCTGGGGTTATTGCTGGTCAATTCGATGAAGATAGTTTTGAGTTTCAAAATCCCAATTTTCGATCGATCAATCGTGATATGCGTGAGTTTGTGAAAGTCATGAAGCGTATTCGAAAAAACAAAGATTTTAAGATGATTTTGACAGTTTCTCCCGTGCCGTTGACTGCTACTGCGAGTGGTAATCATGTACTCTCATCTACTGTCTATTCGAAATCGGTTTTAAGGGCGATAGCGGGGTATTGGGCTGAAAAAGATTTTGTTGACTACTTCCCTTCTTATGAGATAGTGACAAATCCGAGAAACCACTCAACTGGATTCTCCGATAATTTGAGATCAGTGAGGAGTGAAACTGTTGATGTGGTTATGAGGCATTTCTTTGCTAGTCATTCAATTATTAAATCCTCAAAAAATTCATTTTTTGAAACAATGAATCTTGATAAAGCCCAGGATGATGGTGTTGAGTGTGAGGAGGAGTTGTTGGAGGTATTTGGGCCGTGAGCAATTTTCTCGCTATAGGATCCTCGCAATTAGCTGGTTTTCTAAAGGGATTTCGTCTCTTCGACAAGAAGTTGGCTGAAACCTTTGACTTTGCAGCTTTGTGGGAAACAGGTTTTGGATACTTGAATTTAGAGTTAGACGGTTTGATCCGTGCTCCCGATCTTGTGCCAAATGTTAACAATCGATATAAATATAATCTCCAAGATGTATGGTGTATAGCAGATTCTTGTGGTAATAAGTACAAGGGGAAAGTGCCTTGCATTCATGATTACCAGAAAATTTTTATCGTGGCTTCTCCGTGTAAATATTTTGCGCCATTTTATTACCCGAAGAATAGCACTCCTTTTTTGCTCTCTCCCTCTGTTGTTGAGTCGTGTTTCGATTCATGGCAGATTGATAGACAATTCGAGTCTATTAATCCTTGGCAATTTCGAGTATCTCCTGTTGTTAGACAACTCATTCGGAGTTGTCCCGATAAAGTAGTTTTTATTGGCGCTCCATTGCCGTTAGAGCATTTAGAGCCAGAATATTTTGAACCCTTGCGAGAGGTTTTAAAGAGTGACAGTGTTTTAAAAGACGTTCATTTTCAGAATGTCGAATCTATTCGTCTTCTATGTAATCGCTATCAAGCAGATTCACGGAATGCATGTGATGTGGTTTTGCCATCTGACGAGCTTTTGTGCGGCCTAAAATTAACTACACGATCGATCTATTCTGAGGGAACTGTGTGGCACGCGGGATCTGAGTACTGGCGTAAAATGATTGCGAAAATTATTGATCTTTACGTTTCCTGAATTTCTATATGTCAAAGTGTAGGTGTATTCTTAGTAAGAACTTCCATGATAATCGTACTTATTTTGAGTGCTATGGCTCTCTGTTGTTTGCGGCTAAAAATTCGGTTTGATTGCGGTTAATTTTTGCTGTTGATATTTTTTTAATGTCGCATTCGGCGCGTCTTTGTGGCTCGTGCAACCGAGTCAACGCCGTAAATTTTTTTGTCACCTCTTCCCTTTGACGAATTTAGTTTGTGAGAGGTTGTGTTGGGTTAAGGCTGCCCTATTGCGACGGCGGTTGGGTTGTTGATGCATGGCCATGCGAATAGGGTCAGGGTCTGTAAAACGGTTGCGATTGCATAGATTTCCTTGTCCTTAGATCTCTGTCACAATCCAAGTCTCCGTCAGACCCATTCGTGGACCAGACCAGCTCCCCTGACGCTCCTGAAGAAACCCAGTCCCGTTTCTGGGTGGCCCCCCTTGTGGCTGGTTGTTGTTTCGCCCTCGGTTACGGCATCACCGAGCGGGTGCTGACACTTCAGGCCAATGCTCAGGACCCTGTCCCCGAGGCCTTCACCCCGCTCGCGTTTCCAGGGGATTCTCTGCAGGAGATTCGGGACCGGTTAAATGACAACGATTCATCCCTGCAAGTGGATGTCACAGCCCTAGAGGCCGCCGAGGCTGCGAGCCGCCCGGCCCAGCCAGCGGTCAAGGAGACGCCCAAGCCCGATATGGCTCTGCAGACGCCCCAACCCCCGGTGTGGACGGCCCCAGCCTGGTCTGACCCCCAAACCATTGCCCCCGACCTTGAGGGAGACGACGGGGCCGCTCCCTCATCCGCCCAGGAGCCCGCACTTGAGCTTGATGAAGGCAATGCCGATTCCCTGGTGCTCCCTGAGGAGTCCATCGAGGTGATGCCTGCTGTGGTTGTTCCAGACGGTGAGTCACCGGTCTTGGTGGCTGAGCCGGAACCTTTTGTGCTTCCTCCTGGCGCGGAAGCCTTTTTCGAAGTCGTTGAGCCCGTGACCCCGCCCCAGCCTTGATCTCCTCTTGGATCTGCCACAGTTGAAGCTGTCTGCATTCGGTCCATGGGCTCGTCGGAGGCCTTGATTCGCGCCACGGTGAACCGCATCAGTGCGCGCCTTGGTCACGGCGTTGCGGACGCGGCAGCGGAGTTGGCGGTCTTGGCGAAAGACGCCCCGCAACGGCTGCGCCAGGAATGGGATCTGTTTCAGGACGAGGTGCGTGCCGAAGCGGAACGGATTGAACGGGGTGATCAGGCCACGGTTAATACCGATGTGGCGTCGTCGTCGGAACCATCGGACAACCCACAGGCGGTGATCGATCGTCTTCGGGCAAAGGTGGCTGATCTGAGCCAAGCGATCGAGGCACGCCCCTGATGCTCGGACTGCTGCGAGCGCTCCGCATCTGGCGCGCTGTCCTGACGCTGCTGCTGCTGCTTTGGTGGGATGGCCAGTCCTGGACCTACCGCGGTGGTGTCACCGCCGAGCGTCGTGCCCGCCGTCAGCAACATCGAGCCCGTTGGTTGACGGCTGAGCTGCTGTCTCTGGGCTCCGCCTTCATCAAGCTGGGGCAACTGCTCTCCGCACGCCCAGACATCCTTCCCGCGGGTTGGGTGGCCGAACTGGCGGCACTGCAGGACAGCGTTCCGGCCTTCAGTTTTGATCAGGTGCAGACCGTGCTTGAACAAGAGCTGGGTCCGCGCTGTGCCGAGGTGATCGACCTCGACCCCGAGCCCCTGGGTGCTGCCTCGCTGGCCCAGGTGCATCGCGCCAGCCTGCGCAGTGGCCGGCAGGTAGTGCTCAAGGTGCAGCGCCCTGGGCTCGATCGCCTGTTTCGCCTTGATCTGGAGGTGATGCAACAGGTGGCAGCTGTGCTGCAACGCAATCCCAGTTGGGGGCGTGGTCGTGATTGGCCGGCGATGGCACGAGAATGTCGCCGTGTGCTGCTGCGTGAGCTCGATTTCCGCGTTGAGGCGCAATACGCCGCTCGTTTTCGTCAGCAATTTCTGGATGATGAACGCATCAGGATCCCTGGTGTGATCTGGGAGTTGAGCACCCGCCGTGTGCTGTGCCTCGACTACCTGCCCGGCATCAAGGTCAACGACCGTGAGGCGTTGATCGAAGCCGGCGTTGATCCGGCCGCGGTGGCTGAGGTGGGTGCAGCCAGTTATCTCAAGCAGTTGGTGCGGTTTGGTTTCTTCCATGCCGACCCCCATCCCGGCAACCTCGCCGTGGCGAGTGATGGAGCGCTCATCTACTACGACTTCGGGATGATGGGGCTGTTGTCAGACAGCTTGCGTCGTCGTCTGGGAGCCATGGTCCGCGCCGCTGCTGCAAGGGATTCAGCGGCGTTGGTGGAGGAAATGCAGGCGGCTGGGGTGATCTCCGGTGGCATTGATGTGGGTCCAGTGCGCCGTCTCGTGCGGCTGATGCTGCAGGAGGCCCTCACCCCACCCTTCACGGCCAATGCGATCGACAAACTCTCCGGCGATCTCTACGACCTGGTCTATGGCCAGCCCTTTCGTCTGCCGGTTGAGCTGATCTTTGTGATGCGGGCGTTGTCCACCTTCGAGGGTGTTGGCCGCAGCCTCGATCCCGCTTTTAGCTTGGTGGCGATCGCCAAGCCTTATCTCCTTCCACTCATGACCTCCAGCGGCTCCGGCAGCAACGATCTGTTCAACGAACTCGGCCGTCAGGTCGGGGCCCTCAGCAGCCGTGCTGCGGCCTTCCCGCGGCGCTTGGACGAAAGCCTGGAACGTCTGGAGCAGGGAGATCTTCAGCTCCAGGTGCGGCTGGGTGAATCGGATCGTCAGTTCCGCCGGATGGCCCTGGCTCAGCAATCGATTGGCCAATCGGTGTTGCTCGGATGCCTGGCTTTGGCCACCGCCATTGTGGGTGCCAGTGCCCGCCCGCTCTGGTCGCTTCTCCCGGCTGCTGCTGCCTTGCCGGTGGGCTTGGGCTGGTTCCGAATGCAGGTCAAGATCCGTCGTGATCAACGGTTGGAGCAGTTGCCCGGTTCCAACCGTTGAACGTTTGTCGGGGGCGATCAGGCCTTGCCGCGAGGGCCCTGGCCAACTGCTCCGGCGTACACAGCCTGGCTGCCCAGCTCGTCCTCGATGCGCAGCAGCTGGTTGTACTTGGCAACCCGCTCGCTGCGGCTGAGGGAACCGGTCTTGATCTGTCCGGCGCGGGTGGCGACGGAGAGGTCGGCGATGGTGGTGTCTTCGGTTTCGCCACTGCGGTGGCTGATCACGCTGGTGTAGCCGGAGCGGCCTGCCAGGTCGATGGCCTGGAGGGTTTCGGTAAGCGAACCGATCTGGTTCACCTTGATCAGGATCGAGTTGGCCGTGGCACTGTCGATGCCCTGTTGAAGACGCTTGGTGTTGGTCACGAACAGGTCGTCACCCACCAGCTGCACCTTGCCGCCGAGGCGTTCGGTCAGCAGCTTCCAGCCATCCCAGTCGTCTTCAGCCAGACCGTCCTCGATCGAAACGATCGGGAATTTCTCCACCAGTTGCTCGAGTTGGCCCACCATCTCGGCGCTGGTGTAGCTGCCGCCATCGAAGGCATAGCGGCCGTTCTCGAAGAATTCGGTGCTGGCCACGTCCAGGGCTAGGGAGATCTGCTCGCCGGGCTTGTAGCCCGCCTTGCTGATCGCTTCCACCAGGATTTCGCCGGCTTCCACGTTGCCCAGATCGGGTGCGAAGCCGCCTTCATCGCCCACGGCTGTGCTCATGCCCTTGTCGCTGAGCAGTTTCTTGAGCGTGTGAAACACCTCGGTGCCCATCCGTAGGGCTTCGCGGAAGCTCGGAGCCCCGTGGGGCACCAGCATGAATTCCTGGAAGTCCAGGCTGTTGGCGGCATGGGCGCCACCGTTGATCACGTTCATCAATGGCACCGGCAACAGGTTGGCCATCGGCCCACCGAGATAGCGGTAGAGGGGTATGCCCAGCCCGTTGGCAGCAGCGCGGGCGGTGGCCATGCTCACCGCCAAGATCGCGTTGGCTCCCAGGTTGGATTTGTTGTCGCTTCCGTCCAGCTCCAACATGGCGGCGTCCACAGCCGCCTGATCCAGGGCGGAAAGGCCGCAGAGGGCCGTTGCGATCCGCTCTTCGATGTGGTTCACGGCCTGGCCCACGCCCTTGCCCATGTAGCGGTCGCCGCCGTCACGCAGTTCGTGGGCTTCGTGGGCACCAGTGCTGGCACCACTGGGAACGATGGCCCGTCCCATGGCACCTCCTTCGAGCAGCACCTCGGCTTCAACCGTGGGGTTGCCGCGGGAATCGAGCACCTCTCGGGCCACGATGGTGTCGATGACGAGGTCGAGGGAATCGATCACGTTGAGACGGACGCTTAACCTGGGGATCTTATGGGTCGCCCCTCTCTCTCGTGTTGTGACGGGTCATACCTGGCCAGAATGACGGCAGGTTCACGCTGCACGACGCTCAACCATGCGGATGCTTCACACCATGCTCCGGGTCGCTGATCTGGAGCGGTCTCTGGGCTTCTACACCGAGGTCCTGGGCATGCAGCTTCTGCGTCGAAAGGATTACCCCAGCGGCCGCTTCACCTTGGCCTTTGTTGGCTATGGCTCGGAGAAAGACCACACGGTCCTGGAACTCACCCACAACTGGGACACCGACAGCTACACCCTGGGTGATGCCTACGGCCACATCGCGCTGGGGGTGGAGGACATTCACAGCACCTGCGCTGGCATTGCCGACAAGGGTGGTCGTGTGGTGCGGGAGCCTGGTCCGATGAAGCACGGCACCACGGTCATCGCCTTTGTTGAAGATCCGGATGGCTACAAGGTGGAATTGATCGAGATGTCCTCCAAAGCCCACGCCTGAAGAACCGGATGACTTCATCGCCAGCGTTGAACGGCAGCCTCACTCATGAGCCGGATCGCTTCAGCGACGCGGCCTGGGATCTGCTGCTCAGTGGTCAGGACGTCGCCCGTCGCTGGCGTCATGAGCAGTTGGACGTGGAGCATCTGATCCAGGTGCTGTTCACCGATCCCGCGTGCCGCCGCCTGGTGGAGCGTTTGCCCCTCCCCATCGATGCGCTTTTGGATCGATTGGAGGATGAGCTGGCCGATCAGCCCTCGGGGCGAGGCGCTGAGCTCTTCATCGGTGATGACCTGGAACAGCTGCTCGATTCGGCTGATGCCATCCGTCGGCGCTGGAATGGTGACGTCATCGATCTGCCGGAGGTGCTGATGGCCATTGGTGCCGATCCTCGCATCGGTGCTGATCTGTTCGCCGGCTTTGGTTTGTCGGCCGATGCCCTGGAGCAGTTGATCCAACCGGGTATGGATGACCGGGTTCCTGGCGTGACCGTTCCACCCCAGGAGCGGTCGATGCCGCGGTCTCAGCCCGAGGTGCAGCAAGAAGCGCCCCGTCGTGAACGGATGGCGCGCGTTCCCTCCATCCCCGGTGCAGTGCGCGGGCCAGAGCCTGTCGCTCCTGTCACCCCCCAGTCGCCTGCTCCTGAGGCCCCCTTGCCGGAGCCCCCCACGGCCTTGGAGTCTTATGGACGGGATCTCACCGAAGAGGCGGAAGCAGGCAGCCTGGATCCGGTGATCGGTCGCAATTCTGAAATTCGCAACCTGATCAAGGTGCTCTCGCGCCGAAGCAAGAACAATCCGGTGCTTATCGGTGAACCCGGTGTTGGCAAAACAGCGATTGCGGAGCTGCTGGCGCAGCGGATGGTGGCGGGTGAAGTGCCGGAGTCGCTGCAGGGTCTGCGGCTGGTGGCGCTGGATCTCGGGGCTTTGATTGCCGGTGCCAAGTTCCGCGGTCAGTTCGAGGAACGCCTGCGCTCGGTGCTCGAGGAAGTGAGTGGTTCCGATTCCGGGGTGGTGTTGTTCATCGACGAGCTGCACACCATTGTCGGCAGTGATCGCAGCAGCACCGATGCCGGCAGCCTGTTGAAACCAGCCCTCGCCCGTGGCGATCTGCGCTGCATCGGTGCCACCACGCCAGAGGATTACCGGCTCACGGTGGAAAAGGATCCGGCCCTCAACCGCCGCTTCCAGCAGGTGGTGATCCGGGAGCCGGATCTGGAGCTGAGCCTCGAAATTCTGCGCGGCCTGAAGGAGCGCTACGAGCTGCACCACGGCGTCAACATCACCGATGAGGCCATTCAGACCGCCAACCGTCTCGCCGACCGCTACATCAGCGATCGCTGCCTGCCGGACAAAGCCATTGATCTGATCGATGAGGCGGCGGCGCAACTGAAGATGGAGGTCACCTCCAAGCCCCAGGTGGTGGAGGAGGCCGAGGCGGATCTGCGCCGCGTTGAACTGGCCTTGCTTGCCGCTGAGCAGGCCCCTGAAGCGGAGCGGATTCAGCTCCAACGCAACCGGCTTGAAGTGTCCACACGACTGGACGATCTGCGGCGGCGCTGGCAGGAGGAGCGCGGTCAGCTCGAGGAGCTCGGCCAGCTGCTCCAGCAGGACGAAGACCTGCGCCATGCCATCGCTGAGGCCGAGCGGGATGGTGACCTCGAAGAGGCGGCTCGCCTGCAGTACGACCAGCTGCATCGGGTGCAGCAGCGCCGGGATGAACTGGAGGCGTCCCAGGCGGAGGCCCAGTCCGCCGGAACAGGTCTGCTGCGCGAGCAGGTGGAGGCTGGTGACATCGCGGATCTGGTGGCCCGTTGGACCGGGATCCCCGTGCAGCGTCTGTTGGCAGGCGAGCGGCGCAAACTTCTGGATCTCGACGCCCATCTCGCGGAACGGGTGATTGGTCAGGGCGAGGCGGTGACGGCCGTTGCCGCTGCCATCCGCCGGGCCCGGGCCGGCATGAAGGATCCCCGTCGTCCGGTGGGATCGTTCTTGTTCCTGGGGCCGACCGGCGTCGGCAAGACCGAGCTGGCGAAGGCCTTGGCGGGGTCGCTGTTTGATGAAGAGGAAGCACTGGTTCGCCTCGACATGAGTGAGTTCATGGAGCGGAATGCCGTGGCTCGGCTCATCGGTGCTCCCCCCGGCTATGTCGGCTACGAGGAAGGGGGACAACTCACGGAGGCCGTGCGCCGTCGTCCCTACGCGGTGCTTCTCCTTGATGAAGTGGAGAAGGCCCATCCCGATGTTTTCAACCTGCTGCTGCAGGTGCTGGATGACGGCCGGCTCACCGATTCCCAGGGCCGCACCGTTGATTTCCGCCACACCGTGGTTGTGATGACCAGCAATCTGGCCAGCCCGGCGATCCTTGAACATGCCCGCTCAGGATCCACGGATGAGTCAGCCCTGCAACAGCAGGTGGATGCAGCGCTCTCCAGCCAGTTCCGGCCTGAATTCCTCAACCGCATCGATGAGGTGATTCGTTTCCGCCCCTTGGAGGTCTCTGATCTGGTGCGAATTGTTCAGTTGCAACTGAAGGATCTCGCTGCCCTGTTGGCCGAGCAGGGGCTTGCCCTTCAGGTGGAAGATGCTGTTGCCGAGGCCATGGCCCGTCAGGGCCACGAACCGGAGTACGGGGCGCGACCGCTGCGTCGGGTGTTGCGGCGCCAATTGGAAAATCCGCTCTCCACCCTGCTGCTTGAGGAGCGCTTTGCCGGAGCCAGTGGCGTGACGGTGCGGCTGGGGGAGGCCGGCACGGATGCTCTGGTGTTCGATCCAGTGGGGGTTTGAGGGCATCCGGTAAGGTGTCTGTTTGGCGAAGTGCCTACCGGCACCGTTGTCAACTTCCGGTCCCATCCCCGTGACCAGCCCCATCTCTGAGGACACCACCACAACTGACGGCTCCAAGGCCGCTGCCGATTCCACCAAATCCGGTGGTTTTCTTGCGGACACGGTTGATGAGCTGAAACTCGTGGTCTGGCCTAGCCGCCAGCAATTGTTCAGCGAATCCATCGCTGTGATCCTGATGGTCAGCCTTTCGGCCGCCACCATCGCGGCTGTCAGTCGCTTATTTGGGTGGGCTTCGTCCCAGGTGTTCCGCTGACTCGATATCACATTTCTCGCCGTGCCCGACGACCTGACCACACCGGATGCCCCTGAGGTGCTTGATCTGCCGGCCCCGAACGAGGGGGAAGACAGCACTTTGCCTGCGGCGGCTGTCGCCAACACGGCCATCGCCCGTTGGTACGCCGTTCAGGTGGCCTCCAGCTGCGAGAA
Source organism: Synechococcus sp. CC9605 (assembly GCF_000012625.1). NCBI lineage: Bacteria > Bacillati > Cyanobacteriota > Cyanophyceae > Synechococcales > Synechococcaceae > Synechococcus > Synechococcus sp. CC9605. Next base: position 2,277,423 of record NC_007516.1, on the reverse strand, counting down.
GAAGGTCAAGGCCACCCTGGAGCAGCGGGCCGTCACCCTCGGGGTGAGCAACCGGATTCTTGAAATTGAGATTCCCCAGACCCCTGCCGTCAAGCTAAAGAAGGACGGCACCCGTCAGTCCACCGAGGAGAAGGTCTTCCCCGGTTATGTGCTGGTTCGGATGGTGCTCGATGAGGACACGATGATGGCGGTGCGGAGCACCCCGAACGTGATCAATTTCGTCGGTGCTGAAGACCGGCGCGCCACCGGTAAGGCCCGCGGCCACATCAAGCCTCGTCCCCTCAGCCGCTCTGAGGTGGATCGCATCTTCAAACGCGCTGCCGAGAAGAAGACCGTCGTCAAGGTGGATCTCACCGAAGGCGATCAGATCCTGGTGACTGCTGGTCCGTTCAAGGACTTCCAGGGCGAGGTGATCGAGGTGTCCGGCGAGCGCAACAAGCTCAAGGCCCTGCTCTCCATCTTCGGTCGCGAGACCCCGGTGGAACTGGAGTTCTCTCAGATCAGCAAACAGAACTGACCTGGCGGCGGCCGTCTCCCTGCGGAGGGCGGCCTTGGGAGTGGGCAACCATTCCGCCGCACCCGACTCGAGGGTCTGGTGATCCGCAGCTGTCCAAACCCCCCAGCCGATGGCCAAGAAAGTCGTAGCTGTGATCAAGCTGGCCCTAGATGCCGGCAAAGCCAACCCCGCGCCGCCGGTGGGCCCTGCCCTCGGTCAGCACGGTGTGAACATCATGATGTTCTGCAAGGAGTACAACGCTCGGACGCAGGACAAAGCCGGTTATGTGATTCCGGTGGAGATCTCGGTCTTCGAAGACCGCAGCTTCACCTTCATCACCAAGACGCCTCCGGCGTCGGTGTTGATCACCAAGGCCGCAAAGATCCAAAAGGGATCCGGTGAGTCCGCCAAGGGCAGTGTTGGATCGATCAGTCGGGCTCAGCTCGAGGAGATCGCCAAGACCAAGCTCCCCGACCTCAACTGCACCAGCATTGAGTCCGCCATGCGGATCATCGAAGGCACCGCCCGCAACATGGGCGTTTCCATCAGCGACTGACGTCGCTGCATCGCTTCTCCAACCCATACGGGGGAGGCATCCCTGATGTCGTCTGAACCCCAACTCTGAACATGCCCAAAATCTCCAAGCGTCTGGCCAGCCTGGCCGGCAAGATCGAGGACCGTGCTTACGCACCCCTCGAGGCGATTGCCCTGGTGAAGGACAACGCCAACGCGAAATTCGACGAGACGATGGAGGCACATGTGCGCCTCGGCATCGATCCGAAGTACACCGACCAGCAGCTGCGCACCACCGTGGCTCTGCCTAACGGCACCGGTCAGTCCGTGCGCATCGCTGTGGTGACCCGCGGTGAGAAGGTGGCTGAAGCCAAAGCCGCTGGTGCTGAACTCGCCGGTGAAGAAGACCTGGTGGAAAGCATCAGCAAGGGCGAAATGGATTTCGACCTGTTGATTGCCACCCCCGACATGATGCCCAAGGTGGCCAAGTTGGGTCGGGTTCTCGGCCCCCGTGGCTTGATGCCCAACCCCAAGGCAGGCACCGTCACCACGGACCTCGAGGCCGCGATCAAGGAATTCAAGGCCGGCAAACTTGAATTCCGTGCCGACCGCACCGGCATCGTCCACGTCCGCTTCGGCAAGGCCAGCTTTAGTGCCGATGCCCTGCTGCAGAACCTCAAGACCCTGCAGGAAACCATCGACCGCAACAAGCCCAGCGGTGCCAAAGGCCGCTACTGGAAGTCCCTGTATGTGACCTCCACCATGGGTCCTTCCGTTGAAGTCGATTTCTCTGCTCTGCAGGACATCGAGCAGGGGAGCTGATCCGGCTCTCCTCTACAATTAACTATTGGCGAAAGCCAAATCGGGCACGCGCCCGGCCAGAGACAGCAGGATGTCCCTGGGAGTGACGTCAGTCATTCCCGTTGATGTAATCCCTGCCGAGGCAGACGCGACACGGTTTTTCCCATTCGGGATTGGATCGGCACGCGGCCTCGTCTTCCTTTCGAAGACTCGATCGGCCGTGTGCCCAGCTTGTTCCTTTGATCCGATCCAATCCCTATGGGCCGCACGCTGGAGAACAAGCAGCAGATCGTCGGAGAGCTCAAAGAGCTCCTCGCCGACGCCGAACTGGCACTTGTCCTTGATTTCAAGGGCCTGTCCATCAAGGAAATGTCTGACCTGCGGGATCGTCTGCGGGCCAGCGACAGCGTTTGCAAGGTGACCAAAAACACCTTGATGCGCCGTGCCATTGATGGTGACAGCAACTGGGCCAGCCTCGACTCCCTGCTTACCGGAACCAACGCCTTCGTCCTGGTGAAGGGCGATGTTGGTGCCGGTGTGAAGGCCGTTCAGACCTTCCAGAAGGAACTCAAGAAGTCCGAGACCAAGGGTGGCCTTTTCGAAGGCAAGCTCCTGTCTCAGGACGAGATCAAAGCCATTGCCGATCTCCCCTCCAAGGAGCAGCTCATGGCTCAGATCGCCGGTGCCATCAACGCCGTGGCCACGAAGGTCGCTGTGGGCATCAACGAGGTTCCCTCTGGTATGGCCAGGGCGCTCAAGCAGCACGCCGAAGGCGGCGAAGGCTGATTCGGCCCTGCCGAGACCACTGTTCATTGATCTGTTGCTTCCCCTTTCAAAACCATGTCTGCAAAAACCGACGAAATTCTCGAATCGCTGAAATCCCTCTCCCTGCTTGAAGCTTCCGAGCTGGTTAAGCAGATCGAAGAGGCCTTCGGTGTGTCCGCCGCAGCATCTGCTGGTGTTGTGATGGCTGCCCCTGGCGCTGCTGGTGGCGGTGGCGAGGCCGCTGAAGAGAAGACCGAATTCGATGTGATCCTCGAAGGCTTCGAGGCCTCCGCCAAGATCAAAGTCCTCAAAGCTGTCCGCGAGGCCACTGGCCTGGGTCTGGGCGACGCCAAGGCTCTGGTCGAGGCTGCTCCCAAGGCCTTCAAGGAAGGTGTCTCCAAGGAAGACGCCGAGGCTGCCAAGAAGGCCATCGAAGAAGCAGGCGGCAAGGTCACCCTCAAGTGATCGCCTTGGGAGAGGGCTTGTCCCTCTCCCCCTGTTCTCTTTCAGATGCCGGTTCTGTTGAGAGCTGGTTTTTTTTTGTGTTTTTGTCTGAGCAACAAAAAAGCCCCGCCAAAGGCGGAGCTTTTGTCGAGAGGAACACGTTCAGGAGTCTGTCCTTGTTTCGACCCTGAAGTAGCGTTCAGCACTCCTCACACAAGATCAAATTAAGGGCGGAGATTCCATTATCAGCCCCTGTCTGTGCGCTCTCCCAACTGGCACTGTGACGGTTTGTCCTCAGCGGCGGTAAGGAATCACCTGCAGCCGGATCGGAGCAGTGCTGGCGAGGCGTGTGGTTCGTCGGCGTGATGCTGGTGCAGCGGGCAACAGCGGTGGAGTGATCGGCGCCATCGGGGCTCCCAGTCGGCTTAAGCGTGAGCGATGGCCGCGGCTGCTTGCGATGGCTAGCAGCCGGTTCACCGGTTCCTGGTGGGCGAAATACAGGTGGTTCAACGGGCGTCCCTGGTAAACCCGACGTTCCAAAGCCCAGCCCGGTTCCAGCCTCAAGGCCACGAACCCGTTGGGATCGCGGCGAGCTGGTGCGGCAGCCTGACCCACCAGCAGTGGTGCCCGTTGCTGGGGGTCCAGCGCCTCAAGCTTCAGCGATGTGCCGGATCGCTTGAGCCGGAAGCGGAAGCGGGTTCCAAGGTCTTGGCCCCCGCTGCGCAGCGAGTAGCCATTGCTGTCCAGGTAGCGCTTGCAGATGCCGCTGAAGTTGAAGCGATTCAGGCTGGGCTCCACCAGTCCGTCCTGCCGTGCCCTCCAGCAGCGCGGTTGGACCTTGATCTGTTCCAGCACCAGCAGTTTCCACTGGGCCCTGCCTATCGGTTGGGCCAGCACAGCAAAGTGCTTCTCTGGCATTGCAGCACTGTCAAACAAGGCCCGTGCTGCGGCCTCCTGCGACAAGCCTGCGGCCAGAAGCCCTACGGCAGTCAGGCCGGCAGCCCGCAGGTAGGTTCGGCTCATCCACGGTGACGCCAGAAACCGTGTTGTACCGAACAGTGTTGGGACCGATCAATGGCGGAAGGACGGGGACGGGTCGTGGCTGCAGCAACGGATGGTGCCTGCAGCGGCAATCCAGGTCCGGGGGGTTGGGGCGCGTTGTTGCGTTTCGAAGATGGCAGCGTTGAGGAATTCGGTGGCCATGCGCCCGACACTACCAACAACCGCATGGAACTGCAGGCGGCATTGGAGGTGCTGCAACGGCTGGAGCAGCTGCCCCGTCATCCGGATCTCACCCTGCGCACTGACAGCAAATATCTGATCGATGGCCTGGGCTCCTGGATCAAAGGCTGGAAGCGCAAAGGTTGGAAAACGGCTGCTGGCAAGCCCGTGCTCAACCAGGACCTCTGGAAGGCCCTGGATGCTGCCCGTCTGGATGACGTCCCCCTGAGCTACGTCAAAGGCCACAGCGGTGATCCCGACAACGAACGGGTGGATCGCATCGCCGTGGCGTACTCCCATAACGCTCAGCCGCCCTTGGCTCTGAAGCAGGGATCGTCGGAGCTGCCCTCCTCCAAGGCCGCACCAGGCGCATCATCTGAGGTCGCCCCCAAGCCACTGCTGCAGCTGTTGTCGCGCTTGGAGCTTGCCGATCGCTTGGCACAGGGTGGTTACAGCCTGTCGCTGCTGGAGCTGGCGCAATTGGTGGAAAAGCCGCTCAAACAGCTGGAAACCAAGGCTGAGAGCTGGATCTGGAGGGATTGGACCATCGAGCCCCAGGCGGAGGGGCGCTGGACCCTGCAGCGTCGCGAGGCAGGATCAGAACAGTCCTGAGCCAGCGCATGTCGCCGTCCTCTTCGGCCGGACCGCTCAGCAGCGGTGCCTTCTATCAGCGTTGGCTTGGCCCGGTCCTGGCGCGGGACGACGGTCTGGATGCGGAACAGCTGTCGCGCACTGCGCTTACGGCTCTAGGTCAGGCCAGCCTGCGGCGGCGCTGGCCCGGGGTGTCCACGGTGCTGGATGGTGTGGCGGCGGATCTGCAACGGCGTGATCTGCGCTTGGAACAGGTGTTGTTTGGCTGCCGCTTCCCCAACCCGGTGGGTTTGGCGGCGGGATTCGACAAGAACGGTGTGGCGGCTGGCATCTGGGATCGCTTCGGCTTTGGCTTCGCCGAAGTGGGCACCGTCACCTGGCATGGCCAGCCGGGCAACCCCAAACCACGCCTGTTCCGTTTGGCTGAGGAGCAGGCCGCGTTGAACCGGATGGGATTCAACAACGATGGCGCCAAGGCACTATTGAAAACGCTGGAGCGTCAACGCCTGGACCCGCCCGGCCGGCGGCCAGCGGTGCTTGGGATCAACGTTGGCAAATCCAAGATTACGGCTCTGGAGCAGGCACCGGACGACTACGCGGCTTCTCTGGAGTTGTTGTCCTCCTTGGCGGACTATGCGGTGATCAACGTCAGTTCCCCCAACACCCCCGGTCTGCGGGATCTGCAGGACACAGCCCAGTTGCGGCGTCTGGTTGAGCGGCTGCGAAGGCTGCCGGCTTGCCCGCCGTTACTCGTGAAAATCGCACCGGATCTTGATGATGAGTCGATTGATGCCGTGGCCCGTTTGGCCTTTGAAGAGGGCCTGGCCGGTGTGATTGCGGTCAACACCAGTCTCAATCGGTTGGGCCTTGAGCAACGGCATCTGCCGCAGACCGGGCGCACCCTGGCGGAGGAGGCTGGTGGTCTCAGCGGTGCCCCCCTGCGCCATCGGGCCCAGGAGGTGATCCGTCGCTTGCGGGCCAGTGCTGGTCCGGCGCTGCCGTTAATCGGTGTGGGTGGGATTGATTCTCCTCAAGTTGCCTGGGAGCGCATCACCGCAGGTGCCTCCCTGGTGCAGCTTTATACGGGCTGGATTTTTCAGGGGCCGGATCTGGTGCCGCGGATTCTGGAAGGCTTGCTGCTGCAGTTGGATCGCTATGGCCTGCGCACGATTGCGGAGGCGTCAGGAAGTGGCTTGCCCTGGCAGGACTGAACGTGTTGCTTCAAAGGAACCTCATCTGCTCGATGTTGCGCCCTTAAATGTCCCTGCGTTTTATCGGGAGTCGGGATGGGCGTCGACCTGCGCCATGGCGGTAACCGCGACGCAACCGCCGCCAGATTGAACTGCAGGCCATCGCAGTTGCTGGATGCCAGTGCCTCCCTGGCTCCCTGGAGCCCGAACTGCTCCCGTATCTCCCTAGTTGCTATCCGCGATTATCCCGATCGCGGCCAAGCGTCCCTGCGTCAGGCGATGGCGGGCTTGCACGGTTTGGATCCTGATTCTGTGTTGCCCGGCAACGGTGCGGCTGAGTTGTTCACCTGGGCGGCGCGCGACGCGGCCGCCATAGGGGTTAGTGGGCTTATCTCTCCTGGGTTTGCCGACTACCGGCGGGCTTTGCAGTGCTGGAACGCTCCGTGGATTGACGAGCCCTTGGCGTTGACCTGGCATCACGCTGGCCCGCTGGTCCATCCCCCCCTGCAGGCATCAGTGGCCTGGATCTGTAATCCCCACAACCCCACGGGGCAGCTCTGGAGTCGTGCGTCGTTGGAGCCTCTGCTCGCGACTCATGGGTTGGTGATCTGCGATGAGGCCTTCCTGCCTTTGGTGCCTGATGGGGAGGAGCAATCGATGATTCCGCTGGTCGAGCACCACCCCAATCTTGTGGTGATTCGCAGCCTCACCAAGTTGTTTGGGGTGGCGGGTTTACGCGTTGGGTATGCCATTGCGCACCCGGATCGCCTCAAGCGTTGGCGGGACTGGCGGGACCCTTGGCCAGTCAATGGCATTGCTGCAGCGCTGACTGAGAGGTTGCTGGTTTCTCCGAGGCGGTATGAGCGTTGGTGCCGCCGAGTGCAGCACTGGACCGCCACCGAGGGGGCTTGGATGCAAAGGCGCTTGGCGGGTTTGCCGGGGTTATGCCCTATGCCCTCCAGCGCCAATTTCCTCTTGATCTTCGGTGCGGGTTCGCTGGTCCCTTTGCAGAAAGCTCTGGAACGAAACCATCACATTCTTTTGAGGGATTGCCGCAGTTTTCAGGGGCTCGGCGAGAACTGGCTCCGGATCGGATTGCAATCGCGCCGCAACAACCGCCGCATCGTGAGGGCGTTGCGTGAGGAGTTGAAGCGCAGCCCTCTGGCTTGATTCACTTCACCAGCGTCTGAAGCAAGGCCGCCAGCTGCCGTTCGGCATCCCTTTCCGCCAGGGCCTGCATGCCTTCACGCATCTGAGCGAGCGGGTCGGATGCTGAATCGGGCTGCTCCAGCTTCACGGCCAGGAGCCTTTGCACGGTGGACAGCAACACGGGTTGCTCCGGCTCGTGTTGATGCACGATCACGGCCGCACCGAGGGATGCCGCACAGGCGGCATTGGCCTCCTGGTGCTGGTCTGCCGCCTGCGGGAATGGCACCAGCACGGCTGGGGTGCAGCAGACCGCCAGTTCACTGATGCTGCCGGCCCCGGCGCGGCTGATGGCCAGGTCAGCATGTTGCAGCAGCCCGGGAATCTCATCGCTGAAGCGGCGTTCCACCAATTGTGGGTGTTGCAGCTGCTCGATGTCGGGGTCGTTGTCGCCGGTGAGGTGCACCACGCGGCAGCCCTGCTGCAACAGGGTCGGCACCGCCGCACGCACCATCCGGTTGAGGCCAACGGCGCCTTGACTGCCGCCCATCACCACCAGGAGCGGCCCGGCGCCATGGGGGACCCAGCTCGGCAGGGGTTGTGGGGTCAGAAAGCTGGAACGCACCGGTGTTCCCGTCAGCACTGGCTGGCTGCCTGGGATGCGCTTGGCGGCTGCGGGGAGGCCGATGGCCACGGCGCTGCAGAAGCGACCCAGCAATCGGGTGACCCGCCCCGGGATGGCATTGGATTCATGCAGCACCACGGGAATGCAGCACCAACGCGCCGCCAGGATCGCTGGGGCGGCGATGTAACCGCCTGTTGTGAAAACCGCGTCGATCGCGTTTCGCCGGATCGCTCGCCGCACGCTGACGCTGGCGAGCAGCAGCCGCAGCAGCTGCAGCAGCTTTTTGAGCCCGCGACCCTGCAGCCCACCGGCGTTCACACACACCAAACCAAAGCGTTCTGGCACCAGTTGTGTTTCGAGGCGATCGGGCACGCCAACCCAGCTCACAAGCCACAGGTCTTCAACGGCTTCAGCAACTGCTAGAGCGGGGAAGAGATGGCCGCCGGTGCCGCTGGCGGCGATCAGAAGCCGGGTCATTGCGTCGGCCGTCACCGCTCACCAGGCCTAACTTAATTGGGTTGTCGCGTTCCGGCCCGTGCGTCGTTTCCTGGGAGTCACGCTCGTCTCGGCCATGGCGATGCTGTTGTCGCCAACCCATTCCGTCGCGCAGTCCGCTCGCGAAGGAAGTGCCTTGGAACGTTTCAGTGATCGCCTGCAAACAGCCTTGAACAGTGGCAGTGCGTCAGCGCTCGACACGCTGACCAGCGTTGATCTGCAGCCGGTGCTGACCGAGCGCTTTGCACGATTCCAGCAGGATTTCCCCGAGGTCACCTGGCAAGTGAAACCCGCAGCGCCCACGCCGGATGGCCGCCCGACCCTGAGCCTGCGGGTGCGGGGTGTCGCTGAATCCGAGGGGCTGACTTATGCCCTGGAGGCCAGCGAAGAGATAGCGATTCGTCTGGACAATGGTCAGCTGGTGGAACAGGAACTGTTGGCCCAGGAGTCGTTGCTGCGCAGCGGTGAACGCCCCTTGGCCGTCAAGGTCGCCATCCCCGATGTAGTGCTCACTGGCAGTCGCTACGACGTCGACTTGATTGTTGAAGAGCCGCTGGGCCAGGCCTTGGTGGCGGGTGGCTTGATCAACCTCACTGATGAGCAGCTGTTGGCTCAGATGCGCCCCAATCTGACGCTGGCGCCCCAGGGTGGTGGTGGGTTGTTCAAGAGCGTTCAGGCACCGCAGCAACCAGGTTCGCAGTCCTGGGCCCTGATGTTGGTGCATCCCGATGGGGTGGTGACGGCCACCAAGAGGGTGAGGGTGGTCAGCAGCAACTAGCTCTCCTGCCTCGTTTGGTTCCAGCGGTGCAGGGCGGACACGTCCTCATCACCATGGCCATTGGTGATCAGATCGAGTTCCAGCTGTTCCACCAGCGTGGTGACGGGCAGATCCAGTTGGACGGCCTTGGCTGCATCAAGGGCAATCCCGAGATCCTTGCGATGCAGGCTGAGTCGGAAGCCTAGGGGGTAGCTGCCGTTCAGCATGGCGGTGCTTCGATGTTCGAGGGCCCAGGAGCCGGCGGCGCCGGTTTTGAGGGCATCGATCACCTGTGGCATCGGTAGATCGAGCTGCTGGCCCAGGGCCACCGCCTCGGCGACGGCGGCATAGCTGCCGGCCACCAGCACCTGGTTCACGGCCTTCACTTGCTGCCCCCGCCCCACGCCGCCGAAGTGATGAATGGAGCCTCCAATTACCTCGAGGATGGGCTGAACTCGTTCCAGAAGCTCGCTGGCTCCTCCCACCAGGACCGTGAGGCTGCCGCGTTTGGCGCCTTCCGTGCCACCGGTGACGGGGGCATCCAGGTAATGGACGTTCTGGCCTGCCAGGCGTTCCCCACAGCGTTGGGCTGTGGCGGGAGCAATGGTGGAGCAATCCAGCACCACACTGCCATCGCTCAGCTGTGATGCGGCACCGTTGGGGCCGAACAACACCTCTTCAACGGCTGCATCGTCGCTGACGCAGAGCAGCAGCACATCCACGCCAGTACTGGCGTCGGCTGGGCTGGAACACCGAATCGCACCCTCGAGCCCCGCGCTGGTTTCGGCGTTACGGCTGCGGGTGTGCACGCGTAGTGGAAACCCTGCGCGGTGCAGGTTGATCGCCATGGGCAAGCCAAGAGCCCCCAACCCCACGAAGCCCAGGCTCAGGTCACATCTGGTCATGACTCACGGCGAAGCAATCAGATCCTGATTGACGGATCACTCCAGAATGGATCTATCCCGATGGTCTGAATGATGCGCATCTCCACGGCTTCCCTCGCTTTCGCTGCCCTGTTGGCGGCCCCGGTGATCACGATCGCTCCATCGGATGCGGCCGGTCGTGACGAGTCTCCCGCGCAGGCCGAAGTGCTGTTCCAGGCCCGCAAGACCTGGTTCAAGGACAACTACCAGCGTCGACTTGATCTGCTGCAGAGCCATCAGATCTGCGTTGATGCGGCCTCATCACTGGATGAGTTCAAGATGTGCCGCAAGGACAAGAAAAAAGCCCGGAAGTCCCTCAAGCAGGACTACCGGGCATACATGAACAAAGTGCGGAATCAGCTGGGGCTTCCGGCGCGCGCCGGAAAACCCGCTGCCAACGGCCGCAGGCTCGAGGCCTGAGCCGCTGATCAGGCGGCGTCAAGGGCAGCCACGCCGGGCAGCACTTTGCCTTCCAGCAGTTCGAGGCTGGCGCCGCCGCCGGTGGAGATGTGGGACATCTTCTCGGCCAGTCCTGCCTTCTCGACGGCTGCCACGGAGTCACCGCCACCGATGATCGTGCAGCAGCCCTTGCCGCTCAGGTCGGCCAGGGTGGTGGCGATGGAGTTAGTGCCAGTAGCGAACTTGTCGAACTCGAACACGCCCATGGGGCCGTTCCAGATCACGGTCTGACAGTCGGCCAGGGCCTCCTGGAACACCTTGATCGAGTCGGGGCCGATGTCGAGGCCCATCCAGCCATCGGGGATGGCGTTGATGTCAGCGGTCTGGCTGTTGGCATCGGGGGCGAAGTTGTCGGCCAGCACCACGTCGGTGGGCAGCAGCAGTTGCACGCCGTTGGCCTTGGCCTTGGCTTCCAGCTCCTTGGCCAGTTCCAGCTTGTCCTCTTCCACCAGGCTCTTGCCCACCGAGAGGCCGCGGGCCTTGTAGAAGGTGAAGATCATGCCGCCGCCGATCAGCACCTTGTCGCACTTGTCGATCAGGGTGTCGAGCACGCCAATCTTGGAGCTCACCTTGGAGCCGCCGACGATGGCAGCCAGGGGACGCTTGGGCTCATCCACGGCACCCTGCAGGTACTGAAGTTCCTTCTCCATCAGGAAGCCGGCGACGGAGGGCTTGAGGAACTTGGTCACGCCCTCGGTGGAGGCGTGGGCACGGTGGGCGGCGCCGAAGGCGTCGTTCACGTACACCTCAGCCAGGCCTGCGAGTTTCTCAGCGAAACCGGCTTCGTTCTTCTCCTCTTCAGCGAAGAAACGCACGTTCTCCAGCAGCACCACATCGCCGTTGGCCATGGCGCCCACCTTGGCTTCGGCGTCGGGGCCAATGCAGCTGTCGGTCTTGGCCACGGGCTTGCCCAGCAGTTCGCTCAGGCGAGCGGCCACGGGGGTGAGACGCATGGCGTCATTCACCTGGCCCTTGGGACGGCCGAAGTGAGCGGACAGGATCACCTTGGCGCCTTTGCCGATTAGGTCGTTGATCGTGGGCAGGGCGGCACGGATGCGGGTGTCGTCGGTGATCGCACCGGTGTCGTTCAGGGGCACGTTGAAGTCAACCCGCACGAGAACGCGTTTGCCGCTCAGGTCGCCGGCGTTGAGGCTGGCCAGGGAACGCTTCGCCATAGGGTTGTGTCGTGCGGTAAGAAAACGGGGTGAGATTAACCCGTGTGAATGGCAATGGCGCCAGCGCGTTCAAAGTGAATCTGTTCCGGCTGGCCGTCTGTTCTGTGCGTTTGCGTTCGTGAGCACCCCAACGATCCAGTGGTACCCCGGCCACATCGCCAAGGCGGAGCAGCAGCTCAAACGCCATCTCGACAAGGTTGATCTGGTGATTGAGGTGCGTGATGCCCGCATCCCTCTCGCCACGGGGCATCCCCATCTCAATCGTTGGTTGAAGGGCAAACAGCATCTGTTGGTCATCAACCGGCGCGACATGGTCACCGCGGCGGCCAAGGAGGCCTGGGAGGCCTGGTTCAAGGCTCAGGGTCAGAAGACGGTTTGGTGTGATGCCAAGGCCGGAACCGGCGTGAAGCAGGTGCAGCAGGCCGCGATTCGTGCCGGCGACCAGCTCAACGAACGCCGCCGCAACCGGGGCATGCGGCCCAGGCCGGTGCGAGCCCTCACTCTGGGATTCCCCAACGTGGGTAAGTCGGCCCTGATCAACCGTCTTGTGCGGCAGAAGGTGGTGGCCAGTGCCCGGCGGGCAGGGGTGACGCGCACCCTGCGCTGGGTGCGTCTGGGACAAGACCTCGATCTCCTGGATGCCCCTGGCGTGCTGCCGCCTCGGCTCGATGACCAGCAGGCGGCCCTGCGGCTGGCCCTTTGCGACGACATCGGCCAGGCCGCCTACGACGGTGAGCTGGTGGCCCAGGCCTTCCTGCAGTTGCTGCTGGATGTGGAATCCCAGGCTGCAGCTGGCGTGACGATTCCGCTGCTGCAGGAGCGCTACGGCATTCCCCTTAGCGGTGAAACGGCCGACCCCGCCTTTTGGCTGGATGCCGCAGCAGCCCGCCACACCTCCGGTGAGACAGCGCGCATGGCCCAGCGGTTGCTGGATGATTTCCGTAAATCCGCCCTCGGCAGCATCGCCCTGGAGCTGCCGGCATGAGCCCGCATTGGAAACGTCCTCCGCTGCCGGAGGAGACCTTCACGGATCGCTTTGGCGAAGGGGAGGGCGAGCTGTTGACGCTGGCCTATCCCAAGCCGTTGCCGATGCGGCTGGACCGCTGGCTGGTAAGCCAGCGCACCGAGCAGAGCCGCGCCCGGATTCAGAAGTTCATCGACGCGGGCTATGTGCGCGTCAACGGCAAGACCGGCAAGGCCAAAACACCCCTGCGCCAGGGCGATGAGGTGCAGCTCTGGATGCCGCCACCGGAACCGCTGCCGTACCTCAAGCCGGAGCCGATGGATCTGGATGTGTTGTTTGAGGACGACCATCTGATCGTGCTCAACAAGCCAGCCGGACTGACGGTGCATCCGGCGCCAGGCAACAAGGACGGCACACTGGTGAATGGCCTGCTGCATCACTGCCCCGACCTGCCCGGCATCAGCGGCAAGCTGCGGCCTGGGATCGTGCACCGCCTTGATAAAGACACCACCGGCTGCATCGTGATTGCCAAGAGCCAGGAGGCCCTGGTGCGGCTGCAGGTTCAGATCCAGAAACGAATCGCCTCCCGCGAGTATTTCGCGGTCGTTCATGGCGTGCCCGGCGGTGATTCCGGCACGATCGTCGGCGCCATTGGCCGTCATCCGGCGGATCGCAAGAAGTACGCGGTGGTGAGCAGCGAAAACGGTCGGTATGCATGCACCCACTGGACCCTGGTGGAGCGTCTTGGCGACTACTCCCTGTTGCGCTTCAAGCTCGACACCGGACGGACCCATCAGATCCGGGTTCACTGCGCCCACATGAATCACCCCGTGGTTGGGGACCCCACCTACAGCCGCTGTCGCAAATTGCCGATCGAGCTGCCTGGTCAGGCCCTGCATGCCGTGCAGTTGGGGCTCGACCATCCGATCACCCGAGAGCGGATGATGTTTGAAGCCCCCCTGCCGCCGGTGATGGAGAAGTTGCTGGGAGTGTTGAGACGTCGCGCCGCGTCGGGCTGACGGCTTACCGCGGCAGCCTTGGACAGGCCTCCACGAGAGTTCGGCTGATCGGCGCCTGAGGTGCGCTGAAGATTCGGTCTCCAGGGCCCTCTTCAACCACTTTTCCTTTGTCCAGCACCATCACCCGGTGACAGAAGCCACTGGCCACCGAGAGGTCGTGGGTGATGAACACGATTGCGAGCCCCAACTCCTTCTGCAGCTCCCGCAGTAGCGCCAGCACATCCGCCTGCACTTCTGCATCGAGCATGCTGACGCTCTCATCGCAGATCAGCACCTTGGGTTTCAACGCCAGGGCGCGGGCGATGGCCACCCGCTGCTGCTGGCCGCCGGAAAGCTGCTTCGGCAGGCGATCTTGAAACTGCTCGGCCGGGCTGAGGCCAACCCGCTCCAGCAGGCGCCGGGCCTCCTCTCGGGCTGCGGCCTTGGAGCAGAGGCTATGGATCAGCAACGGATCGGCGATGGCATCCGCCACCTGCAGGGCCGGATTCAGGCAGGCCAGTGGGTCCTGAAACACCATCTGGAGGGCTCGCCGGGCCGTTCGCAGTGCTTCTCCGCGCAGGTTCAGCAGGTCTTGGCCCAGCAGGTCGACCCGTCCGCCGCGGATGGTGTTGAGCCCCATCAGGGCCCTGCAGAGAGTGCTTTTCCCACAGCCGGAGGCCCCCACCACCCCCAGGCTTTCCCCGGCCCTGAGCTCGAAACTCACCCCGTCCACCGCCTTCAGCCAGAGGGGCGCCCAAGGTGCGCCACCCACGGCATGCCAGCAGCGCATCTCCTCCACCCGCAGCACGTTGCTGTTGTCGGGACGTTCCGGAGAGCGTCCCCCTTCCCGGGCCTGGGCGGAGGCCACCAGCCGTTGCCCGACGGATGACTGCGGCCGGGTGAGCAGCTGGTGGCTGGGGCCGTCTTCCACCTTGCGTCCACCGTCGAGCATGGCCATGCGGTCGCACCAGCGAGCGGCCATGGCAAGGTCGTGGCTGATCAGCAGCAGGGCACTGCCCAGTTCCTGGCAGAGGCCGCTGAGCTCCGCCATCACCTGCCCGGCCACCGCCACATCCAGGCTGGTGGTGGGTTCGTCGGCGATCAGCAGCGGTGGTTCCAGGGCAATCGCCAAGGCAATGGCCAGGCGCTGTCGCATCCCACCGCTGAGCTCATGGGGGTAAGCGCGGAAGCGGTTGGCCCCGATGCCCACCCGCTCCAGCAGCTCCCGGGCCCGTTCCCGGTGCCCCGCGGTGCTGGTTTGAGGCCGGTGGGCTTTGAGGGTGTCGATCAGATGGCCGCCCACGCTCATCAGCGGATTCATCCGCGTCATCGGGTCCTGAAACACCAGACCCACGGTCTTGCTCCGCAGCTGCCGCAACTGCGGTCGCCTGAGTTGGCGTGGATCCTGGCCGGTCAAAGCCAGCCGTCCTTCACAGAGCGTTCCCTGGGGCAGCAGCTGCATCACGGCCCGCGCCACCGTGCTTTTGCCGCAGCCCGAAGATCCCACCAAGGCGAGGGTCTCCCCCGGTTCAAGGCTCAGATTCAGTCCATCCAGCGTCCACGACTCGCTGCCGGGGTAGCGCAAGCGCAGCTGTTCGAGTTCCAGAACAGGCCGGCCCATGAACAGTGCAACAGGAGCGACAGGGGGTCCTGCACTGAATACCATGGATTGACCCGATGGGTCGGATGCTCAACGCTGCCTCCACACCCAAAGAACCCCGAACCAGCACGGGTTCGGCCACGGTGGGCTGCGCGTTGCCCGAAGTCAGGCGTCATCCGATCCGTCATCCAGACGACTACGGCATCGCTCTGCCTGAGTGGTTGAGGGAGTGCATCGCCAATGTGCCCCCCGGCATTGGCCAGAGCTGCCCCACCGATGCCGAGGCGTTGCTGGTGTCGGCCTTTGATTTCGGCTTTCAGCTCCACGAGGGACAGTTCAGGGCCAGTGGAGACCCCTACATCGTCCATCCGGTGGCGGTGGCTGATCTGTTGCGTGACATCGGTGCCAGTGCTCCGGTCATCGCTGCGGGGTTCCTCCATGACGTGGTCGAAGACACCGACGTCACCCCCGATCAGATCGAGCTGCACTTCGGTTCCGAGGTGCGTGAACTGGTGGAGGGGGTCACCAAGCTCGGCGGTATCCACTTCAACGACCGCACGGAAGCTCAGGCGGAGAATCTGCGGCGAATGTTCCTGGCGATGGCCAGCGACATCCGTGTGGTGTTGGTGAAGCTGGCCGACCGCTTGCACAACATGCGCACCCTGGGTGCGTTGAAGGAAGAGAAGCGTCAGCGGATCGCCCGCGAAACCCGCGAGATCTATGCCCCCCTCGCCAACCGCCTCGGCATCGGCCGCTTCAAGTGGGAGCTTGAGGATCTGGCCTTCAAATTGCTGGAACCGGAGGCCTTCCGCGAGATTCAGGAGGAGGTGGCCACCAAGCGCAGCGAGCGTGAGCAACGCCTTGGCGTCACGGTGGGGCTGCTGAACGAGCGGCTGGAACGGGCTGGCCTAGACCACTGTGAGGTGAGTGGTCGCCCCAAACATCTGTTTGGCATCTGGAGCAAGATGCAGCGCCAGCAGAAGGAGTTCCACGAGATCTACGACGTGGCGGCGTTGCGGATCCTTACCCCCAATGTCGAGAGCTGCTACCGCGCCCTCGCGGTGGTTCACGACACCTTCCGCCCGATTCCCGGTCGCTTCAAGGACTACATCGGGTTGCCGAAACCCAACGGCTATCAATCCCTGCACACGGCGGTGATCGGTCGGCATCGCCCGATCGAGGTGCAGATCCGCACGCTTGAGATGCATCATGTGGCCGAATTCGGGATTGCGGCCCACTGGAAATACAAGGAAGGCGGCTCACCGGCCAGCAGCAGCAGTGATGCGGAGCGGTTCAACTGGCTGCGGCAGCTGGTGGATTGGCAACAGGAAGGCGGAAACGACGATCACAACGACTACCTCTCCTCGATCAAGGAAGACCTCTTCGACGAAGAGGTGTTTGTGTTCACCCCAAAAGGTGATGTGCTCGGTTTGCGCAAGGGGGCAACCGCCGTCGACTTCGCTTATCGCATCCACTCCGAGGTGGGCAACCACTGCCATGGCGTTCGCATCAACGATCGGCTGTGTCCGCTGCCGACGCCGCTGCAGAACGGTGATTTCGTTCGGGTGCTCACCAGCAAGACGGCCCACCCCAGCCTCGATTGGCTGAACTTCGTCGCCACGCCGACGGCCCGCAATCGCATTCGCCAGTGGTACAAGCGCAGCCATCGAGACGAAACGATTGAACGGGGTAAGGATCTGCTGGAGCGGGAGCTGGGCCGTGATGGTTTCGATGCCTTGCTGAATAGTGAGGCGATGCAGCGGGTGGCGCAGCGCTGCAATGTGCCAACCACCGAAGACCTTCTGGCGTCATTGGGATTTGGAGACGTCACGCTGCAGCAGGCGCTCAACCGTTTGCGCGAGGAGATGCGTCTGCTGGCGGAGCAGCAGCAGGCCCCTCCCAGCAACGAAGACGTGGCCGCGGCGTTGGTGCCATCGCGGGATCCGGCGGCGGACCGTTCCGTTGGCGCAGGGGCGATTCTAGGGCTGGAGGGCTTGGACTACCGCCTTGGTGGCTGCTGCAGTCCGTTGCCGGGTGAGTTGATCGTGGGCACTGTTGCCCTCGGTAACCATGGCATCACCATTCACCGGCAGGACTGCTCCAACGTAGAGACGATTCCGCGGGAACGGCGGCTTCCCGTGCGCTGGAACACCGCCCACGCCGAACAGGAGAAACAGCGTTTCCCGGTGCAGCTGCGAATCGAGGTGATCGATCGCGTTGGCATCCTCAAAGACATTCTGCTGCGTCTCTCCGATGGGGCCATCAACGTCAGTGATGCTCGGGTGACCACCGCCGCTGGCAAGCCGGCCCGCATTGATCTCCGGGTTGAGTTGGAGGGTGCCG
This sequence comes from Synechococcus sp. CC9605, assembly GCF_000012625.1. Lineage (NCBI taxonomy): Bacteria > Bacillati > Cyanobacteriota > Cyanophyceae > Synechococcales > Synechococcaceae > Synechococcus > Synechococcus sp. CC9605. Next base: position 2,259,917 of record NC_007516.1, on the reverse strand, counting down.
ATCAGCTCAGCCGCACCATGGATCAGATCCGCTCGATGGCGGATGTGATCGGGATTGCCCGGGTGGGCACGAGCTAGTTGCCTCTGCTCATCACGGCACGGGCTTCACGCCGCAGAAACAGGCGGTAGGCCATCCAGCCGCTGGCCATAGCTAGCACCATCCCCACAACGGTGGAGCCGAGCAGGATGCGCTGACTGAACTCCCAGCCCTGGGCCCAAAGGCTGCTGCGATTGAGCTCCGACAGGTTGATCCCGCCTTGGCCGGGGCCCAGCAGCCGACAGCCCACCAGGTAGTTGAACCAGTAGAGGGGCAGATAGGTGAGGGGGTTGCTCACCAAGGTGCCTGCGGCGGCGAGCAGGTGGTTGCCACGCACCACGCTGGCCACACCCACGCTGAGAAAGATCTGCAGCCCGAAGAAGGGGTAGCAGCCGCAGAACACGCCAGCGGCCAGGCCGCGGGCCCGCTGGCCTGGAGTTCCGTCCTGTCTCCACAACCAGAGGACCCCGCGGCGCATCCGGATGCGACTGAGGCGGAGCAACCGGCGCATGAACCCAGCAGAAGTCGGCCGGATCCTAGGTATGGATCACCAGCGGCGACTGCTGTGCCCAGCACCGACACGATTGCGGCAGTGGCCACCGCCGTGGCCCCAGGCCAGGGCGGGATCGCGGTGATTCGTCTCTCCGGGCCGGCTGCGGAAGCGACGGGGCGCAGCGTGGTGCATTGCCCGGGCCGACAGGAGTGGGGATCGCACCGGGTGGTGTACGGCCATGTGATCGATAGCGAGGGCCGCCGTCTCGATGAGGTGCTGCTGCTGCTGATGCGCGGGCCCCGCAGCTTCACCGGTGAGGACGTGGTGGAGATCCACTGCCACGGCGGGGTGATCGCCGTGCAGCGGGTGCTCGAAAAGGTGCTGCGGCAGCCGGGGGTGCGCCGGGCCCAGCCGGGCGAGTTCAGCCAGCGGGCCGTGCTCAACGGCCGGCTCGATCTCACCCGCGCCGAGGCGGTGAGTGAGCTGGTGGCGGCCCGCAGCCGCCGGGCGGCCGAGTTGGCCATGGCGGGCCTCGATGGCGGCATTCAGGCCGAGATCACGGTGCTGCGGGAACGGCTGCTCGATCAGCTCACCGAACTGGAGGCTCGGGTGGATTTCGAGGAGGACCTGCCGCCCCTCGATGGCGAGGCCCTGCTGCAGCAGCTGCAAGCCGTGCGTCTGGAGCTTCAGCAGTTGGTGCGCGATGGCGAGCGGGGCGATGCCCTGCGCCAGGGCCTGCGGGTGGCCCTGGTGGGTCGCCCCAACGTGGGAAAAAGTTCCCTGCTCAATCGGCTCAGCCGCCGTGAGCGGGCGATCGTGACCGATCTGCCGGGCACCACGCGGGATCTGCTGGAGAGCGAGATCGTGCTGGAGGGGGTGCCGATCACCCTGCTCGACACCGCCGGCATCCGCAGCACTGATGATGCGGTGGAGCAGCTGGGGATTGCCCGCAGCGAGCAAGCGCTGGCCACCGCGGATGTGGTGCTGTTGGTGCTCGATGGCCATGCGGGCTGGACCGCCGAAGACGCCGCCTTGCTGGCGCGCATCCCCGCGCAGATCCCCAGGATCCTGGTGGCCAACAAGGCCGATCTCCCTGCAGGGGCGTTCCCTCAGCCGGTGGATGTTCAGCTGTCGGCGTTGGAGGGCATGGGGGAGGCCGACCTGGTGCAGGCCCTGCTGGAGCGTTGCGGCGCTGCAGGCACCGACGGCATGTTGGTGGCGCTGAACCAACGCCAACGCGATCTGGCGGCCAGGGCGGCCGAGGCCCTGGCCCGCAGCCAGGAGGTGGCGGCCCAGCAGCTGCCCTGGGACTTCTGGACCATCGACCTGCGGGAGGCGATCCGCGCGCTGGGGGAGATCACCGGGGAAGAACTCACCGAAGCGGTGCTCGATCGGGTGTTTTCGCGCTTCTGCATCGGAAAATAGGTTCAGCGGACGTCTGGAACGGTTTGGACTGGCAATCCCCGGCACTCACCGCTGCCTTGGAGGCCTGGCTGGCGGAAGACATCGGCCGCGGCGATCTTACGGCGGCTGCCTTGCAGGGCCAGCAAGGTCAGGCCCATTGGGTCGCCAAACAGCCGGGTCGGTTTTGTGGTGGGCCATTGGTGCAGCGCTTGTTTCAGCGGCTGGATCCCGCGGTGAGCCTTCGGTTGCTGCGGCAGGATGGTGACGCCGTTGAGGCCGGTGACTGCCTGCTGGAGCTGCAGGGGCCGGCCACGGCTTTGGTGGCCGGGGAACGCACCGCCTTGAACCTGGCCATGCGGCTCTCGGGCATTGCAACCGCCACCGCCGCATTGGTGGCCCAGCTTGAGGGCAGCGGTGTGCGGCTGGCCGACACCCGCAAGACCACCCCTGGGCTTCGTCTGCTGGAGAAATACGCGGTGCGCTGCGGCGGCGGCATCAACCACCGCATGGGGCTGGATGACGCGGCCATGCTCAAAGAGAACCACATCGCCTGGGCGGGGGGCATCACGGCGGCCATCGCGGCTGTGCGTGAGCAGGCCCCCTGGCCCACGGCCGTGATTGTGGAAGCGGAGAGTGAGGCTCAGGCGCTGGAGGCGGTGCAGGCGGGCGCCAATGGAGTGCTGCTGGATGAATTCAGCCCTGAACAGCTCACGCAGCTCGTGCCGCGCCTGCGGGACTGCAGCAGTCGCGGGGTGGTGCTGGAGGCCTCCGGCATTCAGCCCGAGCAGTTGCAGGCCTACGCCTCCACCGGCATCGATCTGATCTCCACCAGCGCGCCGGTCACCCGCAGCCGCTGGTTGGACCTGAGCATGCGTTTCACCTGAAGAGGGATGATCAGAGCCGGATTCCCCCGGCCACGCACTGCCCATGCTCAGCCTGTCCCAGTCCCTGGATGCCCAGCTGCGGGCGGCGATGCAACGGGCCTTCCCGGAGGCCGATGCGGGGCTGGACCCCCAACTGGCTTCCGCCAGCAAGCAGGAATTTGGCGACTTTCAGGCCAATGGTGCGCTGCCCCTGGCCAAGCCCTTGAAGCAGGCCCCTCGGCAGATCGCCACGGCGATTGTTGAGCAGCTGCAGGCCGACCCTGCATTCACAGACCTCTGCCTGGAGCCCCAGATCGCGGGGCCTGGTTTCATCAACCTCACGATTCGCCCGGAGCGGCTGGCAGCAGAGGTGTCGGCACGGCTGGGGGACGAGCGGCTCGGCGTGCCGGCGGTCAGCAACGCGGCGCCGGTGGTGGTGGATTTTTCCAGCCCCAACATCGCCAAGGAGATGCATGTGGGGCATCTGCGCTCCACGATCATTGGCGACTCGCTGGCGCGGGTGCTGGAGTTCCGCGGCCATCCGGTGCTGCGCCTCAATCACGTGGGCGACTGGGGCACCCAGTTCGGCATGCTCATTACCCATCTCAAGCAGGTGGCGCCAGAAGCCCTGGACACCGCCGATGCGGTGGATCTGGGAGACCTCGTGGCCTTCTATCGCGAGGCCAAGAAGCGCTTCGATGACGATGAAGCCTTCCAGTCCACCTCCCGCGATGAGGTGGTGAAGCTGCAGGGGGGCGATCCGGTGTCGCTCAAGGCCTGGGGCTTGCTCTGCGATCAGTCTCGGCGTGAGTTCCAGAAGATCTACGACCGGCTCGACATTCTCTTAAGCGAACGCGGCGAGTCGTTTTACAACCCCTTTCTGCCGGCGGTGATTGATGGCTTGAAGGCCGCCGAGCTGCTGGTCACCGATGACGGTGCCCAGTGCGTGTTCCTTGAGGGTGTGCAGGGCAAGGACGGTAAGCCTCTGCCGGTGATCGTGCAGAAGAGCGACGGTGGCTTCAACTACGCCACCACTGATCTAGCGGCGATTCGCTACCGCTTTGGTGCGGCCCCGGAGGGGGATGGGGCCCGCCGCGTGGTGTACGTCACCGATGCCGGCCAGGCGAACCATTTCGCTGGGGTGTTCCAGGTGGCCGAACGGGCCGGTTGGATCCCAGACGGTGCGCGCCTCGAGCACGTGCCCTTTGGCCTGGTGCAGGGGGAGGACGGCAAGAAGCTCAAGACCCGCGCCGGCGACACCGTGCGTCTGCGGGATCTGCTCGATGAAGCCGTCGAGCGCGCCGAAACCGATCTGCGCTCACGCCTGAAGGAGGAGGAACGCAGCGAGTCGGAAGAGTTCATCCAGCATGTGGCGGGCACCGTGGGTTTGGCAGCGGTGAAATACGCCGACCTCAGCCAGAACCGGATCACCAATTACCAGTTCTCCTTCGATCGGATGCTGGCGTTGCAGGGCAACACGGCGCCCTATCTGCTCTATGCCGTGGTGCGCATTGCTGGCATCGCCCGCAAGGGGGGCGACCTTGCGGCCACCAATGCCCAACTGCAGTTCAGCGAGCCCCAGGAGTGGGCCCTGGTGCGGGAGCTGCTCAAGTTCGATGCCGTGATCGCTGAGGTGGAGGAGGAGCTGCTGCCCAACCGGTTGTGCAGCTATCTGTTTGAGCTCAGCCAGGTGTTCAACCGCTTCTACGACCAGGTGCCGGTGCTCAAGGCCGATCCTGAAGCGCTGGCATCCCGCCTCGCCCTCTGCCGTTTAACGGCCGACACCCTCAGACTGGGGCTCGGACTGCTGGGCATCGCCACCCTGGACCGCATGTGAGCGACAACACTCAACCGTTCACACCCGGTGGTGCTCCCGCGGCTCGCGCTGCCGTGGAGCGGCTCAAGGCCTACAGCGCGCCGCTAGAGGGCCGCCGCCAGATGCTGCGGCTGGATTTCAACGAGAACACGATTGGCCCGAGCCCCCTCGTGGCCCAGGCCCTGCGCAACTTCAGCACCGAAGAGATTGCCGTTTATCCCGAGTACGACGGCCTGCGGGTCGCGTTGCTTCAGAACCTGCTGGAAACCGGCTGCCGGCCAGGGTTGAAGCACGATCAGGTGGGCTTGTTCAACGGAGTGGATGCCGCCATTCATGCGGTGTTTCAGGCCTATGGCGATGCCGGTGAGACGTTGCTCACCACAGCGCCCACCTTTGGCTACTACAGCCCCTGCGCCGGCATGCAGGGCATGACGATCGAGGCGATCCCCTACGAAGGGGAGTTGTTCGACTTCCCATTGGCGGCCATTCAAAAGGCATTGGCGGCCCGACCGCCGCGGTTGCTGCTGATCTGCAACCCCAATAACCCCACCGGCACGCGCTTGGCGGCAGATCAGGTGATTGCTTTGGCGGCCTCAGCCCCGGGCACCTTGGTGGTGGTGGATGAGCTCTATGAGGCCTTCACCGGAGACAGCGTGCTGCTGAGTGCAGATTTCACGGCCACACCGAATCTGCTGGTGTTCCGCTCCCTGGCCAAAACGGCCGGTTTGGCGGGGCTGCGCATCGGCTTTGCGATCGGTCATGCCGATGTGGTCGATCGGGTGAGCCGCGTCACGGGGCCCTACGACGTCAACAGCGTGGCCGTGGCCGCGGCGTTTGCTGCCTTAGCAGATCAGTCGTACGTGGATGCCTATGTGGCCGAGGTGCTGCGGGCTCGCGACTGGACCCTGCAGGCGTTGCGGGACGCGGGGGTTCGGCATCACTGCGATGGCGGCAACTATCTGCTGATTTGGCCCCAGCGCCCGGTGGCGGAGGTGGATGCAACGTTGCGCGAGGTGGGAATCCTGGTGCGTTCGATGGTGGGCAAGCCCCTGATTGATGGGTGCTTCAGGGTGAGCATCGGCACCACCAGCCAGATGCAGCGCTTCATGGAGGCGTTCCTCCCCCTGGAGCAATGAAGCGCCTGCTGCTGCTGGCCACCGGCGGCACCATTGCTGGCTGTGCGGAGAACAGCGCAATGCTGAACGATTACACCGCGGGCGTGCTGGGGGGCGACGCCCTGCTGGCGGCGGTGCCGCAGCTGCAGGACCTGGCCACGATCAGCGTTGAGCAGATCGCCAATGTCGACAGCGCCGACCTATTGTTTGTCCATTGGCGAGCGCTGGTGGGGCGCATTCGCGATGCCTTTGCGGCAGATCCAGAGCTGGCCGGGGTGGTGATCACCCATGGCACCAACACCCTGGAGGAAACCGCCTGGTTGCTGCAGTTGTTGATCGACGATCCCCGGCCGGTGGTGCTGGTGGGGGCGATGCGGCCGGCCACGGCCCTCAGTGCCGATGGGCCGCTCAACCTTTTTCAAGGCGTGCAGGTGGCGTTGAGCCCCGAAGCGCGCGGCCAGGGCGCGTTGGTGGTGATGGATGGACAGATCCATGCCGCCGAGCGGGTTACCAAGCTGGCCACCCAGGGGGTGGGGGCCTTTGCTAGCCCCCTTAGCGGGCCCTTGGGCTGGGTGGACGACGTTGGCGTTCATCTGTCAACAGCGCGCGGACTTCGGCAGGTGCCCTTCGCTGATCTCGCTTTACCGGAGCAATGGCCCCAGGTGCCGATCGTCTACGGCTGTGTGGAGCCTGAGCCGCTTCTGCTAAGTGCTTGTCTCAAGGCCGGTGTTGCGGGCCTGGTGTTCACCGGCACGGGTGCCGGCCAGTTGTCGGTGGCTGAGCGTTCGGCGCTTCAGGCTTGGCCAGGGAAGCGACCGTTGATGCTGCGGGCCAACCGCTGTGGGTCGGGGTCCGTGCATTGCGATTCCGAGGATCAACGGCTTGGTCTGCTGTCAGCAGGCAGCCTCAATCCCCAGAAAGCCAGGGTGGTGCTTTTGATGGCTTTGCTGGCGGGTTGGGACCGAGATCAGCTGGATGCGCTGATCACTGCATCACCGTGATCACTGTGGTGTCGTCGAGGCGGCCAGGCAGGGTTTGGCTCCGGCCCAACCGGCGCACGGCGGTGCCACCCATGGCATCGAGGAAAGGTTGAACACCCTCTTGGTCGCAGCCTTCCGGCGCGTCGCCGTTGACGTACTGCACCGGAATCACGCGCTTGGGATTCAATTGATTCACCACTGCCGCGGCTTCTTCGGCGGTGTAGATCTTGCTGCCGCCGCCCACGCCGATGATCAGCACATCGGGGTTGCCCAGCAGCACCCTGTCGGCAGGTGCGAGCTCACCAGCGGTGGCACCGAGGTGGGCAAAGTTGAGGCCCCCCTGCTGCCAGCGCCAGAGGGTGGCGTTGCCAAAGCGGCGTCCGCCCACGCGGTCGTGGGGATTGGCAAAGCCCTCCAGGCTCAGGCCACCAATCCGGTACGACCCGGGTTGGGCCAGAAAGCGGCCGCCGGCCACGTCGCGGGCTCCTTCATCCGCCAGTTCGGAGTTGGCCAGAACAACGCCGGCCGTCAGCCGGGGCTCAGGCAGCCCTGCTGCACAACCCACTGCTTTGTAAGGGTTGAGCAGCACTGACTGGCCGCCCCCCTGGATCAGCAATGCCCGTTGCCCGTAGCTGCTGATCGATACCCCACCGCCCGCAATGGCCGGCGACGTGAGGCTGAGTGCCAGGCCTGCAGCGGCGGTCACAGCGGAACGCAGGACGGACATGGGATAGGAAGATCGTGCTTTGGACGCTAACAGCGTTCTTTCTTGCTGCCGATGGCACTGCCCAGTCGCTGCAGCCAGGCCCTGATGCGCTGTAAACGTGGAATCAACCGCCGACGGATTCGCTGGGTGGCCTGATCAATCGCTTTTTGTTCGGCCGCGTTAGGGGCAGGGCTCTCCGCCGCAGCTGAGGGTCTGAAGATCTGATCCCATGGGCATCCCCAGATCCGATGGGAAAAGCGGTTGTTCGCTGTTGCGAAGTGGGCCCGGATGCGCTGGTTGAGCTCTGGATCAACGCCCATATAGGGCGTTTCCATCCAGTTGCGCCGCTCGGCTTCCTGGCAGAGCAGGGTGCGCGCCCGCTTGGCCCTTTTGCCCAGACGAACGCCCTCGCGTTGGAGCTCCTGGCTGAGCTGCAACGCGGTGCGGATGGCCAGATCACCCGGCTGGGAGTTCTGGTTGGCCACCAACTTGAACCGCACGTTGTCCGGAATTCCCAGGCAGTGGATCACCTGAGCGAAGGGTTCCTTGGGGCCATCTCCAAGAGATGGCGGTGGGGTGATGGAGCGGCCATAGGGAAAGAACACCGCATGGACGGATGGTTGCTTGTCGAGCCAGCCGAACAGCTGTTCCGGATCGCAGGTGCGTTTGCCAATCGATGGCTTCATCGCTTTGGCGGCGTAGGCCTCCAGCGACTGCGCCGTGGCGAAGCGCTTGACGTGCTGGGTGTAGTGAGAGTTGAGGTAGCTGGGTTGATCCCGCACAAAGCCAATCACGGTCACATCGACGCCGGCTTGGTTCAATTTCTTCAGCAGCCAATCACCGAGGCAGCGGTTGTCCTTGGCAGACCGGGGCCGACAAAGGATGTGTGAGAACGCCTCATGGGACACGATCGGGGTGAATCCTTGCGTTTGGGCCTGACGAATCAGCTTTCGCCAGGGTTTGAAGTTCTTCTTTCGAACGGCCTTGAGCAGCGTCTTCCGTTCCTTGGAGGCGTAGCGAAAGCCGAAATCCTGGAGTTTTGGATTGTTGGCTTTCAACCGTCTCTGAATCGTTGTGGATGCCGTTTTGTGCATCCCGATGTGCAAGATGAGCCTCATGATGCTCGGCTGGATCAGCCTTCCGCTTCCAGCAGAAAGTTGGCCAGCAGTTGGTGGCCTTGATCGGTGAGCACGCTTTCAGGGTGGAACTGCACCCCCTGCAGGTGCGGATGCTCCCGGTGCCTCAGGCCCATAATCGTGCCGTCTTCGAGCCAGGCGGTCACCTCGAGGCAGTCCGGCAGGGTGTCGCGTTCGGCGATCAGAGAGTGGTAGCGGGTGGCCGTCAGCGGTTGGGGCAGTCCCGCGAACACGCCGTCACCTTTGTGCAGAACGGGTGAGGTCTTGCCGTGCATCTGCTGCTGGGCGCGCACCACCCGGCCGCCGTACACCTGGGCGATGGCCTGATGGCCCAGGCACACCCCCAGGGTGGGCACCGTTGCGGAAAGTTCTTTGAGGATGTCGAGGCAGACGCCCGATTGATCCGGGTCCCCAGGGCCTGGAGAGAGCAGGATCGCGTCGGGCTTCAGGGCGCGGATCTGCTCCAGGCTGATGGCGTCGTTGCGATGCACCTGCAGATCCGCTGCCAAAGGATGCTGGGCGGCGAGCTCACCGAAGTACTGCACCAGGTTGAAGGTGAAGCTGTCGTAGTTGTCGATGACCAGCAGCATCTGAGAATCGGGAGTCAGAGCCCCAGGCGGAGCAAGAGCGGCGGAAGCAGGAGAAACAGAGCGATCAGCAAGGAGCTGATGGCGGCCGTCAGCACGGCGGCAGCAGCACAGTCTTTGGCGATGCGGGCCAAGGGGTGATAGCGCCGGCCAATGGCCAGATCCACCACCGCTTCTACCGCTGTGTTCAGCAGCTCCAACACCAGAACGGCAGCCACCGTAAGCACCAGCACGGCCAGGCGGATCAGATCCAGTTGCAGCCAGGTGGCCAGGCCAAACACCACCAGCCCCGTCACCACATGGATGCGGAAGTTGCGCTGGGTGAGGAAGGCGTAGCCAAGGCCCTGGGCGGCGTAGCGAAAACTTGCCGGCAGATCGCCGGCGATGCGCCAGCTGCCCCGTCGCCGCATGGCGTTGGGCACCATGGCCACCTCCTCTGAAGCTGCGTCTGCGGAGGCTGTCCGGGTTGATTTAGTGGTCATCGGAACGCAACTCCAACTCCGCAGGGCACATGACCGCTGCTCGAAGATTACCCGGACTGTTCAGGTCACCCATCCCCAAGAAGCCTCTCCTGCAGGGCAAGCATCGTGGCAAGGCTTTTCTCATCGGGATGGTCCCAGCCCAGCAGGTGCAGCAGGCCATGGCTCACCAGCCAGCGCAATTCCTGTTGCAGGCTGTGCCCCTGCTCCTGGGCCTGACGCCGGGCCGTCTCCAGAGAAACGACGATGTCTCCCAGTTCGATGCTGGGGCCCTCCATCCAGTCGCCGGCGTCGTCGAGGGCGGCAAACGACAACACATCCGTGGGACCTGTCTTCTGGCGCCAGGTGCTGTTCAAATCCGCGATGGTGGCGTCATCGATGAAGCGCAGCCCCAGGCTCAACTCCTCCGCCGAACGCACCAGCGTTGGGCAGTCGAGGCTCTCATCCCCGCAAACGATCTGCAGCCAATGCTCCAACTGCTGAAGCCAGACCGTTTCATCGAGCAAATCGCCGATTTCCGAGGCTTGCAGAGCCCCTTCCTCCCGATCCAGTGCGAGGTCGAGCTCCATGCCTAGCCCGGCAGGGTTGGACGCCCCAGCCAAGCCACGAGGGTGATGAAGCCAAGGAATCCCATGGCGGTGAGGCCGAAGTGAAACAGGCTCTTGCTGCCCTTGCGCACCATGTTGCGCATGGCCTGTTTGACGAAGCTCGGCTGTGGAGTGCTCTCGCTGGCCATGGGATCAGGAATCGGCATCGGCGCCCGGACTCTCTACACCCTGGCGCAAAGAGGCGTCGATGAACGGGTCGAGGGCCCCATCCATCACCGCTTGCACATCGTTGGTTTCTTCATTGGTGCGCAGGTCTTTCACCATTTGGTATGGCTGAAAAACGTAGTTGCGGATCTGGTTGCCCCAGGCCGCTTCAACGATGTCGCCGCGGATGTCGGCGATTTCGGCCGCCCGTTGCTCCTGGGCGATCACCAGCAGCTTGGCCATCAGCAACGCCATCGCTTTCTCCTTGTTCTGGAGCTGGGAGCGCTCCTGGGTGCAGCGCACAAACAGCCCGGTTGGGATGTGCAGGATGCGCACAGCCGTTTCCACCTTGTTCACGTTCTGGCCACCCGCGCCGCCCGAGCGGCTGGTGGTGATCTCCAGGTCCTTTTCAGGAATATCGAGCTTGACCTCCTCCTCGATCTTGGGCATCACCTCCACACCGGCAAAGCTGGTCTGGCGCTTGTCATTGGCGTTGAACGGTGAGATGCGCACCAAGCGGTGGGTGCCCTTTTCGTTGCGCAGGTAGCCGTAGGCGTAGCGACCTTCGATCTCGATCGTGCAGCTCTTGATCCCGGCTTCCTCCCCTTCGGAGAGTTCGTCCACGGTCACCTTCATGCCGTGGTCTTCTGCCCAGCGGGTGTACATGCGCAGCAGCATCTGGGCCCAGTCCTGGGCATCCGTTCCGCCGGCCCCTGCATTGATGCTGAGCACGGCACCCTCTTTGTCGTATTCGCCGCTGAGCAGGCGCTCCAGCTCCCAACGGTCCAGCCCCTGACGCAGCTGATTCAACCCGTTCTGAGCCTCCTGCAGTAGGTCCTCATCCGGCTCTAGCTCGTAAAGCTCAAGGGTGGCCTGGGCGTCGTCGACAGCACCGCGCCATCCGCCCAGCTGAGACAGCTGGGCCTTCACCTCATCCAGACGCCGCATCTGCTTCTGGGCGTTCTGCTGGTCATCCCAGAAATCGGGCTGGGCCGCGAGTTGTTCGAGATCTTGTTGCCTGGCGTTCAGTGCAGGAACGTCAAAGACAGTCCTGGGCATTGCCCAGGCGGTCAGTGAGCTCGGAGAGGTCGCGTTTGAAGTCGGTGAGATCCAGCAAGGACTCGGTCCTGATCAGCCTCTGACGCTATCAGCGCAGTTGCTGCATAGGATCCGACCACTGGCATCACCAACGCAATGGCCAAGGTTGAGATCTACACCTGGCGCACCTGCCCGTTCTGCGTCCGCGCCAAGGGGCTCTTGGATCGCAAGGGAGTGAGCTACACCGAACACAGCGTGGATGGGGATGAGCCCGCTCGGGATGCCATGGCGGCCCGGGGTGATGGTCGCCGCAGCGTTCCGCAGGTGTACATCGACGATCGCCACATTGGCGGTTGCGATGACCTCCACGCCCTGGATCGTGGCGGTGAGCTTGATGCGCTGCTGAAGGCCTGATCAATGCGCCAGCTGTTCGTTCTGGATCCGCTGGGGCAGATCAATCCAGCCAAGGATTCCTCCGCTGCACTAATGCAGGCCGCCCATCGCGCTGGCGATGAGGTGTGGGCCTGCACGCCCTCCGATCTGATTGCGCGGGGCGATGAACCCCTTGCGATTGCCTTGCCGGTGACCCCGGAGCCATGGATCACGGTTGGGGTGGCGGAGCGTCAGGCCCTGGCTGGATTTGACGTGATCTGGATGCGGAAGGACCCGCCTGTGGATGAGGCGTATCTCTACGCCACCCATCTGTTGGAGGTTGCCGAGCGCGCTGGAGTCCGGGTGCTCAATCGCCCCAGTGCGCTGCGCAGCTGGAACGAAAAGCTGGGGGCCTTGCGCTTCAGCCGTTGGATGGCTCCCACGCTTGTGGCAGGGCGGGTGTCTGAGCTGCTGTTGTTTGCCCAGGAGCAGCAGGAGATCGTGCTCAAACCCCTGGGGGGTCGTGCAGGCCTGGGGGTGATTCGGGTTAACGGACAGTCGCCGGGCTTGAAGGCCCTGCTGGAACTGGTGACCGAGCAGGAACGCCTGCCGGTGATGGCCCAGGCCTTTCTGCCGTCCGTGAGCGAAGGTGACAAGCGCATCCTGCTGGTGGATGGTGACCCCCTCGGGGCGATCAACCGGCGTCCTTCAGCCGGAGAATTCCGCAGCAATCTGGCGGTGGGTGGCCAGGCGGAAGCCACAGAACTCACCGAGCGGGAACGTCAGATCTGCGCTGCCCTTGCCCCGGCGCTGCGGGCGGAGGGGCTGTTCTTCGTCGGCATCGACGTGATCGGGGGCATGCTCAGCGAAATCAACGTCACCAGCCCCACGGGGGTGCGCGAAGTGGAGCGGTTGATGAACCAGCCGCTGGCGGATCAGACGATCGAGCGGTTGCGCGCGCTGGTCTGAAGTTCCAGCTGGTCCGCCAGCACCGCCAGCTTCAGCCCCACTTCCTGCAGCTCCCGCTCGGCAACGGACCCCCGCACCAGGCCGGCGCCGGCGGTGAGGTCCAGCTCGCAGCCGCGGGCATGACCGCAGCGGATCGCCACCCGTAGTTCCGCATCGCCGGCGCTGTCGATCCAGCCGATCGGCGCCGCATAACTGCCCCGTTCAAACGGTTCGAGGGTTCGCAGCCAGGCCATTGCGTCGCGGCGCGGCAACCCGGCAACGGCGGGGGTGGGATGCAGCTGTTCGGCCAGTGCCAGCACGGGCTGACCATGGGTTTCCGCTGTGATCGGGGTGTGCAGGTGGGTGAGGTTGCCGTGGCGGGCCAGTTGGGGTTGGCGGCGGCGGCGGGGGGTCAACCCGTTGCAGCGCAGTTGGTCGGTGATGGTTTCCACCACCAGTTCGTGTTCGCGGCGGTCCTTGTCGGAGCGCAGCAGTTGCGCCCCGGAATCCCCCTGACCCGCCGTGCCGGCCAGGGCATCACTGCGCAGCCATCCGGCGCGCAGGCTGAGCAGCCGTTCCGGCGACGCACCGAAGAAGGCATCTCCGGCATGGCGCTGCCAGAGGAAGCGGCAGCTGCCGGCTTGCTGCCGCCGCAGCCGTTTCAACAGTGGTAAGGGGTCGAAGGTGTCGGCCAGAACGATGCGGTGCCGTACCGCCAGCACCAGTTTGTGCAGGTCGCCGCTGTTGACCAGATCAATCCCGCGGGTGAGGGCTGTGGCATAGCGCTGCCGCCAGGTTTCCGGTTCTGACGCCGCCACCAGCGCCTGGGGCGTGAGCCGGGTTGGCGTGGCCGGCGTCTTGAGCAGTTGTTCGTGCTTGAGCCAGAGCTGTTCCGCCAGCTCGCGGCAGTCCGCTGCACTGCTCACGACCCCATTCAGCCGCAGCCAGCCCCGGCGTCCCTGACGGCTGAGCTGCCAACGGGGCAGCACCGCCTGCACCGATGGCACCACCGCTTCACTGCGGCGTCGCTCACTCACCTGATCAAAGAAGCGGAAGCGCAGCAGCACCCGAGGCCGTGCATGGGCTGGGCTGTCCGGTGCTGTGTCGTGCAGGCGGCTGAGGCAGAGGTCGGCGAAGCGCTGGGCCTGCTCAAAGCGACGGCTGCCCGCTAGCTCCAGTTCCTGGCAGGGCCCTGCAGCGGCCAGGCACAAACCCGGGGCGCTGTCCCACAGCACCCGCAGGCTTTCCTGATCCGCCAGCTGTGGCAAGGCCAGCAGCGGGTCGATCCCTTCAATTGGCAGGGCCAGGCTGAGCAGCGCTTCATCGCCGTCACAGGCCATCCATCCCCGCTGGGCTGCGGAGAGGAGGGTGCTGAAACAACAATCAGCCGACATCCGCGGCGTTTCCGGCCAGGGTTACTGCTCAAATGTATGGGTCTTCGCCCTGCGGGAACGGGTTCTGTTCATGTCTGACCCACAGGCTGTCGCATCCCGTTACGCCGATCGGCGCCGTTTGTGGAAGGCAGCGATCAAGTGGCCGATGTATTCCGTCGCGGTGATGCCCGTACTGCTGGCCGCTGGATGGCAGCTTGGGGTGGCGGGCTCGCTGAGATGGCTGCAGCTGGGGGGCTTTGTGCTGGCGGCCATCCTGCTGCTGCTCTGGGAAAACCTCAGTAACGATGTTTTTGATGCAGCCACGGGTGTGGATGCCACCGGCAAGCCCCATTCCGTGGTCAACCTCACCGGCCGCCGGGACCGTGTCGCCCAGGGGTCGACTGCCGCGCTGGGGCTGGGGTTGCTGGTGATGGCCGGGTTGGCCTGGAACAGCAGCGGTTCGGTGCTGGCCCTGGTGCTGGTGTGCTGCGGTCTGGGTTACGTGTACCAGGGCCCTCCATTCCGTCTGGGCTACCGCGGCCTGGGTGAGCCCCTGTGCTGGTTGGCCTTTGGGCCCTTCGCCACCGCAGCGGCCCTGGTGGTGTTGCAACCAAGAGGCACGGCGTCAATTCCTTGGGGCACCGCCTTGATCTTGGGGGCAGGTCCCGCCCTGGCGACCACCCTGGTGTTGTTCTGCTCCCACTTCCACCAGGTGGAGGAGGACGCCGCCCACGGCAAACGGTCGCCGGTGGTGCGTCTGGGCACGGCCCGGGCAGCGGTCTTGGTGCCCTGGTTTGTGGCCTTGACGCTGGCGCTGGAGTGGGTGCCCGTGCTGTGTAGGGACTGGCCTCCGACGGTGTTGTTGAGCGCTCTCGGCCTTCCTGCCGGTGTGCAATTGATGCGTCTGCTCCAGCGCCACCACGACCGGCCGGAGTTGATCAGCGGCAGCAAATTTCTGGCCTTGCGTTTCCAGGGCTGGAATGGTCTGGGGCTGAGTGCGGGCCTGGCGCTGGCTCGTGTCTGGACCGGCGGATGACCTTCCGGCTGCAGCGTCGCCGCTTTCGCTTTGCCCTGCTGCAGCCGCTGCGCACGGCATCCGGCGAGCTGCGGGAGCGCTGTGGCTGGTTGCTGCGGCTGGAGAACGATCAGGGGGCCGTGGGCTGGGGCGAAGTGGCTCCGCTTCAGCAGCAGCAGTTCACGGCCTGCGAGCAGGCTCTCGCCGCGCTGCCGGACGAGGTTCTTCAGGCTCAGCTGGAGGCTGTGTTGCGGGAGGCCCCAGGGCCGGTGGGTTTTGGCCTTGGGGCGGCTTTGGCGGAGCTGCAGGGTGTGGTGGGCGTTGCTTCGCCCCAGGACTGGCTGAAGGCCCCTGCCCCGGCGCTGTTGCTGCCGGCTGGCGAGGCGATGCTTTTGGCCCTGGAGGCTGCTGCGGCATCGATGGGTGGCCTGGAGCGCTGCACCTTCAAGTGGAAGGTGGCTACAGCGCCGGATGTTCTGGAGCGTCAGCTGCTCGAGCAGCTGCTCCAGCGGTTGCCGCCTACGGCCCGGTTGCGTCTGGATGCCAATGGCGGCTGGGACCGCAGCACGGCTGAGGCCTGGATGCAGCGGTTGCGCGATGACCCGCACCTGGATTGGTTGGAGCAACCGCTGCCGGTGGAGGATCAAGCCGGCCTGGAGCAATTGGCGGCGCTGGGGCCGGTGGCCCTCGATGAATCGCTCGACCAGCACCCAGAGCTGCGCCGCAGCTGGAGCGGCTGGCAGGTGCGGCGGCCCGCGTTGGAGGGTGATCCACGCCTGCTGTTGCGGGAGCTGCAGGTGGGGCTGCCCCAACGCATGCTGAGCACGGCGTTTGAAACCGGCATCGGTCGGCGCTGGCTGGAGCATCTGGCCGGGCTTCAGGCCCAGGGGCCGACGCCGGCGGCACCGGGCCTGGCCCCCGGTTGGACGCCAGCGGGGCCGATGTTCTCCAACGATCCAGAGCAGGTCTGGGCCGCGGCGGCATGAGCGAGCTCGAGCGGCTGGAGCAGGGGCTGGCGGCAGGGCAGTGGGTGTCCCTTTCGCCCGAGGCGGAAGCGGCCCCCATCGCTCAATTGCCGCCGGGGCCAGGGGTGGTGGTGCGCAGTGGTGGCAGCAGTGGCGGTAGCCGTTGCTGTGCCCAGCCGTCGCTGCATCTGGACCGTTCGGCCGCCGCCACCGCCCATTGGTTGACGGAGATTGGCGTTGACCCTGCCTCCACCCTGCTGCTCAATCCACTGCCGCTGGCCCATGTGAGTGGTCTGATGCCTTGGTGGCGCTCCCGCTGCTGGGGCGTGGGGCATCAGCAGCTGCCGTCAGGGTTGATGAAAACCCCCACCGAATTGCTTGCGTTTTGCCAGGGCCTGTCCGCTTGGGGCAAGAACCCTGCAGTGCTGTCCTTGGTGCCCACGCAGCTGGCGCGTCTGCTGGCCCATCCCGATGGGGTGGCCTTTCTGCAGCAGCTGCAGTTGATCTGGATCGGTGGCGCTGCTCTCCCGGCTCCGTTGGCGGAGCAGGCACGTGCGTTGCAGTTGCCGCTGGCGCCCTGTTATGGCTCAACGGAGACGGCGGCGATGGTGGCGGCGCTGCCTCCGGAGCGTTTTTTGGCTGGCGAGCCTGGGTGTGGGGACCCGCTGATGGATGTGGAACTGCGGCTCGCCACGGATGGGGCGCTGCAAGTGCGCACCGATCGCTTGGCCCTGGGTCGTTGGTGGGCGGATCAGCCGGATCGGTGGGAATCGCTCAGGGATGCCGATGGCTGGTGGCGCTCGGGGGATCTGGCCGCGTTGACCCCTGGTCTCCAGATTGCGGGGCGCATCGATGGCGCCATTCACTCCGGTGGCGAAACCGTGTTCCCCGAGCAGCTGGAGCAGCGCTTGATGGCGGCGCTGCAGGCGGCATCGCTCCCGGTGAACGCCGTGCTACTCCTTGGTGTGGACGATCCGGAGTGGGGGCAGCGGCTGGTGGCCCTGGTGGGCAGCTCTGACGCTGCGGTGCTGCAGCGCCTTGAGCTGCTGACGCGGCCCTGGCCAGCGGCGGAAACGCCGCGGCGCTGGTTGTTGTGTCCCGACCTGGCCCCCAATGCGCTTGGGAAATGGCAGCGCCAGTGCTGGCGGGAGTGGTTAGAGCGGTTGGATACGGCCGAGGCTTGATGCTTCCAGCCAACGGTCCACCCCATCGGGCAGGGCACAACGGCGCCGGCTGTTGGCGTCGATGGCCACATGGCGCAGGCAGCCTGAGGCGACCAGCTGCTCGTTCAGCAGCACCTGGCTGTTCACCACAAAACTGCTGGGATCGAGCCGTTCCGGTTTCAGGCGGATCAGCAGCTTGTCGCCCACCTGCACCGGGGCGCGGTAATCGGCATGGCAGTGCACGATCGGCAACGCCACGCTCGGTTGCTCTCTGCGGCCGCCGGGAAAAACCGATCCCGCCGTTAAGCCATAGCGTTCCAGGCTTTCCTCCCAGGCCTGGTGGCACCAGCCCAGCAGCTGCTGAAAGTGCATTACGCCGGCGGCGTCGGTGTCGCTGAAGCGCACGGTTCGGCTCAGCTCCAGCCAGGGGGCAGAGGTCATGGCGATGTGTTGTTCGAGCCGGTGCCGACTGTCACCCTGACAGAAATCCCGCCTGAAGCATGGCCGCGCCGATTGCTCATGAGCCCCCTTCCATTCAGAAGGCCTGGCAGGCCTTCCTGCAGCACATTCCCGTGGTGCTGGTGAGCTGGGTGGGCTCCATCGTGCTGTCGCTGTTGGCTGTTCTGGTCTACGGCCTCACCCTCGTTGTGATGTCCGCGATCCTCGGCAGCAGCGATGCGGCAGTAGGGCTCGGGGCGGTGCTCGCCCAACTTGTTCAGCTGCCTCTCTCGATCCTCGCCAGCCTGCTGTCGGTGTTGTTGGTGGCTGTCCCTGCCCTCTACTACGAACGCGGGGAGGTCGTGACGATTTCAGTGGCTGCTCAGCTGCTCAGCGGCCGTTGGTGGCGTTACGTCCTGGCGGGGCTGTTCTTTTCGCTGGTCACCACCATTGGCTTTCTGCTCTGCATCCTTCCCGGGCTTGCGATGGCTTTGGTCACGCCGGTGTTCGTCAATCGCATCTTCGTCACCGAGATGAGCATCGGTGAAGCCTTTGCTAACTCGTTCCAGGTGGTCTACCGCTCGCAGAACGGCTTGAGCTTTGTGGGCCTAGAGGTTTTGGTGGGCATCGTTGTGGGGCTGCTGGCTCTGCTGACCTGTGGTCTGGGCGGCTTTGTGGTGATTCCCATGGCCAGCTTCTTCCTTCAAAACGTCGCCTATGAGCGCGGCCTGTTGCGCTGAGCGCTCAGCCGCTGGGCCAACCGTTGGTGCTCAGGCGCAGCAGCCAGTAGCTGATCAACCCTCCACCAACAAGCGGAAGGGGCCAAAGGGGCATGCCCCTGGGGATGAGGCGTCGTTGCCGGAGGGCCACCACACTCCAGAGCACCAGCACAACGGCAACCACTGGGCCGAAGAGATGCCATTGCAGTGATCCGCTCAGATCACCGGTAAGAGCTGCCGCAGTTGCACGGGTGAGAAAGCAGGTGGGGCAGGGCACGCCAGTGAGGGCCCTCAGCGGACAGCCCAGGCCTGGAAGGCCTGGATGCAAGCCCTTGAGCCATAACGCGCCAGTCAGGGTCGCGGGGATCAGGTAGCCCGCGCGTTGCAACCGCCGCAGAAAACGATTCAGAGATCAGCGATCCACCGATCCCATGATCACGTCGATGGAACCGAGGATGGCCATGATGTCGGCCACCTTGTGTCCCTTGAGGATGTGGGGAAGGATCTGCAGGTTGTTGCTGTCGGCAGCGCGGATCTTGAAGCGCCAGGGGGTGACGTCGTTGTTGCCCTGGATGAACACGCCGATCTCGCCCTTGCCCGACTCCAGCCGGGTGTACAGCTCGCCGTTGGGGATCTTGAAGGTGGGCGCCACCTTCTTGGCCACGTACTGGAAGTCGAAACCGGCGGCGTCGCTGCCCTTGCCTTCGTTGAGACGCTTGGCCTCGAGGTTTTCGGTCGGGCCGCCGGGGATCATGTCGCAGGCCTGGCGCAGGATCTTGAGCGACTGGCGCATTTCTTCGATGCGCACGCGATAGCGGGCGTAGCAGTCGCCTTCCTTCTCCCAGGCCACCTGCCAGTCGAAGTCGTCGTAGCACTCGTAGTGATCCACCTTGCGCAGATCCCAGGGCACACCGGAGGCGCGCAGCATCGGGCCGGAGAGGCTCCAGTTGATGGCGTCTTCCTTCTCGATCCTTCCCAGTCCTTCAATCCGGCGCCGGAAAATCGGGTTGTTGGTGATCAGCTTTTCGTATTCATCAATCTTGGGGCCGAACCAGTCGCAGAAATCGCGGCACTTTTCCAGCCAGCCCCATGGCAGGTCCGCGGCGACGCCGCCGATGCGGAAATAGTTGTTGTTGATCAGCCGCTGGCCGGTGGCGGCTTCCCAGAGGTCGTAGATCATCTCCCGCTCGCGGAAGATGTAGAAGAACGGTGTCTGGGCGCCCACGTCAGCGAGGAAGGGTCCAAGCCAGAGCAGGTGATTGGCGATGCGGTTGAGTTCCAGCATCAGCACCCGGATGTAGCTCGCCCGCTTGGGCACTGGGATGTTCGCCAGTTTTTCCGGGGCGTTCACCACGATCGCCTCGTAGAACATCCCCGCCGCGTAGTCCATGCGGCTCACGTAGGGCACGAACATCACGTTCGTGCGGTTCTCGGCGATCTTCTCCATGCCGCGATGGAGGTAACCGATCACCGGTTCGCAGTCGACCACGTCCTCACCATCGAGGGTGACCACGAGCCGCAGCACCCCGTGCATGGAGGGGTGGTGGGGCCCGAAGTTCACCACCATGGGCTCCGTGCGCGTTTCCAGCTGCGTCATGGGAGCGGTGGTCCGATTGATGTGTAGATCTTAAGGAGTCTTCGCCTGTGGCTTGTGCCCCCCTTCAGCCATGTGCCCGTGCTGGCCGATGCGGTGCTGGATGCAGCCCGGCGGATTCCCCGTCCGGATGGCCTGTTGATCGATGCCACTCTCGGTGGCGGTGGCCACAGCGCCCTGTTGCTGGAACAGCATCCCGGCTTGCGATTGATCGGTTTGGACCAGGACGCCACGGCCCGGGCCGCGGCGGCGGAGCGTCTGGCCTCCTTCGGCGATCGCGTCTCGATCGTGGCCACCAACTTTGCCGATTACGTGCCGCCAGAGCCCGCTGTGATGGTGCTGGCGGATCTGGGGGTGAGCAGCCCGCAGCTGGATGTGGCGGAGCGCGGCTTCAGTTTTCGCCTGGATGGTCCCTTGGACATGCGGATGAATGCTGGAGGTGAAGGGGAGACTGCGGCTGAGCTGATTGATCGCCTGGAGGAGAACGAGCTCGCGGATCTGATCTATGGCTACGGGGAGGAGCGGCTGTCCCGCCGCATCGCTCGGCGGATCAAAGCCGATCTCAAAGACAGGGGTTCCTATGACGGCACCGCGGCCTTGGCCTACGCCGTGGCCGGTTGCTATCCCCCCAAGTCGCGGCGGGGGCGGATTCATCCCGCCACCCGCACTTTTCAGGCCCTGCGGATTGCCGTGAACGATGAGTTGGGGGTGCTCGATCGTCTACTCCAGCAAGCCCCTGACTGGCTCGAGCCCGATGGTCTTCTGGGAATCATTAGCTTCCATTCCTTGGAAGACCGCCGCGTCAAAACCGCCTTTCTGCGCGATGAGCGCTTGCAACGGATCACCCGCAAGCCGGTGGTGGCCACCGAGCAGGAGGAGGAGGCCAATCCCCGCACCCGCAGTGCCAAGTGGCGCGTGGCCCAGCGTCTGGCCGCTGCTTAGCGGTCGCTCATGAACCCGGCGGCATCGTCATCGCCTAACAACTGGCGATAGGCGGAAGCAGTGAGGCCAGACACCACAGGAACGGCCGCCAGCAGGCCGAATCCGCAGGCCACAAAGCCCAGCGCCAAAACCCCCAGCTGCAGCACCAGCAGGCCAAACACCGTCCACCAGTGCTGCTGAACCGTGGTGAAGCCCGCTTGCAGGGCCTGGATGGGGCCGAGGCCCTTCATCACGGCCAGGTAGCCCAGAAAAGCCTGTTTCACCTGGATGTACAGGCTCAAGACACTGCCGAGCAATAGGAGCAGCATCGCGACGGGGCTGCTCAGCAGCTGCAATCCCAAAGCCTGGAGCGCAGCCAGCAACACCGGCAGTTGGCTGGGGTCTGACCCATCAGCTCTCACGCTCAGGCTCACCAGGTCCTCCACCAAGGGGCTCGCCTGCGCTGCATTCACCGCCAAGGCGAACGCTGCGCCGCTGATCAGTGTCAGCAACAGCCCCAGAACAAACTGACGGCTGAACAGGCGCCATGTCGCTCCTGGATTAAGTTTGATCAGATCGCCAAAGGTCGGTTGTTTGCCCTGCAAGCCGAGCCAGACCCCGCGCATCAATCCGATCGAGACCCAGAGATTGATCAAACCGCTGGTCAGTCTGTTGGCGGGGGCGGGCAGCCAGTCGAGCGCCAGGTTGCAGCCGAAGCTGAGCAGCACAAAGCCCACAAATGGCCAAGGGCTGCGCTGGAACACCTGCCAACCGTCCTGCAGGGCTTGCCCTAAGGAAAGTCCTGTCTGGGAGGGGGTGCTGGCCATGGCGTCCAGGCAGCTGCGCGGACGTTAGGGAGCTCAAGCTTTGGTGGCAGCAACGGCGTCGGTGATTGCGGCGATGGCCTGATCCACGTCGGTGGCTGTGGTGTCGCGCCCCAGGCTCAACCGCAAAGAGGCTTCGGCTTCAGCGCGCGAGCGGCCGATCGCTTGCAGCACGTGGGATGGGGCGCCGTTGCTGCAGGCGGAGCCACTGCTGCAGGCCAGGTGGGGGCGCAGGGCCCGGTGCAGGCGGCTGCCGTTCACCCCGGGCAGGCTGATGTTGAGGTTGTGGGGAAGACGCGGCTGCAGGGCTCCATTGAGCAGCACCCCCGGGAGGCGCCGCTGCAGGCCTTCCCAGAGCTGATCGCGCAGCTTCTGAAGCCGGCTGTTGCGCTGATCCTGCTCCTGCAGAGCCAGGCGGGCGGCGGCGGCAAAGCCCACGATCAAGGCGGTGGGCAGGGTGCCGGCCCGGAGTCCCGCCTCCTGGCCGCCCCCCCACTGCAGCGGTTCGATCGCGATGCCTTCCCGCAGCACCAGGGCGCCGATGCCCTTGGGTCCGTAGATCTTGTGGGCACTCAGGCTGAGCAGATCAACCCCCACGGCATCGGGGTTGAGTGGCCACGTCCCGAAGGCCTGGGCCCCATCGCTGTGCAGGGTGATGCCATGGCTGCGGCAAACAGCTCCCAGCTGCTCGAGCGGCTGAAGCACGCCGATTTCGTTGTTGGCTGCCATCACGCTCACCAGCCGCGTCTCGGGGGTGATCGCCGCCTCCAGCTGCTCGGGGCTGATCAGTCCATAGGGGCCTGGGGTCAGCAGGGTGACGCTGAACCCTTCCCGTTGCAGCTGCTGGAGCGGATCGAGCACGGCGTGGTGTTCGGTGGCCACGCTGATCAGATGCGCCTTGCCCAGGGCGCGGGCATGGCCCAGCAGCGCCAGGTTGTTGGCTTCGGTGGCGCCACTGGTGAACACCAGCCGTTCCGGGTTCACCCCCAACGTCTCCGCCAACTGGCGCCGCGCCAGCTTCACCGCTGCAGAGGCGCTGAGGCCGAGCCGATGCTGCCGGCTGGAGGGATTGCCCCAGTCCGCACTCCAGAAGGGTGCCATCGCCTCCACCACCTCAGCCGCACAGGGGGTGGTGGCCTGGAAATCAAAGGCGAGAGCGGAGCCGTTCAGGACGATTCAGGCAGATGTTGCGATCATGGTGCTGCATTGCGAACAGTGCTGGTATGGGTCTGCGGATGCCGATGGCTCTCCTGGGTTTGGGGGGGCTGATTTGGGCGCAGCCCGTGAGTGGTTTCGATCGTGAGCAGGTGCTGGAGCAGATGCGGCAATCGCGGCCATCCGATCTCAAGGTGCTGATCGAACGCCCAGCTCCCGTCGGCACCCTGTCGCTCGGCATCTATGGAGTCAAGCCAGCGCCGTCGAATCCCGACACCCGCAGTTATCAGCTGTGGGAGGAGTCGGCGTCGGATCTGAACGTCTATGTGGAGAGCGTCAACTGCTCCACCGAGAAGCCCTTGCGGGTGAAACGCACGCCATCGGCGGTCTACGTGCGCACCCTCAATCCCGGCGGGCCGATCACTGACGTGAACCGGGAGGATCACCTGGTGTGGTGGGCGGCCTGTGTGCCTGAGGTGACGGGAACCGACCCTGCCACGTTGCGTCAGAAAGCACTGGATCTGGGCTTTTCCACCCTGATACCCGAACAGCAGGAGCAGTTACCCGCACTGGCCCGCTGAGCGCGCGCTCCATACATTGCGACCAGAGCGATTCCAGCCATGAGCGACGCGCCCACCCCCACCGCTGAATCCGCCGAGGCCGTGGCGCCCGCTCCGCGCCTGTTGCTGGTGGACGACGAGCCGGGCCTGCGCGCGGCGGTGCAGGCCTACCTGGAAGACGAAGGCTTTGAGGTGACCACCGCGGTGGATGGGGAAGAAGGCTTCGCCAAGGCGCAGCAGATGTTGCCGGATGTGGTGATCAGCGACGTGATGATGCCGCGGCTGGATGGCTACGGCCTGCTGCAGAAGCTGCGCGCCGATGAACGGCTCGGAGGCACTCCGGTGATCTTCCTCACTGCCAAGGGGATGACGGCGGACCGCACCCAGGGCTATCTGGCCGGCGTGGACGACTACATCCCCAAGCCCTTCGATCCCGATGAGCTGGTGGCGCGGGTGCGCAACGTGGCCCAGCGCCAGCAACGGCTGCTGCAGGAAGCGGCGCGCTTTGCCGATACGGATATGGGCCAGATGGCCAAGCAGATCACTGAGATCCGCTCGCTGCTGGCCCAGGCCGAAGCGCTGCCTTCCACCGAGCCGGTGGTGCACAGCTTCACGCCGCGGGAGGCGAGTGTGCTCCAGCTGGTGGCGGAAGGCCTGATGAACAAGGAGATTGCCCGCCAGTTGGAGACCTCGATTCGCAACGTCGAGAAGTACGTGAGCCGGTTGTTCAACAAGACGGGCACCTCCAGCCGCACGGAACTGGTGCGCTATGCCCTGGAGCACCGTCTCGTGACTTGAAGCCGGCAGCGCTCAACGACGGCTGGACCTATCACGATCATGTGCCGCGGGCCGCTGCCGGCAACTTGGTGAGCGATTGGTTGGCGGATCGCTATCGCCACTCCGATGCGGCGGTGTGGCAGCAACGGATTGCGGCGGGTGAGTTGGATTGGAACGGCGCACTGCTCTGCAGCGATCGAGCCTTGCAGGGCGGTGAGGCTCTCTGTTGGCGGCGTCCGCCCTGGCTGGAGGAGGCGATCCCGGATCAATGGGATACGATCCACGACGACGGCGACCTGTTGGTGATCAACAAGCCCTCTGGCTTGCCGGTGATGCCCGGCGGTGGTTTTCTCCGCCACACGCTCATGGCCCTGCTCGAACCCACCGGTGCTCGGCCGGTGCACCGCCTGGGACGCTTCACCTCCGGTTTGCAGGTGTGTGCCTGCACCCCGCAAACCCGTGCCCTCTGGTCGAAGCAGTTCCGGCCCGACGGCGGTTGCCGCAAGGTGTATCAGGCCTGGAGCCAGCGGGTGCCCGGCTTGGAGTTGGGGCAGTGCCTGACGGTGAGCAGTGATGTGGTGGAACGGCTGCACCCACTCTTGGGCTGGATCTGGGGGCCCGAACCGCTGAACGATGCGCCGATCCGCAAACGCCTCTCAGCTCACTCCGAATTTGAGCTGTTGGAGCGCACGGCTGAGGGCGATCGCTTGCAGGTGACGATCACCACAGGCCGGCCCCATCAGATCCGTATTCATCTGGCGCAGCTGGGCAGTCCCTTGCTGGGGGATCCGCTGTATCTCCCGGATCGCGAGATTTCAGCAAGCGCAACCCCCGGTGATGGCGGCTATCGGCTGCATGCCTGGCGGCTTTCGGGTCTCCCTCACTTGGGGGATAAAACGTTCCAGGTGAATCCCCCAAGTGAGGGAGATCAGGCTTTGCGGAACTCGATCAAGCGGGAGAAATAGAAGGGGGCCTTGTTCAGGCTGCGGCGCACCAGCTTGAAGCCGCAGGCTTCGGCAGCTTTCACGATCCCGTCTTCCTTGAGGGTGTAGGCCCGGGTTGTTTTGCTGGGGCCGGGAAACAACTGGCCGATGCCCTTCAGCAGCGCCAGCAGCGGCGTGTAAGGCGCAAAGCTCACGATCAGGCGCCCTTCGGTGAGGCTGCAGAGGTGCTTCACCATCTCCTCGGCCGGTTGCTGGGGGTAGTGGATGAACACATCCAGGCAGCACACCGTGTGGAAGGAGCCGCTCAGGCTTTCCAGGTCGCTGGCGAAGAAGTTCAGCTTGGCCATGTCGAGGCCGGCTTCGCGTGCACGGCGCTCCGCTTCCTGGGCCATGGCTTCGGAAATGTCGCTGGCGCTGATCGAGCCGGCCCCCATCGCCGCCAGCGGCAGGCTCAGGCTGCCCACCCCGCAGCCCGCATCACAGAAACTCACGCCGCTGAGTTCATCGCTCTCCTTGATCCAGGCCAGCACTTCATCCACGGTCTTCTGGTGACCGATGCGGATGTTGCGCTGCACCTTGTTCACGTCATCGCTGTCGCTGTAGATGCGGTTCCAGCGGTCGAAACCCGTGGTTTCGAAGTAGCCCTTCACCTCCTTCTTCTCGGCCTGTTTCTGCTCCAGCAGCTGATCGATGGCCATGGCGGAAGGGTTTGCGTCGGCGGGATCCTAAGCAGCGCAGGCCCAGTGCAGCTCACCCTCTTTCTGGTGCCAGCGCAGCAGCTGCGTCAGCGGCCGTCCCACCAGGGCGTCCACGCATCCCGTTGCATCGCCAATCACCCGCCTCGGTACCACCGTGGCGCTCCAGATCGCCGAACTGGGGGCGTCACTCCAGTGGGCCAGCCGTTTGACTCCCTCCAGTTGCGGCAGGGTCACCCCCGCCAGGGTGCCGTCCTCGAGGCGACAGGTGCCGTTCTCCACCAGCAACACCCGCTCATCCCAGCGGTGCTCTCCGTCGGCCAGGCCGTAGGGGGCCAGTGCATCGCTCACCAGCACCGTCTGCTCCGGTGCCAGCCGTTGCAGCAGCACCGCCATCGTGGGGTGCACGTGCACGCCATCGGCGATCAGTCCCAAGGCCACCCCTCCGCGCCTGCAAGCTTCCCCTAGTGGCCCCGGTGCTCGGTGGTGTAACCCCGGCATGGCGTTGAAGGCGTGGGTCAGCATGGCCACCCCCTGATCGAAACCGGTGCTGGCCTGTTCGGCCGTGGCGGCGCTGTGGCCCAGGGCCACGCTGATGCCCAGCTCCCGCAGCCTCCCGATCACCGCAGCGGCTCCCTTCAGTTCGGGGGCCAGGGTCACCAGGGCAATCTCCGTTTCGAAGCCGCCGATTCGTTCCTCGAGAGCCTCCAGGCTGGGGCTGGCCAGGTGTTCACGGGGATGGGCACCGCGGCGGGCTTCGGCCAGAAAGGGACCCTCCAGATGGGCCCCCAGCAGCCGGCAACGGCCGAGTCGGTGTTGCTGCCGCGCCTGCCGCAGCACGGCCATGGCCTGGCGCAGCGGAGCGATGCCGCAGGTCACCAGGGTCGGGGCGATCGCTTCGACCCCATCGCGCCACAACAGCTCAAGGAGTTGCTCCAGCCGGGGCAGATCTCTCTCGCTTAGTTCCGGGAAGGCCAGTCCCAACCCGCCGTTGATCTGCAGGTCAACACCCCGAGGGCTGAGCCAGTCGCCCTTCCAGTCCGCATCGGTTTCTTGAGCCTCTTGTTGCGCCTCGATGCCCATCGCGTCGATGCGGCAGATCAGCCCTTGGTCGTCGAGGTCGACGGCATAGCGCTGGTCTCCCGCCCCGGGCAGGGGGCCAGGCAAACGAACGTTGGTGATCCGGTGCATCAACGCAACACTGGCCGCGGCAGCCATTGGAGGAGACGATGGCAGTCTTGCCCCTCTGCGTTGTGCCGCCAGTGCTCCCCCGTGTTGCCGTTGTGATGGGCAGTGACTCTGACCTGCCCATCATGGAACCCGCCGCCGCCATCCTGCGCGAGCTGGGATTGGAGGTGGAGGTTCGGGTGCTCTCGGCTCACCGAACCCCTTTGGAGATGGTGAACTTCGCTCAAGCCGCCCGGGATCAGGGGTTTGGGGTGATCGTCGCCGGCGCCGGTGGGGCGGCCCATCTCCCCGGCATGGTGGCCGCCCTCACCACGCTGCCCGTGATCGGCGTGCCGGTGAAGAGCCGGGCGCTGTCCGGGGTCGATTCCCTCCACTCGATCGTGCAGATGCCGGGGGGGATTCCGGTGGCCACCGTCGCCATCGGTGGAGGCCTCAATGCCGGCTTGCTGGCAGCCCAGATCCTGTCAGTGGCCGATGCTGGCTTGGCCCAGAAACTTGAGGCCTACCGCAGCAGCCTCCACGATGCTGTGGTGGCCAAGGATGCGCGCCTGGTTGATCTGGGCAGCACGGACTACCTCTCCCAGATGACTTGATGAGTGTTCCTGTTCGTTCCACCCTGCGATCCACGCTGCTTTGGGCGGTGGTGCCGGCGGCCATCCTCTATGCGGTCGCCCTGGTCTGGAGTGGCGCTGAAGGCATCAGCGCCAAGCTGGTGCTGAAGGACTTGGCTCAATCCTGCAAGGCGCCTCTCGGGGAAGGTTTCCTTTCCAGCGTGGGCTATCTGCTTTGGATGGCGGCGGCGGCCATTGCCTTGTTTGCGGCCTCCACTCGGCAGATCCAAGGCTCCGTTTTAAACCGTCAATTTGCCTTCTGCGGAGGTGGTTTCTCGCTCTGGCTATGCCTCGACGACATGTTCCTGGTGCATGACCGCTACCTCGGTGAGGCGTTCCTCTACATCACCTACGCCTTCTTCACCGGACTGCTGTTGTTCCGCTTCCGTGGCCCCCTGCGGCGCTTCGGTGGCGACACCTTTCTGGTTTCCGTGGTGCTGTTGGGTCTGTCGGTTCTGACCGATGCCCTCCAAGGGCTGTGGCCGAATTCCTACGAGACCGTGCAGATCTTTGAGGAGGGTTTCAAGTTCCTCGGGATTGCCGCCTGGCTCAGTTTCTGGTGCCATTACGTCAGTTCCTCCTCCAAGCCGGCCTCCCTTGAGCAGCACTGATCGATTCGCGTCATCGTCTCGATGACGCCCTGGCCAGCCTGGTTGCGGCTTGGTCTTCTGCTGCCGGTGTTGGGCTTGAACGCCTTTGTGCTGAAGCGTTTGCTGGTGCAGTTCGCCCCATTCCCCGGGCTGTTCCTCACCGCGGCTTTGATCGCCTTTTTGTTGGACCTGCCCTGCCGCTGGCTCGCGCAGCGGGGTCTTCCCCGCGCCTGGGCCATCGTCAGTGTGGTCCTAGTGACCCTGGGGCTTCTGGGCTGGGCGGCTGTGGCACTGGTGCCGCTCTTGATTGAACAGCTCAGTCAATTGCTCAGTGCTTCGCCGTCTCTGCTCACCGCGGCAGAGCAGTGGATCGATCGGGCTCAGCTCTGGGCGCTGGACCATGGTCTCCCGGCTGATTTCGCTGACCTCAGCAGCGATCTGGTGGCTCAGTTCAGCCGTCTGGCCACGCAGT
This sequence comes from Synechococcus sp. CC9605, assembly GCF_000012625.1. Classification (NCBI taxonomy): domain Bacteria; kingdom Bacillati; phylum Cyanobacteriota; class Cyanophyceae; order Synechococcales; family Synechococcaceae; genus Synechococcus; species Synechococcus sp. CC9605. The sequence continues at coordinate 2,231,188 of NC_007516.1, read as the reverse complement.
TGAGCCAGCGTCTGTTGGGGCTGCTGGGGGCAACGGTGGGTACCACGATCAATGTGGTGATCGTGCTGGTGCTGGCGGTTTTTCTGCTGCTTGGGGCGGATCCGATCGTCGATGGCCTGGCCCGTTGGCTGCCCGACCGTTGGAGGGATCTGGTGCAGACGACCCTCGAACGCACCTTTCGGGGCTATTTCGCTGGCCAGGTGGTGCTGGCGCTGATTCTCAGTGGCGGTCAACTTCTGGTGTTCACCGCCCTGAAAATTCCCTACGGCGTGTTGTTTGCCGTGCTGATCGGCTTCACCACCCTGGTGCCCTATGCCAGTGCCGTGTCGATCGTTTCCGTCAGTGCCGTTCTGGCGGTTCAAGATCCACGCACAGGCCTTGAGCTGCTCGCCGCGGCGATCGTCGTCGGTCAGATCGTAGATCAGGTGATCCAACCGCGGCTGATGGGCAGCATCGTGGGTTTGCAACCGGCCTGGTTGCTGATCGCCTTGCCCATTGGCGCCCGGGTGGGCGCGCTCTATGGCGTGGGGGATCTACTGGGACTGCTGTTGGCGGTGCCGGTGGCCAGTTGCATCAAAACCCTGGCGGATACCGCCAGGGCTGGCGACGGCGAACTCAGGCCGCCGGAATCACCCCACGCTCCTGGAGCGCTTTGATCACCAGCTCGACGGAGTCGGCCAGATCCTGCTTGCCGGTGTCGATTTTGAGTTCGGGCGTTTCCGGTGCTTCATAGGGGCTGGAGATGCCGGTGAATTCCTTGATCTGCCCTGCCCGTGCTTTGGCGTAGAGGCCCTTGGGATCGCGGGATTCGCAGACCTCGAGATCAGCGGCGCAGAACACCTCGAGGAAGTCGCCGTCCTCCACCAGGCCGCGGGCCTTGTCCCGGTCAGCACGGAAGGGCGACACAAACGCGGTCAGCACGATCACGCCCGCATCCAGAAACAGCTTGGCCACTTCACCGATGCGGCGGATGTTCTCCTCACGGTCGGCATCAGAGAAGCCCAGGTCTTTGCAGAGGCCGTGGCGGATGTTGTCCCCATCCAGCACATAGGTGGCGAGCCCTCGCTCAAACAGGGCTGCGTTGACGGCGTTGGCCAGGGTGCTCTTGCCGGAGCCGGAGAGGCCGGTGAACCAAAGAATGGCGCTGCGGTGACCGCGCTGCTTCGAGCGCTCGTCGCGGCCCACGGAGGCTTCATGCCAGGCGATGTTGGTGGACGCACCCTTGTTGGTGAGTTCTCCGTAGGTGGGGCTGGCGGTCATGGCCACGGCATGAAGTGGCGGCCATTCTCCCTTAACCCCCGGCCCGTTTCGGCCGGTAGCCCTCCTTGCTGAGCAGCTCGAGCGCCAGATCCACCTGATTTCCTTGAAGTTCGATCACGCCGTCCTTGGCAGTACCGCCGCTGCCGATGCGTGTTTTGAGCTTCTTCAGCAGCGCCTTGAAGCCGGCAGCATCCAGCTCCAGGCCCCGGATCACTGTGACGGTTTTGCCACCTTTGCCACCGCGGGTGGGCTGCACCCGCACCATTTGCTGCGCCTTGGCTGTGGGCTCTGCTGCAGGCCCGCTCGGTCGTTGCAGGCTTTCGGCACTGCTGAATTCCTGCCAGCCTCCCTTCGGCATCCACCCGTCGCAACCGGCTTGCATTGTCGATGACCGCCCATGCGGCGCTCCATGGCGTGATCGTCTGCTTACGCTGAGCCGACGTTCCGCCGTGGATCCGTGACCAGCACCCTGCCCAACGCCAGCACTCCGGATCCCTCCAGCCTGCAGCCAGCTGTGCGCCCTGGAGCTCATGGACGCTTTGGACGGTTTGGCGGTCAGTACGTGCCCGAAACCCTGATGCCAGCCTTGGCGGAACTGGAGCAGGCTGCGGCTCAGGCCTGGAACGATCCCGCCTTCACCGATGAGCTCAATCGCCTGCTCAAGAACTACGTCGGCCGGGCGACACCGTTGTATGAGGCCGAGCGTCTCACCGCCCACTACCGCCGCGCCGACGGCGGCCCCCGCATCTGGCTGAAGCGGGAAGACCTCAACCACACCGGTGCCCACAAGATCAACAACGCCCTGGGCCAGGCCCTATTGGCCCTGCGCATGGGCAAGAAGCGGATCATTGCCGAAACCGGTGCGGGGCAGCACGGCGTCGCCACGGCCACGGTCTGTGCCCGCTTCGGTCTGGAGTGCGTGATCTACATGGGCGCCGAAGACATGCGCCGTCAGGCCCTCAACGTCTTCCGCATGCGCCTGCTAGGCGCCACGGTGCAACCGGTGACGGCCGGCACCGCCACCCTCAAGGACGCCACTAGTGAAGCGATCCGCGACTGGGTGACCAACGTCGAGACCACCCACTACATCCTGGGATCTGTCGCTGGTCCGCATCCTTACCCAATGTTGGTGCGGGATTTCCATGCTGTGATCGGTGAGGAGTCCAAGCAGCAGTGTCAGGAGGCCTTTGGCCGGCTGCCCGACGTGCTGATGGCCTGTGTTGGCGGAGGCTCCAATGCCATGGGCCTGTTCCATCCCTTTGTGCAGGACATGTCTGTGCGGCTGATCGGTGTTGAGGCCGCTGGTGATGGTGTGGCTAGCGGTCGCCACGCCGCCACGATCACCGAAGGTCGTGCCGGTGTGCTGCACGGGGCCATGAGCCTGCTGCTGCAGGACGGCGACGGTCAGGTGATGGAGGCCCACTCCATCAGTGCAGGTCTCGATTACCCCGGAGTGGGACCGGAGCACAGCTACCTGCGGGAGATCGGGCGTGCTGAGTACGCCGCAGTCACCGACCAACAGGCCCTCGATGCCCTGCGCCTGGTGAGTGAGCTTGAGGGCATCATTCCAGCCCTGGAAACCGCCCACGCCTTCGCTTGGCTTGAGCAGCTTTGCCCCACCCTGGCCGACGGCACGGAAGTGGTCATCAACTGCTCCGGCCGCGGCGACAAGGACGTCAACACCGTGGCGGAGAAGCTTGGGGATCAGCTCTAAGGAGCGGGCCTCAGGCGAGCAGCAACTCCAGGTGGCGGGCCACCCGCTGCACGGCTGCCCGTGCCGTGGCATAGGCCATCCGCATCGGGCCCACCAGGGCCACATGGCCCAGCCCCTCGTTGCAGCGGTAGGGGGCCTGAACCACGGCGCAGGCCTCCAGAGCTGGCTGCGGATGTTCGTCGCCGATCCACACCCGCGCGGACTCACCGCGGCTGATCAAGGTGGCGGGTTGGTCATCGATCAGTTCCAGCAGCGGCCGAAGGCTGGAGGTGCTTTCAAATTCCGGTTCGCTCACCAGCCTTGAGAGGCCATGCACCACCACCTGTGTGGAGTTGGCGGGGGCTGGTTGGTCCAGCGCGTTGCGCAGCACAGCGCCGCTGCGTTGCAGCTGCCTGGGCAGTGCGTCCCAGTTCAGGTCGCCCTGCTCGAGCTGGGCTGACGCCCAGCATTCCATTGCGGTGAGTTCGGCTTCAGCACCGTGGGGCAGACGCAGGTTGAGGTGGCTGGCGCGGCCATTGGCTTCCACCAGCATCACCAGCAGTCGATCACCGCTGGGCACCAGGCGGATTGTCTCCAGTTGCTGGTTCTCCTGCTGCGGTTGGGTGATCAGGCTCATCAGGCCGGTGAAATCCGTCAGCCGCCGAGCCAGATGCATCAGCAGGTCGTCCAGACCGGCCCAACGGAGGCTGAAGCCGGTGAGCTCCCGATCCAGGTGTTGAACGGCGACGCCAGGTTCCGGCAGCAGCGCATCCACGTAATGCCGGTATCCCATCGGACTGGGAACGCGTCCGGCAGATGTGTGCGGCTGATGCAGCAGTCCGCGGCGCTCAAGCGCCCCCATGGCGGAGCGAACGGTGGCGGAGCTGGCAGGGATGCCGAAGCGTTGCACCAGGGTGCGGCTGCCCACCGGTTCCATCGTGTCGACGTAGTGGTGCACCGTCGCCTGAAGCACCTGTTCTTGCCGAAGGGACAGGGGCTTGCTCATCAGTAGCGGGGAACGCTGGGATCCACCTGAAGGCTCCAGGCATCAATGCCTCCCTCAAGGTTCCACACCTCAAGCCCCCAGGGTTGGTCCAGCAGCCACAGGCCGAAGTGGTAGCTGCGAACGCCGGCATGGCAGACCACCACAACGGGTTGATCGCGGTTGAGGTCGGCCTGCAGTGATCCAAGCCATGCATTGGATTGGCTCAGGGGGCGGTGCAGCACCGCACCGGGGAAGGCAGCGATCGCAAGCTCAGCCTCCTCGCGCACATCCACCAGTTGCGGTGAAGGTCGCTCGCTTTGCAGCCATTGCTGCAGTTCAGAGGCTTGGATTGGTTGTGGTTGTTGGGATTGGCCCATGGCGTCATTCTGCGGTGATGGACAAAGATGAGGCGACCCGAGACCGCCGGCCCATGAAGGCCCGCCCTTTCCTCAGCGCTGCCGGCGCTGTGCTGCTGTCGCTGCTTCTGCTGGCCGTTGGCCTGCTCTGGACCATGAACCGCCAGAGCCCCCTGCAGCTGGCGGAGCAGCCGTTGCATCTGCCCCGGGCGGCCCGGTTTGTACCCCGGGATGCTGATCTCTCGCTCCATTGGCTGGCCGATCCAGGACGCTTGCCGGCCTATGCCCAGGCCGTTGCCCCTGCCTCCCAACGCCGCGATGCCAGTGATGGTGCCCGGCAGTGGCGCGAAGGCGTCTTTGCCTTGGCGGGCCTCCAGTTCGGCCTTGAGCTGGAACCCTGGCTTGGCGAGGAGGTCAGTCTCACCCTCACCGATGGGGACGCCAATGCTGGCTGGGTGTTGGCTTTGACCAGTCGGGATGACGACGGCGCCCGGCGCTTTCTGCAACGGTTCTGGCAGACCCGCAGCCTGGCGGGCACTGACCTGCAGATCAGCAGTTACCGCGGAATCGGTGTGATCAGCGGCCAGGGGGCGTTGGTGGGGCATGACCCCCAACCTCTGGCCACAGCCTTGATTGACGATGATCTGCTCCTCGTGGCCTCAGGTCGGGGCGTGCTGGAGCAGGCCCTCGATGTCTCCCAGCTCCCGGATCAGCATCAGCAGGGTGATCAACGCCTTCAGCGTCAGGTGGCTGAGCTCGGTGAAGGCGTGGCTCTGCTCACGGCATCTCCCCATGCCCTTGAGCATTGGTTGCAGGTGCCTGAGCTGGTGGCTCAACGAGACGATCTGAGTGGACTCGTGGCATCACTGCGACCGGAGGGTTCAACCCTGGCGGTGGATGGGCGACTCGGGTTCCGGCAAGCCCTTGGCACCGAGCCCTGGGCTGGACTCACGGATCTGACTGCTTCGGCCGGCGGCCATGCTCGCTGGCTGGCTCAGCTGCAGAATCCAGCCCGTCTGTTGGATCCCAGCGAAAGTCATCCGCTGGCCCAATGGTTCGCTCCATTGCTGGAGAAGCACCTGGCGGACCAGCCGGCAGCAGAGGCTGTTGTGGGGGCCGATGACGGCCCTCTGCTTTGGCAGGACCAACCCGAGGGCTGGCTGCTGGCCACCCGCCCGCAAAGCCCCGCCAGGGATGCGGTGGATGCGCGTCTGCAGGAGCAGGGCCTGACCCGTTCTGAGCTGGAGGGCGATGGCGAGGTGTTGAGCGTGTGGACGCGGCTGGTGCGCCAGCGGGGACGCCAGCCGGGGGTGGATGCTCAATTGGCCGTGGCTCAGGTTCGCTCGTTTGCGTTGAACTGGTGGGGCGAGTCCTTGATGGCGTTGGCGCAGCGCCAGAACGGGCGTGCTCTCCAGCCCCGCTTGAACCAGTGGCAGGAGCTCACAGCCTCCGCCCAACCGGCGCAGGCCCTCCTGCTGGCGGATGAGCCGGCTCGTGCACTGTTGGGGCAATGGCGGCCATGGGCCCTGCTGCAGGTGATGGCGGGGCGGCCCCTTCAGGATCAGGTCCACGGCTTTGCGGTGGCCATCGACGTTGATCGTCAGGAGCAAGGCAGTACCGAGATTCCGTTGCATGCCCGGCTCGAACTTGGCTGACCTGGTCCTATTGCGGCATGGCATCGCCGAACCCCGCCAGGCTGGCCAGGACCATCCGGATCGACCCCTAACCGCCGCTGGCCGTCAGCAAACCCAGCTGGTGATGGCGGCCCTCGTGCAACGGGGGCTGCGGTTGGATCGCCTGCTCTCGAGTCCGTACCGTCGGGCTCTGCAAACGGCGGAACTGGCGATGGAGGCAGGGCTTGCTCCAGAGCTCGCTGTGGATGAACGCCTCCAGCCAGGAGGCGCCCTCAACATGCTGGTGAACGCCTTCGATCAACGGCTTGGCTTGGTCGGCCATGAGCCGGATCTAGGCGATCTGGCCTGCGGTCTTCTGGGATGTGCTCCGGGTTCCCTGGTGCTGAAGAAAGCCGGCGTGATCCAGCTGCGTCGTTCCGCGGGCCAGTGGCAGTTGAAGGCTTTGCTTCGGCCAGCACTGTTGATTGACGATTTAGGTTGCTGTTAGAGGCAATCAGGTGGTGGCCCAGCAGCAGACAGGCGACCTGCGCCATGCGCGGACCGGGATCGAACTGCGTCCAGGCCTGGATGGCGTGCCGGCCACCCAGTCGGCGATCTGCGACATCGATGGCGAGAAGGGGCTGCTCACCTATCGCGGCTACCCGATGCAGGATCTGGCGGCCAACAGCAGCTTTCTGGAAACGGCCTACCTGCTGATCTGGGGAGAGCTGCCCGGCCGCGACCAGTTGGCGGAGTTTGAGCACGCGGTGCAGATGCACCGGCGGGTCAGCTTCCGGGTGAGGGACATGATGAAGTGCTTCCCGGCCAGCGGCCATCCCATGGACGCGCTGCAGTCCAGTGCCGCTTCCCTGGGGCTGTTCTATTCGCGCCGGGCGATCGACGACCCGCAGTACATCTATGACGCGGTGGTGCGGCTGATCGCCAAGATCCCCACGATGGTGGCGGCCTTTCAGCTGATCCGCAAAGGCCAAGACCCAATTCAGCCCCGGGATGATCTGGCCTACTCCGCCAATTTCCTTTACATGCTCACGGAACGTGAGCCGGATCCCTTGGCAGCGCGGATCTTTGACCGCTGCCTGATGCTCCATGCCGAACACAGCCTCAACGCCAGCACCTTCAGTGCCAGGGTTACCGCCAGCACCCTCACCGACCCCTACGCCGTGGTGGCTTCAGCTGTAGGCACCCTCGCGGGGCCACTCCACGGTGGCGCCAACGAAGATGTTCTCGCCATGCTCGAGCAGGTGGGCAGTCCCGAGAATGCTGGCGCTTTTCTGGATGAGGCCATCGCCGCCAAGCGCAAAATCATGGGCTTCGGCCACCGGGAATACAAGGTGAAAGATCCCCGCGCCGTGATCCTGCAGACCCTGGTAGAGGAGATGTTCGCCAGCTTCGGCCATGACGACCTCTACGACGTGGCCCGGGCGATCGAAGCAGAAGCAGCGTCCCGCCTTGGCCCCAAAGGCATCTACCCCAACGTCGATTTCTATTCAGGCCTGGTGTACCGCAAGCTCGGCATTCCCAGGGATCTGTTCACGCCGGTCTTCGCCATTGCCAGGGTCGCCGGCTGGCTGGCCCATTGGCGGGAGCAGCTCGGGGCGAACCGGATTTTCAGGCCTTCGCAGATCTACTCCGGATCCCAGCCACGCTCCTGGATGCCCATTGAGGAGCGCGTCTCGGCTCCGGCCGCCTAAGTTGCACTCACTTCCGTCGACACCATGGTGAGTCCGGGACTGGACTTGGAATTGAGCTTTAGCCAGGCACTGCAAGGGTTTGGCTTCTCCCCGGAGGTGGCGAGGCTGCTGTGGCTGCCGCTGCCGATGCTGCTAGTTCTGGTGGCTGCAGTGGTGGGTGTGCTGGTTTCGGTGTGGCTGGAACGCAAGATTTCCGCCGCTGTCCAGCAGCGAATCGGTCCGGAGTATGCCGGTGCCCTGGGTGTGCTTCAGCCCCTGGCCGACGGCCTCAAGTTGCTGGTCAAGGAAGACATCATTCCGGCGCGGGCCGACAGCCTGCTGTTCACCCTCGGCCCGGTGCTGGTGGTGGTGCCGGTGATCATCTCCTGGCTGATCATTCCCTTCGGCCAGAACCTGCTAATCAGCAATGTGGGCGTAGGGATCTTCCTCTGGATCTCCTTCAGCAGCATTCAGCCGATCGGCCTGTTAATGAGTGGCTATGCCTCCAACAATAAGTATTCGCTGCTCGGGGGACTGCGGGCCGCAGCTCAATCGATCAGCTACGAAATTCCCCTGGCTCTGGCGGTACTGGCCATCGTGATGATGACCAACTCGCTGAGCACTGTTGACATCGTCGGTCAGCAGACAGGTGCCGGCATCTTGAGCTGGAACATCTGGCGTCAGCCGGTGGGCTTCCTGATTTTCTGGATCTGTGCCCTGGCCGAGTGTGAGAGGCTTCCCTTCGACCTTCCCGAAGCTGAGGAAGAGCTGGTCGCGGGTTACCAGACCGAGTACGCGGGCATGAAATTTGCCCTCTTCTACCTGGCGGGTTACATCAACCTGGTGCTCTCTGCCGTTCTGGTCAGCGTTTTGTATCTCGGTGGCTGGGGCTTCCCGATTCCTGTGGAGTGGCTCGCCGGCTGGCTGAACCAGCCCATCGATGCCCCCTTGGTGCAGGTGATCACGGGCACCGTTGGCATCGTGATGACGGTTCTCAAGGCTTATCTGCTGGTGTTCGTGGCGATCCTGCTTCGCTGGACCACCCCCCGCGTCCGTATTGACCAGCTGCTCGATCTGGGCTGGAAGTTCCTGCTGCCCCTGTCCCTGGTGAACCTTCTGGTGACAGCAGCCCTCAAGCTCGCTTTCCCCGTTGCATTCGGCGGCTAAGTTTTCTTACCTAGGATTTCCACGCTTCCGGCTTCGCTTCGTTCTCTCCCCTTCAGACCATGTTCGGCTTTCTCAAACAGGTCGGTGATTACACCCGCGATGCAGTCGATGCAGCTCGGAATCTGGCCCAAGGCTTTTCGGTCACTTTCGACCACATGCAGCGCCGTCCGGTCACGGTGCAGTACCCCTACGAGAAGCTCATCCCATCCGAGCGTTATCGGGGCCGGATTCACTACGAGTTCGACAAGTGCATCGCCTGTGAGGTGTGTGTGCGGGTCTGCCCGATTAACCTTCCGGTGGTCGATTGGGTGATGAACAAAGCCACGAAGAAGAAGGAGCTGCGCAACTACTCCATCGACTTCGGCGTCTGCATTTTCTGTGGCAATTGCGTCGAGTACTGCCCCACCAACTGCCTTTCGATGACGGAGGAGTACGAGCTGGCCGCTTTTGATCGCCACAGCCTCAACTACGACAACGTTGCACTCGGACGCCTTCCCACCAGCGTCACCACCGATCCCTCAGTCGTTCCCCTCCGGGAACTTGCCTATCTGCCGGCAGGTGAGATGGATCCTCACGGCGTTGCTTCCGATCGGCCTCGGGCTGGCCAGCTCCCGGCTCAGGTGTTGGAGACCCTCACCCCTCCAGCCAAGCCAACAGCCAAGAATGACGGACAATCCTCCAGTGAGGCCAAGGAGGGCGACGCATGACCATCGCGACAACCACCGAGCTGATCTGTTTCCTGGTGCTGTCCGCCGTTGTCGTGATCGGCGCCCTGGGTGTGGTGTTGCTCAGCAACATCGTCTATTCTGCCTTCCTGCTGGGCGGGGTGTTCACTGCTGTTGCAGGGCTCTACTTGCTGCTGAACGCCAGTTTCGTGGCCATGGCCCAGATCCTGGTTTACGTGGGCGCGATCAACGTGTTGATCCTGTTCGCGATCATGCTTGTGAACAAGCGGGAAGACCTCAAGGCCATTGCCAACCTCACCACGCGCCGTGTGGTGTCCGCCGGCGTTTGCGCCGGTCTGATGGCGTTGCTCGTTCGTGTTGTGGTTACCACCCCCTGGTCGCTGCCCGGTCCTGTCGCCGTGGGTGAGGAAGCCACGGCTCGCATTGGTGAACACCTGTTCACCGATTACTTGCTGCCGTTTGAAGTGGCATCGGTGCTGTTGCTGATGGCCATGATCGGTGCCATCGTCTTGGCCCGTCGTGATGTGCTCGCCACCGATGTAGTCACCGGTGAGGTGGCCAATCAAGGCCTGATTGAGAAGGCCCGTACTCCCCTGCTGATGAATCGAGCGGACTGATGAGCGATTTGCTTGCCACACTTCCCTCCCTGCAGGCCTACCTCCTGGTGGCCGCGATGCTCTTCTGTATCGGCGTCTGGGGTTTGATCAACAGTCGCAATGCGGTGCGCGTGCTGATGAGCATTGAGCTGATGCTCAATGCCGTGAACATCAACCTGATGGCCTTCTCCTCCTTCGTGGATGGTGATCTGATTCGCGGCCAGGTCTTCGCTGTGTTCGTGATCACGGTGGCCGCCGCTGAGGCAGCGGTCGGTCTGGCGATCCTGCTGTCGCTTTATCGCAATCGCGTTACCGTCGACATGGAGCAGTTCAACCTGCTGCGCTGGTAACTCCCGCACACCTGGGTCATGCGTCTCGATCGGGTCTGGGTGATCTATCGGGCCGACAGCCAGCCCGCCCAGCGTGAGGCCCGGCAATGTGCCAAGGAGCTGAAAGCCCTAGGCTCCCATGTGGTCACCGCAATGTCGGGGCCGCGGGTGAATCCTTTCCCTGGCCTGCTGGCTGTTGAGGAGTCTTTGGCCGACCTTGCTCTGGTGCTGGGGGGAGATGGCACGGTTCTGGGGGCTGCCCGCCACCTGGCGGTGCATGACATCCCGATCCTCAGCATCAATGTGGGAGGCCATTTGGGTTTTCTCACCCATGACCGCCGTGTATTGCGCGGCGATCAGATCTGGCAACGCCTTCAGGACGATCAGTTCGCAATTGAACGGCGAATGATGCTTCAGGCGATGGTGGATCGCCGTTCTGCTGAAGATCGAGCGGCTTCGCCGGGCCCGTTGCAGCAGCCGGATCTCGAAGACGATGAAGAGCACCACTGGGCCTTCAACGACTTCTACTTGCGGGCCTATCGCGACGAAATTTCGCCCATCTGCACCCTGGAGCTAGAGATCGATGGGGAAGTGATCGATCAGGTGCGTGGTGATGGCCTGATCCTCTCCACCCCCACGGGCTCCACCGGGTACGCCCTGGCGGCAGGGGGACCGATTCTTCATCCCGGCATCGATGCCATCATCGTGGCCCCAATCTGCCCGATGAGTCTCTCCAGCCGAACGCTGGTGGTGCCGCCCCGGGCCAGGTTGGCGATCTGGCCTCTTGGGGCTGGGGATCACCGGATCAAGCTTTGGAAAGACGGCGTGGGCTGCACGGTGCTCGAGCCTGGGGAGTGCTGTGTTGTTCAGCAGGCGCGCCACCATGCCCTGATGGTGTTGCTCAATCAAAGCCCGTCGTACTACCGAACCCTGTCCCACAAGCTGCACTGGGCGGGAAGCCTGCACGCGGCGCAGCCCTCGCAGAATTGAGCCATGGCCCTCGAGATTGAACGGCGCTTTCTGGTGCGGTCGGATGCTTGGCGCAGCATGGCCGGCCCCGCCCAGGCTCTGCGTCAGGGATATCTGGCCGCCAGTGCTGAAGGTGTGACGGTGCGTATGCGTCTGCGTGGTACGGATCAGGCCTGGCTCACCCTGAAGGCTGCTGCTGATGCCGTTGGTCTGGTGCGCCACGAGTTTGAATATCCGATTCCTGTGGCGGACGCCGAAGCCCTCTGGGATCTGGCGCCGCACCGCCTGGACAAAGTCCGCTACTCCTTGGATTGCCCTGGTGGTGACTGGGTGGTGGATTGTTTCCAGGGCGAGAACGCCCCCTTGGTGCTGGCGGAGGTGGAGCTGGCATCGGCCCAGGCGGATCTGCTGATTCCGCCCTGGTGCGAAGAGGAGATCACCGGGGAATCCCGCTGGAGCAATGCGGTGCTGGCCCAGCACCCGGTTCAGTCCTGGCCCGAAGAGCAGCGTCGCCGTTTTGGCTGGCCCTAAGGACGGACTGGATTTGTCTTCAGCTTTCCTTTATCTTTAAGGAGTTCTGATTGCTGGCTCCTTCCAGTGGTTGGTCTGTACGACACAACTGGAATGCTTCGCTTCGCAGGGTCGAGCGTGGAGGCCTGCCTGGAATACGCCTCGCTGTTTCAGATTCCTGTAGGCCCCACCTCCCTGCAAAGCCTGCCGGAGCCTGTCAGCTCCACGATCAGGCTCAGGCTGAGGGGGGATCGTGTTCTGGAAGGACGCAACAGTTGAAACCGTCCCGGCAGATCTTGCCGTTGTCCATGGCCCAGTTGAGCAGTGCTACCCGGTTCTTGGAACCGGTCTTGGTGAACACGTTGCTCACGTGGTTGTCGACCGTTCGTTTGCTGATGGTGAGCCGGTCAGCGATTTCCTGATTGGTCAGTCCTTCGGCCACGAGCTCGATGATCTCGATCTCCCTTGCAGAAAGGGAGATCTCCAGAGGATCCGTACCGTCGAGGGAGGACATGGCTGGCAGCCGTTGAAACCATGCTAGTCCGGCCGACCGGTCTGATCCTGCATAGTGGGCCGGTGAAATGGAACGAGATTTGAGTACGGCGCTGCAGCGCGCAATTGAGGCCGGGGATCAGGTGCTCACGGCCGAGGTGATGCCTCCCCGCGGAGCCGATCCTTCGCACATGCTGGCCATGGCCGCATCGTTGCAAGGCCGTGTCCATGCGGTGAACGTGACCGATGGCAGCCGGGCCGTGATGCGGATGAGCAGCCTGGCCTCCTGCAAGTTGCTGCTTGAAGCTGGTCTGGAGCCGGTGTTGCAAATGGCCTGCCGGGATCGCAACCGCATCGCCCTCCAGGCCGACCTGCTCGGGGCCCATGCGCTGGGGATCCGCAACCTGTTGTGTCTCACGGGCGATCCGGTGCGGGCGGGTGATCAGTCGGATGCGCGGCCGGTGAATGAGTTCGAGTCGGTGAAGCTCCTGCAGCAGGTGGACGCTCTTAATCGAGGCGTGGATCCCGTGCAGGGCACCCTGCCGGACGGGGCGACCACGCTGTTTGCCGGGTGTGCTGCCGACCCGCAATCGAGGAGCTGGAGCGGTCTCCAGCGTCGGTTGCAGCGCAAGCAGGCGACGGGAGCACGTTTCGTTCAAACCCAGATGGTGATGGACCCTCAAGCGCTCGAGCGCTTCCAGCGCGAGCTGGCCGGCCCCCTGGACCTGCCCGTGCTCGCTGGAGTGTTTCTGCTGAAGTCAGCCAAGAATGCCCGGTTCATCAACCGCGTTGTGCCGGGAGCTTGCATCCCCGATGCGTTGATCCACCGGCTGGAGTGTGCCGAGAATCCCGCAATGGAGGGTGTGGCCATCGCCGCTGAACAGGTGAAGCGATACCTCGGCATCGTTCGTGGCGTGCACCTGATGGCGATCAAGGCAGAGGAGCGGATCCCGTTGATCCTCGATCGCGCCGGGCTCAGCTCGCTGCCTGGGTGAGGTCGGTGCCGAGCAGCTCTGCCATGGCCTTCTGCTGTGGGGAAGGCTCTACCAGGTCCTGACGACGGGCATCTGTGATCAGCCAGTCGAGCGAGGCCTCCTGTAGATCGAAGTGATCACCGTCCTTGCCCACGCAGTAGCGGCCGAACACCAGCTTCTCGAGCAGCTGCACGCCAGGGCCGATGCGCGAGTAGTCGAAGATGATCGAGTTATCGACGGTGGCGCCCTCACAGATATGGCAGCTGGGGCCAATCATGGTGGGCCCAACGATGGTTGCGCCGTCTTCGATCTTGGTCATGCCGCCCACATAGACGGGTCCGCTGACGTTGATCTTGTCCCAGTTGGCGGCCACATTCAGGCCGGTGTACACCCCGGGACGCACCTCCTTGCCGGGTATGCCCACCTGACGGACGTCACCCATCAACACGCTGCGAATGGCTTGCCAGTAGTCGGGAACCTTGCCGATATCCACCCATTCGAAATCCATCGGGATGGCATAGAAGGGTGCACCGAGCTCGGCCAGTTTCGGGAACAGATCAGAGCCGATGTCGAAGGACTGTCCCGAAGGGATGTGTTCAAAGACCTCCGGCTCGAAGATGTAGATGCCGGTGTTGATCGTGTCGCTGAGGGCTTCGTTGACGCTGGGCTTTTCCTGGAAGCTTGAAATTCTGTTCTGGTCATCGGTGACCACAACGCCATAGCTGCTCACCTGATCCTTGGGGACCCTTTTGGTGACGAGGCTGGCGATCGCACCCTTATCTTTGTGCAAGCGTACCGCTTCGCTGAGATCAAGGTCGATCAGTGCATCGCCGCAGAGCACCACGAAGGTGTCGTCAAAGAAGTGCTGGAAATCCTGGATTTTTTTGAGCCCGCCAGCAGACCCCAGGGCACTCCCAATCAGTTCGCCGTCTTCAATCCGTCCTTCAAAGCTGTAGGCAATTTCAACCCCGAAACGCTGGCCATCCCGGAAGTAATTTTCAATTTCTTCGGCCAGGTGGGAGACGTTCACCATCACTTCGGTGAAACCGTGCTCCTTGAGCAGTTCCAGCAGAAATTCCATCACCGGCTTTTGCAGGATAGGAATCATTGGCTTAGGGATCACATGGGTGATCGGTTGGACCCGCGTCCCCTTACCAGCCGCCAGAATCATCGCCTTCATTGGCGTTTGGTCCGGTCAATACAAGTTAGTGACCATAGACCCGGTCTTAGGCCGCCACGACCGTCCGGGTCGGCGACGGATCTGGCACCTGAAGGCTGCGGATCGGCAGTTGCGTTGCAGTTCCACTCGCAGGAATGAATTTCAATCGCAGCGGCCCGTGCAGCCAACCCTCCTGCTCCAGCTCAACCCGGCCCTGGGAGGAGAGAAACAGCAGGGCCCAGAACACCCCAACCCGATCCCGGTCCAGGTCCGCCGCGGCGGCCACCTCCCACTGATCCACCAGTTGATCGAAGCCCACCCAGTCCAGGGCGGTCTCCCAACCGTTCAGAAACACACCCAGTGCTGCAGTTGTTTCCGGCAGCTTTTCGCGATGGGCAAGCCCGGCCACTTGGGCGATGGCTTCACGGTTGCTGTAGCGCTTTTGGCGTTTGCGGCGGCGTGCCTCGAGTTCGTCTGATTCCAGCTGCTCGGCAATCGATTCCAGCTGTTCGATCAGCTCGCCAAGGGTGACGGGGCGACGCAAGGGCGGCGGTGCTACAGGACGCCGCTGCAGATGGCGTTCCGGCCGTCGGGGCAGATCAAAGGCCGGATCAAGCCAACCTTGCCCATCGAAGTCGGCATCGAAGTGATCTTCGACTTCGGGCGGTGGCGGCAACATGCTGGTTTCGAGCATCTCCGCTTTGAGTCCCACCAACACCGAGGCGGCCAGGAAGGCTTCGCTGCTGTCGGCGAGGTCCCGCTCATAGCTGCCGCCCCGTCCGGCCAGGGCGGCTGCCACCTGCCCGGGAACTTCAATGCGTTGCCGGAGTTGATCCAGAAAGCCGTCGATGACGGCGATCACATCCACATCCCAGGGATCCAGATCCCCTCGCTCCGCTGCGTCCTGCAGCAGCCGAATCGCAAGGCGGGCTCCAGCATCAGCGCCGTCGTTGGGGGCCACCTGGAGCAAGTCATTCACCCTTTTCCGGCAAGGTATCGGTCCTCAACCGGTGTCGCCAGTGCTGCCTTAGGCCGCACTGCTGGCGTCGGTGACCTCCTTCTGGTCGCTGTCGTCGCTCCCAGCACTGGTCGCGCTGACGGTGGTGGCAGGCAGGAGTCCCAGCTGGGTTTCGACGGTGGAGCGGTAGCGGCTGAGGTCGGTCTCCAGTTCCTGGATCCGCACCTGCTGGGCCTCGTATTCGTTGGCCTTGCTGAACTGTTCAACGTTGTTGAGCATCCCGGTCCAGGCCGCGAAGAACCAAGCCGACACGGCTCCGAACCCCGCTGCCAGCAGCAGCAGACCCGCCAAAGGCAGGGTGTACTCAACTCCGGGCAACACGTGAACCGTCGTGGGGCTGGTGTTCGCCAGAGTGAAGAACACCGTGATCAGGCCGAAGCTGAAGATCAGGCCGAAGTTGATCTGACGCATGGCAGGGGAGCGTTCCCCTGGAACTTACGGATGGTTGGCCGTGAATGAATCGGAATCGATACGTGATTTATGACGCGCCCACGGCGGGGGCCTGGATGATCGCCGGAACGGGGGCCTGACCTCGAATCAAGGGGGCCGTTGGCGAGATCACCTGTTCCATCGCACCCAGGTTTCGGCTCACCAGGGCTTCGATCGAGCTGCGGTAGCTGTCGGTCATCAGCTTGGGGTACAGCCCGATTCCGATGATCGGCACCAGCAGGCAGCCGATGATGTACACCTCGCGCGGCTCCGCATCCACCAGGTTGGTGTGGGATACCAGCTCCTCTTTCTCCTTGCCGAAGAAGATCTCGCGTAGCATAGAGAGCAGATAGATCGGTGTGAGGATCACGCCGACAGCGGCCAGCCCGCAGATCACCACTCGGAAGGGCAGGGTGTAGGCCTCATCCGTGGCGAAACCGGCAAACACCATCAGTTCGCTCACGAATCCGCTCATGCCGGGCAGGGCCAGGGAGGCGAGCGCACACACCGTCCAGAGCGCGAACATAATGCGCATCTTCTGGCCAATGCCTCCCATCTCATCCAGCTGAAGCGTGTGGGTGCGGTCGTAGGTGGCACCCACGAGGAAGAACAGGCTGGCGCCGATCAAGCCGTGGCTGATCATCTGCAGCATGGCGCCACTGGTGCCCAGGGCACTGAAGCTGCCCACGCCGATCAGCACGAAGCCCATGTGGCTGATCGAGCTGTAGGCGATCTTTCGCTTGAGGTTGCGCTGGGCGAAGGAGGTAAGGGCGGCGTAGATGATGTTCACCACCCCCAGCACGATCAGCAGTGGGGCGAACTGGGAGTGGGCCGCTGGCAGCAACTCACAGTTGAAGCGCAGCAGTGCATACCCGCCCATCTTCAGCAGGATGCCGGCCAACAGCATGTGCACCGGTGCCGTTGCTTCGCCATGGGCATCAGGCAGCCAGGTGTGCAGGGGCACGATGGGCAGCTTCACGCCGAAGGCGATCAGCAGCCCGGCATAGCAGAGCAGTTGAAAGCCCGTTCCGAAGTCTTTGGCCGCAAGAGCGGTGTACTCAAAACTGGGGGTGCCGCCGCCGAAGAAGCCCATGGCCAGGGCGGCCAACAGGATGAACAACGAGCTGCCTGCTGTGTAGAGGATGAATTTGGTTGCGGCGTACTGGCGTTTCTTGCCGCCCCAGATGGCCAACAGCAGATACACCGGGATCAGTTCCAGCTCCCAGGCCAGGAAGAACAGCAGCATGTCCTGCACGGCGAACACCGCAATTTGGCCGCCGTCCATGGCCAGCAGCAGGAAATAAAACAGCCGCGGTTTGAAACTCACCGGCCATGCCGCCAGGCAGGCCAGGCTTGTAATGAAGCTGGTGAGCAGGATCAACGGCATCGAGAGGCCGTCGGCACCCACCGCCCAGGTGAGGCCAAGATCCGGCAGCCAGCTCACCCGTTCAGACAGCTGCAATCCACTCAGGCTCGGGTCGTAGCCGGTGAGGTAGGCCGCGACGGTGATCAGGAAGGTGATCAGCGTCACGATCAGGGCGTACCAGCGCACCTGCTTGCCTTCGCCTTTGTCGGGAACCAGCGGAACAAGCAGGGCACCCACAATCGGCACCAGGATCGACAGGCTCAGCCATGGAACGGTGGCCTGCACCGGCTCACTCACCCCGGCGACTGCGAATTCCAACACGCTGTCAATCCGATCCTTACTGGTTGGATCGTAGAAATCATGGCCGCTGTGTCATCACCTCGATAGGCGATGACACACATGGGCGTTAGCCCTTAAGCGATTGGTCCGCCGATCACGCCGAACAGCACCACCAAGCCGATCACGCCGGCAAACACGATCAGGGCATAGAACTGGGCCCGTCCGGTCTCGAGATATTTGAGACCTTCTCCGCTGCCGAGGGTGAGCAGTCCGGTGAGGTTGACCACGCCATCCACTACCTTGGCGTCCACCTCGAGCACCTCGCGGGCCAGTTTGCGGCTGCCGCGAACGAACAGCTTCTCGTTCACCACATCGAGGTACCACTTGTTGGCGAGGAAGGCATTCATCGCCGGGAAGCGACCTGCCACCAGCTGCCCCAGATCAATTTGACGCAGGGCATAGGCCAGAACAGCCAGGGTGATGCCGGCAACGGAGATGGCGACGGAGGCGCTCGCCAGAGGCAGAAACTCGCCCCAGCTGAAATGTTCGGCCATCTCGAGGGCTTCTTCGGGATTGAGAAGGCCTGCGAATCGGCTGTTCCAGGGGGTGCCCAGCAGGCCAATCAGCACAGAAGGCACCGCCAGCACCGCCAAGGGGGCCGCCATTGGCCAGGCCGATTCATGCACGCTGCCGCCATGGGCGTGGTGCTCGGAAGGATCCTTTCCGGCTGCGCTCAGCAGCTGGGCCTGCATGGCGGTGTCGTTGCCGCGGAACTCCCCTTCAAAGGTGAGGAAATAGAGGCGGAACATGTAAAAGGCCGTCATCCCCGCCGTCAGGAAGCCCACCACCCAAAGCAGCGGGTAGCTGTTGAAGGCCTGACCAAGAATTTCGTCCTTGCTCCAGAAGCCGGCCAGGGGCGGAATGCCGCTGATGGCGATGCAGCCGATGAAGAAGGTGATCGAGGTGACGGGCATCTTCTTGCGCAGGCCTCCCATCAGGCGCATGTCCTGGGCGAGAACGGGCTCGTGGCCCACCACCTCCTCCATGGCGTGAATGACGGAGCCTGATCCCAGGAACAACATCGCCTTGAAGAAGGCATGGGTCACCAGGTGGAAGATGCCGGCGACCGGGGCGCCGCAACCCATCGCCAGCATCATGTAACCGAGCTGGGAGACGGTGCTGTAGGCCAGACCCTTCTTGAGATCCATCTGGGTGAGGGCAATGGAGGCTCCCAGGAAGCAGGTGATCGTGCCAACGACAGCGATCACGGTTTGAACGACGGGGAACTGGGCGTAGAGGGGATCGAGGCGGGCGACCAGGAACACCCCTGCGGCCACCATCGTGGCGGCGTGAATTAGCGCCGAAATCGGCGTCGGGCCCTCCATGGCATCGGGGAGCCAGACGTGGAGAGGGAACTGGGCCGACTTGGCCATGGGACCCATGAACACCAGCAGGCAGAGCAGCAGCGCGGCCCATGGCGCCACGGTTCCGGCGGCCAGGCCGTTCTGCAAGCCATCGGCGATTCCCTGAAAATCGAAGCTGCCGGTGGCCCAGAACAGGCCAAGGATGCCCAGCAGCAGGCCGAAGTCACCCACCCGGTTCACCACAAAGGCTTTCTGGGCGGCGTGGGCGGCGCCATCACGGTCGTACCAGAAGCCCACCAGCAGATAGGAGCACATGCCCACCAGCTCCCAGAAGACGTAGATCTCGAGGAGATTGGGGCTGATGATCAACCCCAGCATTGAGCTGCTGAACAGCGCCAGGTAGGTGAAGAAGCGCACATAGCCCTTGTCGTGGGCCATGTAGCCGTGGGAATACACCAGCACCAGCAGGGCGATGGTGGTGACCAGCGCCAGCATCACCGCCCCAAGCGGATCCACCACGTAGCCCATCGGCAGAATGAAGCTGCCGGCACTGGCCCAGACGAACAGATGCTCGACCGGCGGGGCGCCATTGAGCTGGTTGAACAGGATGCTGTAGCTGAGGGCCGCAGCTGCACCAACACAAGAGATCAACAGCAGCGCAACGGGTTTGCGCAACCGGTTGATCGTGCGGTTGAAGCTGATCAACCCCAGCCCGGTCAGCACGGCGCCGAACAGGGGCAGAACGGGAATGAGCCAGGCGAGTTCCTCGGCCGAGGGCATCCGCAAACAGCAGGTTGAAGCGAGTGTAGGCAGCTCAGCCCAGCAAGTTCTGGAGTGCTGAATTGCGCATCAACTCGGCAGCCGTCGGAATGAAGCGGTGGGCCCACCAGAAGACGCCGACGGCAATGGCGATGCCCAGTTGCGCGGGACGGATAAATTCCTGCCACTGCAGCTGCTGGCGTCCGTCCAGAACGGCAGCGAACGGCACGATCGAGGTGCTGGCCTTGAGCTCATCAAAGGCCTCACCGAAGCGGGTCTTGAGGCGCCGGTCGCCATGCCAGACGGCGAAGAGGTGATGGCCGATCAGGCCCACGCAGGTCACCAACATGAAACTGCTGCCGATCCAGAGGGCGTGTGTGAGGCACCAGAGAATTTGCCCGATGGCCTGGGGATGGCGGCTGATGCGGATGATTCCCGTGGCATAAAGACGCACCTGTGGTTTCAGCACAGCAGGGATCTCCAGCAGGTTGTAGGTGGCTGGATAAAGGAATAGAAAGCTGATGGCGGTTCCGATCCAGACGATCGGAATCACCCCAGGCACGCCCTGGAGATTCCACAGCCGCACCCCGTCGTAGCGATGGGCCAGGAACCAGCCGATCACCACCACGGCCGAGGGAATGCTGGCTGCCGCGAAGATCAGGCGCCAGGCCCTCGCTCCGATCACGTCCTCAGCCCGGCTGCGCATGGCAGCTCCACCGCTGTGAATCACCGCAAACAGGATTAGCAGCACCAGCATCACGACGCTGCTGTGGTGGGTGGAGGCCATGGCGGCTGCGTTGGAAGGGCGTGATTCTGGCTGGCGGACGTGGCGGTCCTAAATTTCTGGTGTTCCTCCGGGTGTTCCGCGGTGGCCGATCTGCCGTTCACCCTCGACCAGCTGCGGATCCTTCGCGCGATTGTCAGTGAGGGCAGCTTCAAGAAAGCCGCCGACAGTCTTTACGTCACCCAGCCCGCCGTCAGCCTTCAGATCCAGAACCTGGAGAAGCAGCTGGAGGTGTCGCTGTTTGATCGCGGCGGGCGCAAGGCGCAGCTCACTGAAGCGGGCCATCTGCTGCTGAGTTACTGCGACCGGATCCTGAGCCAGTGCCACGAAGCCTGTCGGGCCCTGGATGATCTCCACAACCTCAAAGGTGGATCCCTGATCGTGGGGGCAAGTCAGACCACCGGCACCTATCTGATGCCCCGGATGATCGGCCTGTTCCGCCAGAAATATCCAGACGTCTCCGTCCAGCTCCAGGTCCACAGCACCCGCCGCACGGGCTGGAGTGTGGCCAACGGTCAGATCGACCTGGCGATCATCGGTGGTGAATTGCCAGCGGAACTCAATGAACTGCTGCAAGTGGTGCCCTACGCCAGTGATGAGCTGGCGCTGGTGCTGCCGGTGAAGCACCCCCTGGCCCGGCTGGCTGAACTCACCAAGGAAGACCTCTATCGCCTCGGCTTTGTCTGCCTCGATGCGCAATCCACCACCCGGAAGATGGTCGACCAGCTTCTGGCGCGTTCCGGCCTGGATGTGCAGCGCCTCCGCATCGATATGGAGCTGAATTCGCTGGAAGCCATCAAAAATGCTGTTCAGGCGGGCCTGGGCGCCGCCTTTGTTCCCGTGGTGTCGATCGAGCGGGAGTTGTCGGCGGGCACGATTCATCGGCCCCAGGTGGCTGATCTGCAGGTGCGGCGCCAGCTCAAGCTGATCACCCACCCCGCCCGCTACTGCTCACGCTCTTCGGTGGCCTTCCGCAATGACGTACTGCCCGTCTTTGCCAGTGCTGACAGCCCGATTCGCCAGGCAGCGAAGGTCGTGCCTGAAGCGATCGGGGAGCAACTTGTTCAGAACTGATCGGCCTCTGGTGTGACGCCCACAGCGTCATCTGCCACGCCTCTGGTGAGGAATTTGTTCTCACTGATGTCGGTTTGGTAGACGCAGCGCACCACGGGCTTGTCCCGAACGGAGCCGATGTAGGCAAAGGTGTTCATCCGCTGTTTGCACTCACGCTCCTGTTCGGCGGTGATGGCTCCCTCCTTGCGCAGCACCGACCAGTTCTCCCGACGGATCACGCAACCCGGTTGCAGGGTCGGCTGGGTCACAAAGCTGCTGGAGGGGTTGAGCGTCGTGTACATCTCGATGTCCATGACGAAGGCGCTCGCCCCCCACTGGCGGCAGAACTCCGGGTCAGGAACGGCCATGTCCAGTTGCTGGGAGCTGGCGATGTTTCCCTGGTCGCCCGTGGTGGTGCTGGTGACAGCGCTGCCGATGCCAATCCCCACCACGAGAACCCCTGCCAGGACGGCCACGGTGAGGGTGCTGAATTGAAAGCCGCCCTGGCTGCCTCCACCCCCTGGTGGGGGGCCGGGAGGACGGCCGTATCCGCCCTGGGGCTGAGCGTCATAGCGGTCACGCTCAACGCGGTCGTAGCGGCCGTCCCGCGGTCGGCGGCCGCCGCGGTCGTAGCGCGAGCCGGTCACAACAGTTCAGGGGTGCGGGGCAGGCCCATGGAGAAGTTCTGCACGCGGCCATCCGGGTTGTAGCTGAGTTCTCCGGCCTGGAGCAGTTGCCGGATGAATCCCTCTAGGTCTGTGCCGATGCGGCGCAGGGTGTAGTCACTCAGTTCGCCGCCGGCTGCGGCATCCACCAGTTCCTTGAAGCGTCCCTGCACCTTGGCAAGGCTGGCGGCATCCCAGAGAAATTCGTTGTCGGGATCCAGATCCAAGGTCAGCTGGTCATCCGAAGGAACCAAATCCTCCTCTTGAAGTGCTGCTGTGAACAGGCGCACGTGGCGGGTGGTGCACTTGAGAAGGGTGTCAGCCAAGACGCGCCCACGGGAAAGCTGACACGACTTTAAGAAGCGAACGGGGGTCAAGCCCTTTTAAGGTTGGTTTCACTTTTGGGACGGCCGCATGCGCGTCGCTATTGCCGGAGCTGGTCTTGCTGGACTCTCCTGTGCCAAATACCTGGCAGATGCCGGCCACACCCCCATCGTCGTGGAATCCAGGGATGTTCTCGGCGGCAAGGTGGCGGCCTGGAAAGATGAGGACGGCGACTGGTACGAGACCGGCCTGCACATCTTCTTCGGGGCTTACCCGAACATGCTGCAGCTGTTCAAGGAGCTGAACATCGAAGACCGGCTGCAGTGGAAGAGCCATTCGATGATCTTCAACCAGCAGGACGAACCAGGCACCTACAGCCGTTTTGATTTCCCCGATCTGCCGGCACCGGTCAATGGTGTGGCGGCGATCCTGGGCAACAACGACATGCTGAGCTGGCCGGAGAAGATCAGCTTTGGCCTGGGCCTTGTGCCTGCAATGCTCCGGGGTCAGGGGTACGTCGAGGAGTGCGACAAATACTCCTGGACCGAGTGGCTGCGGGTCCACAACATCCCAGAGCGGGTGAACGATGAGGTGTTCTTGGCGATGAGCAAGGCCCTGAATTTCATCGATCCCGATGAAATTTCTGCCACCGTTGTTCTCACAGCGCTCAATCGTTTCCTGCAGGAGAAGAACGGCTCCAAGATGGCGTTCCTGGATGGTGCACCGCCGGAGCGCCTTTGCCAGCCGGTGGTCGAACACATCGAATCACTGGGTGGTGAAGTGCACCTCGACAGCCCCCTGCGTGAGATCAAGCTCAATGCCGATGGTTCGGTGGCGGCCTTCCACATCGGTGGCGTGAAAGGCAAGGAAAGCTTCGATCTCACCGCTGATGCCTATGTCAGTGCCTTGCCGGTGGATCCTTTCAAGCTGCTGCTGCCTGAGCCCTGGAAGCAGATGGAGGTGTTCCAGAAGTTGGATGGCCTCCGGGGTGTCCCCGTGATCAACCTGCACCTCTGGTTTGATCGCAAGCTCACCGACATCGACCATCTGCTGTTCAGCCGCTCTCCCCTGCTCAGCGTGTATGCCGACATGAGCATCACCTGCCGAGAGTACGAAGACCCCGATAAGTCGATGCTTGAGCTGGTCTTTGCTCCCGCCAAAGACTGGATCGGCCGTCCCGACGAGCAGATCATCGAGGCCACCATGGGTGAGCTCAAGAAGCTGTTCCCGATTCACTTCAGTGGCGACAACCCCGCCACCCTGCGCAAATACAAGGTCGTGAAGACGCCGCTGTCCGTTTACAAGACTACCCCCGGTTGCCAGGAGCTGCGCCCGGATCAAACCACCCCGATCAAGAACTTCTTCCTTGCGGGCGACTACACCATGCAGCGCTATCTCGCCTCGATGGAGGGTGCTGTGCTCAGTGGCAAGCTCTGTGCCGGTGCGGTGGACCGCAAGACAGGCCAGCTGGCATCATCGACCTCTTCCAGTGAGCCTGTGACGGCCTGAGCCATGCCCCTCGCCTCCCCGGATCTCGACGCAGCCTTTGAGGCCTGCCGTCGGGAGACCGCCGAGTGGGCCAAGACGTTCTATATCGGCACCTTGCTTCTCCCTCCAGAGAAGCGGCGTGCCATCTGGGCGATTTATGTGTGGTGCCGGCGCACCGATGAACTGATGGACAGCCCGGAGGCCCAGGCGCGTCCGGTTGAAGAACTTGCTGAGCGGCTCGACCGCTGGGAGGAGAAGACCCGTGCTCTTTTTGATGGCCGGGTGGAGGATGACCTGGATGCGGTGATGGTGGACACCCTGGAGCGCTTTCCCCAGGGCATACAGCCCTATCTCGACATGATTGAGGGCCAGCGGATGGACCTCACCTGGACCCGTTACCCCCGCTTTGAAGACCTCAAGCTCTATTGCTATCGCGTGGCAGGCACTGTTGGCTTGATGACCCAGGGGGTGATGGGTGTCGACCAGGCCTACACCTCAGCCCCCTGGAGCGACTGTCCCGACACTTCCGATGCCGCCGTCTCCCTGGGGATCGCCAACCAACTCACCAACATCCTCCGGGATGTGGGGGAAGACCGGGGCCGTGGTCGTATCTATCTGCCGCAGGAAGATCTCGAGCGTTTCGGCTATTCCGAGGAGGAGTTGATGGCTGGAACCCTCAACACCGCCTGGCGTGCGTTGATGCGCTTTCAGCTGGAGCGGGCCCGCGATTGGTTTGCTCGCTCCGAAGCAGGAGTCCGTTGGCTGTCTGCCGATGCGCGCTGGCCGGTGTGGACGTCGCTTCGGCTCTACCGCGGCATCCTGGATGAAATCGAGCGGGTCGATTACGACGTGTTCAATCACCGTGCCTACGTGGCCAAGGTCAACAAGCTGCTTGATCTGCCCCGTTCATTCCTGTTGGCTCAGTCACGCTAAAAACCCCCGCCGGACAGACCGGCAGGGGCTGGAGTTGATCGGCTGTTTCCCTCAATCAGATCGGCGACGGATCAAACCGCCGTCTTCTGGTTGGCCAAGAGATCCTTGAGCTTGGACAGCTCGCCGGCCCAGCGGGGGTCGGGAGCGCCCTCGTTCTTCGCATTGGAGTGAACCACTTTGTTCACTGCCTTGCGGGCCACTTGAGGCTGACCGGCTGCGTTGGGGGCCCCACGACGGTTGCCGCCAGCATTGTTGTCGCGACGCTCGGAGCGCTCGACGCGCAGAGCGCTGCCGCCGAAATCCTTCCCGTTCAGCGCTTCGATCACGGCATCAGCCAGCTTCGGATCGTCCACGTTGGCGAAGCCGAAACCGCGGCATGCTCCGGTTTCGCGGTCGAGAACCGACTTGAAGCGGATCCCTTCTCCCACCGACTTGAGCAGAGCCACCAGCTCCTGTTCTTCAAAGGTCTGCGGCAGGTTGCCGATGTACAGGCGGATGCTCATGAAGGAAAGAAAATGTGATCTGTCGGTGTCTGACCGTCATCATTGACACCTGGAAAGTTAATCACAGAGCCTCGCTTTCACGGGTCAAGAAATGTTGGGCCTCCTTCAGCGCTTCGCTTGGGGTTTGGATGCGCCCAAAGGCATGTTCAAGCTTCAGATGATGCAGCAGGCGTCCGAGACGGGGCCCGGGTTCGACCTTCAGGGCCGTGAGCAGGCCGTTGCCGTCGATTGGAGTTCTGGGGTGGAAGAGAGGGTCCTCAGCGTCGCGCCATCGCCGCAGCCAGATCCCTTTCTCGGGCATGGGCAGTTGCAGGGCCAAGGCGGGGAGATCCCCTTCCAGCTCCTCGTGCAATCGGAGTTGATCGTTCTCGGATAGCGACTCCGGTGCCTGACCGGTGCGTTGCTGCCAGCTCCGCAGCCGTTTGCAGCGTTGGCGTAGAGCGCGACTGGCCCGGAGTTGCTTGAGGCCCTCATCGCTCACCAGGGCCGTCAGCCGTGCCAAGGGCACTGCTGCTGCGGTTTCCTCGCTGCTCAGGCCTTCCGTGTTGCCGGGCGTGGGAGGTTGCCCTGCGGCCGCCCAGGGATGCAGCAACGGCAGGCTCCTGAGGGCTGCAATCGCGGCGTCAGCATGCTTGCCCCGCACCAGTCGCTGCAATTCCGCCAGGATCCGCTCCGGCGCTGCTTCCGGAAGCCGTGCGGCGTGGCGCTCAATCCAGCCCATGGTCTGGCTGGTGATGGTTAGCGGGATTTCCGCCATCAGCCGCAATCCCCGCAGCAGCCGCAGAGGATCGTCGATGAGGTTGGCTTGCGAGACGGCGGTCAGGCACCCCTGCTGGAGGTCATTCAGTCCCCCTGTGGGATCCCACAGCTCTCCCCAGGGTTGGAGCGACACGGCGATGGCATTGAGCCGGTAGTCGCGCCGCCAGAGGTCGTCTTCGATGCGGTCTCCGTCCTGCCGGGCGATGTCAACCGTCCAGCCCCCAAGCACCAGCCGAGCAATGTTCCGTTCTGCGTCCAGCACCACACAGGTGCCATCGAGCTCCTGGGCCAAGGCCTTGGTCAGGGCGATGGCATCAGATGGGACCACCAGGTCAAGATCCGGCTGCTCCTGGAGACGGTTCAGCAAGCCATCCCGCACGGCGCCACCCACCAGCGCCGTGCCCTCCGGCAGCCGTGCCAGGGGGAGAGGCCACTGGGCTGGCGCCAGTCGCTCTCGCAGCTGGTCAAGTAACGCGTCGCCGGAGCCTTGGGCCATCAGAATGGAGGGAATAAACGGCCTCGGGAGGCATGTGCATCTGCGTGGATTGCAGCTGGGTCGACCGTTGTCAGGCCTACCACGCAGTTGAGCGTCAGCATGGTGTTCCGCATCTGGCCCAGACCCCGGATTTTGAGCCAGACGCGCCTCGCATTCACGTTTCGGTGATGGATCTCCCCGATGGCCAGGCCGGGATTGAGTGGGATGTGCGGTCCTGCTCCAGCTTCAAGGCGGATCCAGGGCGGTGGCAGCGTTGCCGTCCTGGACAAGAGCTGCCCCGATGACGGCTCTGCCGCTGCTGCTTGCCCTGCACAGCTGCTCCGATTGCTTCGGCATGGCACTGCTGGATCCCCAGCAGCCCGGGGCAGAGCCTCTGGTGCAGGTCCATCCTGATGGCCGGGGCCTGTCCAACAGCTTGATTTCGCGGGTTCAGGCGCTCCTCCCGCCTGAGCGTTGGTCCCAGTTGCAGGGCCTTGCTGTGGCGACGGGACCCGGTGGCTTCACCGGCACCCGCCTAACGGTGGTGATGGCCCGCACCCTGGCGCAACAGCTGGATTGCCCCCTGCTGGGGGTGAGCAGTTATGCCCTGATGGCCCCACGTCTGGAGGGGCAATTGCCCAAAGCCATGCAGGGGGAACCGTTCTGGATCACCCAGGAGTTGCCCCGGCGGGGGGTGGTGGGTGGCGAATACCGGATCACGGCTGGGCAGGTGCATGAACTCAGCTTGCCGACCCTGCTGCCGCAGGGGGCATCACCCCAGCCCGCTGTTGAGGTGCAGCTTGATGTGGAGGCGGATGTGGCGCAGTTGCTGAAGCTGCTGCAGCACAGCCATGCTGCCGGGGCATCGATGCCCTGGGCTGAGGTTCTGCCGATCTACCCCACCTCCCCTGTTGGACAGGTCTGATGGCGGGCGTGCGTACCGGGCTGCTACTGGGAGCTGGTCTGATGGTCTGGCTGTTGGGGCCCGGCCCGTTGTCGCCCTATCGGCGGGCTCTGTTGGATCGCAGCCCGCCGCAGCTGGTGCTGGTGCTCGGTGGGGATGTGGACCGGGAACGACTGGGTGCCCGGTTGGCCCGTCAGCTCGACCTGCCCCTGCTGGTGAGCGGCGGCAGCAACCGTGAGTACGCCGAATGGATGCTCAGTGAGGAGCGCTTCAATCCCGACCGCGTCACCCTGGATTACCGGGCCCGTGACACCCTCAGCAACTTCACGTCGGTGGTGGATGAGCTGCAGGCGGATGGCGTTCGCCACGTGCTGCTGGTGACCAGCGAAGACCACCTGCCCCGCTCCATGGCGGTGGGCCAGGTGGTGGCCGGCAGCCGCGGAATTCAGCTCAGCGGCGTTCCCGTGGCCTGCCGCGAAGACTGCGCCCAGGAGGGGCGCCTCAAACAATGGAGTGATTGGCTTCGCGCGGTTGCGTGGGTGATGACAGGTCGCGACCTCAGGGATGCTGCGGACCCTGATCCAGCAGGGCGTTGATGCGTTCCTGCAGCAGAGCGGTGGTGGCATCCAGATCAGGCCTGCGGCGACTGGCCGGGGCTGGGATGGGGTCGCCGATGCGCAGCTGAATCGGCACCAAGCGCGGCCAGCTGCGCCCGCTGCCCAAGGCGCGGTGGCTGTTGCAGATGGCCACCGGCAGCAGCGGGGCTCCCGTGCGCGCCGCCAGCAGGGCCGCTCCGGGGAGTGGGTTGTTGATCCGGCCATCGTTCTGTCGGGTGCCGTCCAGAAACACCCCAGTGGCCCAGCCTTCTTCGAGGCGAGCCGTGGCTGTGCGGATCGCTTCGCGATCGCTGGCACCCCGCCGCACGGGGTAAGCACCACAGGCTTGGATCACGCGTCCCAGCAGCGGGATGCTGAACAGTTCCGCCTTGGCCATGAAGGCCACGGGGCGCCCCAGAGCATGACCTAGCAGGGGCGGGTCCAGGTGCGAGCCATGGTTGGCCACCACCACGAGGGGCCCTTGCCTGGGCACTCGATTGTTGCCGGCGGTCGATCCGCGGAACAGCAAGCGGAAGACTGGGAACACCAGCAGGCTGCTGACCAGCCGGTAGGTGAGGCTTGGCTTGGGGGTGCGGACGAGGCTGGAGTGACTCACTGTCCGAGGTCTCCTGCCCCGGAGATCTGGGCGGTGGTGACCCCGCTCATGCTGCGTTTGGCCAGGCCGCTGAGCACGTTGCTCGGACCGATTTCCACCAGGGTGTCCACGCCGCTGTCGGTCATGGCCGCCATGGTTTCGCGCCAGCGCACGCCGGTGGTCATCTGCTGCTTCAAGCGCTGTTTGAGCTCGTCTGCACTGGTGCTGGCGCTGGCGGCGCTGTTGCTGAGCACCGGAACGCGGGCATCGAGGAAGGGCACGTTGTCCAGCTCGGCGGCGAAGCGCTCAGCCGCCTGCGCCATGAACGGGGAGTGGAAGGCTCCGGAGACGGCCAGAGGGATGGCGCGCTTGCATTTCAGGGCTCCACTCACGCCTTCTACGGCCTCTGGAGAGCCCGAGATCACCACCTGGGCATCACTGTTGTCGTTGGCGATGCTGACGCCGTCCGTGGCGGCTACCAGGTCGTCCAGCTGAGCACGATCGAAGCCGATCACTGCCGTCATGGCGCCGCCCCCGGCGCTCGCCATCAGTTCTGAGCGGGTTTTCATCAGCTGCAGACCGGTCTCCAGCCCAAACACCCCTGCGCTGTACAGAGCAACCAGCTCCCCCAGGCTGTGGCCGGCCACCAGCGCAGGCTCGCGGCCCTGCTGCTGAAGGTTGTCGGCCAGCAACGATTCGATCACGAACAGGGCGGGCTGGGTGTTGCGGGTGTCGTTGAGGTCATCCGGCCCATCACCACCGCCGCTTTCCCCCTGGCAGATCGCCAGCAGGTCGCGCCCCAGCAGCTCGGACGCCATGGCGAAACGCTCGCGGCTGCCATCGATGCTGAGCAGCGCTTCTGCCATGCCCACCTTTTGAGAGCCCTGACCGGGAAAGACCCAGGCGATCGCCATTGCTGTGTTCTGCAGACCGTGCCGGAGATTAGGCGGGCCCGCTCCAGCGGAAGAGGGCTGCACCCCAGCTCAATCCCGCGCCGAACCCACTGCTGGCGATGCGGTGGCCGGGTTGGATGCGTCCATCCCGCACGGCTTCATCCAGCATCAGGGGGATGGTGGCTGCCGAGGTGTTGCCGTAGTGGGCCAGGTTGCTCAGCACTTTTTCAGAGGGCACCGAGAACCGATCCGCCACCGCATCAAGGATGCGCTGGTTGGCCTGATGCAGCAGCAGCCAATCGAGGGAATCTGCGGCGACACCATCCTGTACAAGCAGCTTCTCGAGAATCGCTGGCACCTCCCGCACCGCGAATTTGTAGACCTCCTGCCCGTTCATCTGGATGGGTTCGAAGCCGCCGCACTGATGGCTGGCGTCCCCCACCAAGGGCTGGCGCTGGCTCACCTGGGGGAGCTGGAGCACCTCGCCGCGGCTGCCATCGGAGCGAAGCAGGAATCCATCGAGATCGTCCTGGCCGTTCTCTGTCGCTTCCAGCACCACGGCACCTGCCGCATCACCGAAGAGAACACAGGAGCGTCGATCGTCCCAGTTCACCCAGCGGCTGAGTTGATCGGCCCCCACCACGAGGATGCGGCGCATCGCCCCACTGCGCAGGTACTGGGCGGCGGTGACAACGGCGAAAAGAAATCCGCTGCAGGCTGCGGTGAGATCAAAGGCCGCGGCATTGATGGCGCCGAGGCGAGCCTGCAGCCGTGGCGCTGAACCAAACAAGTCGTCTGGAGTGGAGGTGGCCAACAGGATGAGATCGAGGCTGTCAGCCGACCAACCGGCCATCTCTAAAGCCCGTTCCGCCGCCAGTCCGCTCAGTTCTGCAAGGGATTCGTCGCTGTTGACCACACGTCGCGCGGCAATACCAGTGCGACTGCGGATCCATTCGTCACTCGTCTCAACCCGCTGGCCAAGTTCAGCGTTGCTGATCGAGCGGCTGGGCGTCGCGCTGCCGGACCCTCGGAACAACACCCCCCTGGTTGTGCTGAGCGGCTCGACCAAGACGGAGGTTGATTGACGTCGCGTCAGTCAATCACAACCCTGTTGCAGCTTGGCGAGATCCTCCATCACCCCATGGCTGGCTGCGGAGTGGGCAATGCGCAAGGCACTGACCACCGAGAGGGCCTTGCTGCTGCCGTGGCCGATGACGGAAATGCCGTTCACGCCCAGCAGCAGAGCACCACCGTGCTCGGCATGGTCGAGTCGCTTCTTGATGCGTTTGAGGTTGCTGCGTAAAAACGCTGATCCAACCTTGCCGCGACGCCCTCGGGGTAACTCCGCCCGTAGCACTCCCAGCAGAACACTGCCGACGGACTCCAGGAACTTCAGCAGCACATTGCCGGTGAACCCATCGCAGACCACCACATCAAAATCGCCCGACAGCACATCCCGGCCTTCGCAGTTGCCTGCGAAGTGGAGCCTGGATTCGTCCCGCAGCAATTCGTGGGTCTTCAGGGAGAGATCGTTCCCCTTGCACTCTTCCTCGCCAATGTTCAGCAGCCCGATGCGTGGGCGTTTCACCTGAAGTACGTCCCGGCTGTAGATGTTCCCCAGCAGGGCGAACTGGTGCAGGAAGGTGGGTTTGCAATCCATGTTGGCCCCCACATCGAGCACCAAGACCGGTTTGCCTGGATCCTTGGTGGGGAAAAGGGCACCGATGGCGGGGCGGTCGATGCCCTTCAGCCGTCCCAGCCGAAAAATCGCCGAAGCCATCACCGCACCGGAATTGCCGGCGGAGTACACCGCCTCGGCCTTGCCTTTCTTCACGAGGTCCATGGCCACATTGATGCTGGCGTCCCGTTTGCGCCGCACCGCCGTGGCCTCGTCATCCATGCCGATGGAGGGGCCACTGGCCACCAGATCCAGATGTCCGGCGGCCCGCGCAGTCTCCAAGGCTTCGCGCAGGCCCAGGCTGTTGGCGGCGGCCATCACCCGTTCGATTTCCCCCACGAAGCGGATCTTCAGTGGCAGCCGGTCAATGGCGTCCAGGCATCCCTCCAGGATCGGCCCCGGCGCATGGTCACCACCCATGCCATCGACGGCCACCCAGAGACGCTTTGCATCGTCGATCTCATCGGTATCGGTGCCCCCCTGCAGCCAGCGCAGGGGATCGAACCCCAGCGGTTGGAGCACGCTGCTGGCCACCGTCCCGGCTCCCGACACAACGGTTTCTGCCACGGTGCCTGCCATCGAGCCAGCTGCCGTCGCTGAGTTGGCAGCACCATCAACGATGGTTGTTACGGCGGCGTTGCGCCGGTACCAAATCACCAGGCGACGGATCGCCCGAGGACGGTTGGTCTTGTGCCGCGGCTGAGGTGCCGGGGTGGGATCAGGGACCTTCGGAGGCAACGGAATCGACGATGCGCTGGAACAGATAGCCGGTGCCCCGAGCCGTGAGGATCAACTCGGGATTGGCAGGATCATCCTCCAATTTGGAACGCAGGCGAGAGATATGAACATCCACCACTCGGGTGTCCACGTGGCGTTCCGGGGTGTATCCCCAAACTTCCTTAAGGATCTCGCCGCGGTTGAACGGTTCACCGGAACGGCTCACCAGCAGTTCCAACAGGCTGAATTCCATCCCCGTTAGGCGGATGCGTTCATCGCCACGGAACACTTGGCGTTTGTTGGTGTCGATGCGCAGGTCGCTGACCTGGATGACGCCGGAGTTGGGAATGCCCGCCACCTGCTCCTTCTCGACCCGGCGCAACAAGCAGCGGATGCGGGCCTCCAGCTCCTTCGGGCTGAAGGGCTTCACCACGTAGTCATCGGCGCCTAGCTCAAGTCCGGTGATCCGGTCGGCCACATCGCCGAGGGCCGTCAGCATCACGATGGGAACATCGGATTCCTTGCGCAGCTCCTGGCACACGCCATAGCCGTCCAGCTTTGGCATCATCACGTCCAGCACCACCAAGTCGGGCGTGCAGGTGGGGAACAATTCCAGAGCTTCGGTGCCGTCGCAGGCGGTCACGACGTTGTACCCGATCATGGATAAACGGGTTTCCAGGATCCGGCGGATCGATGCCTCGTCGTCGACCACGAGGATCGTTTCCTTGGTGGGAGCCGTGGCCGTCATGGGCACCGAGGCGTTAGTCACTTCTCGCCACAAATAAAAGGGCAGCCCCCTGCTTCGTTCATTCAACGGCAACTTTCTTCACAGTTCGCAGTGCCCAAATCCACCGCTGTTTTCGTCTGTCAGGTCTGTGGAGCCCGTGCCCGACAGTTTTTCGGCCGTTGCCCGGAGTGCGCTAGCTGGAATTCGCTGGTGGAGCAATCCCAGCCCGCCGACGATGGCCGTCGCCGCCGCAGTGCCCCGGATCCGGAGGTGGCGGCTGCGCCGCGACGGTCCACGGCCATGGCTTCGCTGGAGGATCAGCCGCTGCAGCGGCTAGCCACCGGGTCGGCGGAATTCGACCGCGTTCTGGGTGGTGGTCTGGTCCCCGGTTCGCTGGTGCTCGTGGGGGGCGATCCGGGCATTGGCAAGAGCACATTGCTGCTGCAGAGCGCCTCAGCGATGGCGGCCGGTGCATCCGTGCTCTATGTGAGTGCTGAGGAATCAGCCCAGCAGGTGAAGCTGCGCTGGCAGCGGCTTGCCGGGGGGGCGTCGGAGCTGCAGTTGCTGGCCGAAACCGATCTGGAACTGGTGCTGGAGGAGCTGGAGGCCCTGCGCCCCGCTGTAGCGATCATCGACAGCATTCAGGCTTTGCATGACGCCAATCTCACCAGTGCGCCGGGGTCGGTCGGTCAGGTGCGTGAATGTGCGGCTGCTCTGCAACGGCTGGCGAAACGTCAGAACATTTCATTGTTGTTGGTGGGCCATGTCACCAAGGAAGGCATGTTGGCCGGCCCGAAGGTGTTGGAACACCTCGTGGATGCGGTGCTCACCTTTGAGGGGGATCGCTTCGCCAGTCATCGCCTGCTGCGGGCCGTCAAGAACCGCTTCGGTGCAACCCATGAGTTGGGTTTGTTTGAGATGCAGAGCGGTGGCCTGGCCGAGGTGGGCAACCCCAGTGAGTTGTTCCTCAGCGATGCCCGCGCCTCCGGTGTCGCCACGATCGTGGCTTGTGAGGGCACGCGCTCATTGGTGGTGGATCTGCAGGCCTTGGTGAACGTCACCAGCTATGCCAGTCCGCGCCGCACGGCGACAGGGATCGGCACCAACCGTCTGCACCAGATCCTTGCGGTGCTGGAGAAGCACATGGGACTGCCGCTCTCCCGCTTCGACTGCTACCTCGCCGTCGCCGGTGGCCTGGAGGTGGAGGAACCTGCGGCGGATCTGGGGGTGGCGGCAGCAGTGGTGGCCAGCTTCAGGGATCTCACTCTGCCTGCGGGCACGGTGTTGATCGGCGAGCTTGGTTTGGGTGGGCAGTTGCGCCCTGTGGGGCAGCTGGAGCTTCGGATCCAGGAAGCGGCCCGGCTGGGGTTCCAGCGGGCCGTCGTTCCCCGGGGCAGTGGCCTAGGCGATCTGGCTTCAGGTTTGGATCTGGCTCTGCTGGAGGCCGACAGCGTCACCGAGGCCCTGGTGCTGGCACTCGGTCAGGCCGTGCAGCCTGACCAGGACTAATTCAGAAGTAAACGTCGACGTTGCTGCGGCCCGTGGACTTCAGCCAGTTCTCGATATCGAGGTA